>CAMAUE010000054.1 GCA_945861245.1 Singulisphaera sp. GP187
GGCCTGGACCTATTCCGACGTGGAAAGAGCTTTGCAGCAATGGGTCCGTCACAACGGCATCATGGAAAAGTACGAGCAACTTTTGGCAGAGGAAACAGAAGCTGAGGAAAAGGCAACACTGGACCGCCTTCAAGCGAAGTATGGCAATCAGCCAAGAAGCGAGTTGGCTTAACTGTACCAAGCAAAGCATGAGCAGCAACATCGACTGGACAGACGTGGAAGCCGCCGCAAAAGAAACGGTTGGCAACTGGCGAAAATTCTCGTGCTTCGCATGGAGCCGTGGCTACGACCTGGATGACGCCGACCGCTGGGCGATCTTCTACACGTCGAACCGTGATGCGGGCCTTCTTGACCAGAGCAACAGCGACCAGATCGCCAAGCTGCTCGCTCCATTCGCAGAAGGCGACGATCCAGACGTTGTTTTCGAGTCCCACTCTCATTGGGCAGTAGGACACGTTGACGGTTTTTCGATTCGTGTCCACGGCAAGGATGGCAGGATCACGCAAGCCTTCAAGGAATTCTGCGGCATCAAGCAGAAACTGGATGACTACCCGATCCTGAACGAAGAAGACTACTCCCAGCGTGAGTATCAAGCAACGCTCGAAAACTACGCCACTGAAATGTGGGCGGTGAGGAAGGAACTGCCAGAAGGGTGGGAGGCCGACGTTTACCGTTGGTTCGGTGACAACGGCAAGGACCGTTTCACGGAGAACAGAGACGATCAGGGCGGCTACGCTCCCAAAGAAGCCATTGTGGAAGCCCTGCAAGACTTGGGGCTGTTGCCGAGCGTGGTCATGGAGGCAAGCAAGCGATGAACGACGAGCCGATCCACGAAATGACGTTCGAGGAGTATTACGCCTTTCAGTTGCCAACCGCCCAGCAATATGCCCCAGGTCAACCGGAGTCTTTTTACCGCCGTCAGGCTCTCCGCAACTTTGACAACATCCAGCACATCAAACGAGATCGGGCCGAACGTGAACGACGCACTGCTTCGTGAAATGGTTGCTGCTTTTGCCGATGATCTTCGACCGATCCGACGATTTTTTTGCCTTCACGAAGAGGGCGTAACCTGGGTTTGCCCTCTTGTCGCTATCGCTATTCGCCGAGGCGTGGTTGATCGAGCCGACCCTGGCATTGAGATTGACGGCGGGGCAAATGCAGCCCTGGATTGGGCTTCGGATTTGTGGGGCTTTGATCTTGTGGTGGGCATACTGGACGGCTTTGACGGAAGAGAACCGGCCAAGACCGATCCCGATTACCTTGACGGTCACGAGCTTGGCGTTGCTGCGGCCCAGCAACTTTCCCCTCGTGATCCACCTGTTTGATTCGATCAACCGATCTTCGCCGCAAGCTAGGGGAATGACGATGGCAGACAAATTGACCCACGTTGTCCGATGTGCTTTGGCCGATCTATTCTGCTTGTTCTACGAGGGCGGGCTTTCCAACCCTGCAAAGAAGACCATCACCGAGTTGTACGAAGCCCTCAAGGAAAAAGGCGAGGACGTGTCGGAATACGATGCCGATTACGCCAACGTCGTTGAGGACGTGGACGAGGATTGACGGCTTAACTGTACCAAGACGATCAAGGAGCAAAACATGAATGACCCAACCGAAACGCTTCGTCGCCAACGCATTGTCGAGATCAATGCCGAGCCTGGCAGCCGTGAGGCTCTTGAAGCTAAATACGGCCAAGTTTGGGACACCGATCAAATGACGGAGGAGTTTGAGGCAATCGGGTTCATGGCTCCGTTGATCGTTGTCCGTCGCCGCTCTGACGGCGTGAAGGGCAGCCTCGAATTTCGGAACAACCCTCGCTATTATTTCGCCTTCCAGCCGCACGAGGGCAAGTGACCATGCCGATCAGCAAAAAGACGTGGCAGCAAGGGCTGCACTCCCAAAGTGCTTGCAACCTGTCCGGTCTGGCCCACTTCCTGCCAAGACTGCTGGATGAATTGCGTGCGAACGGTGTCAACGGCACCGCCGCTCTGAACACGCATCCGTTGGTCAGGTTGATCGTTGCTCAGATGGCACACCTGGCCTACGGCACCTTCGACTGCGGGGCGGGCAACCGTTGGCAACGAGCTTATCAACTGGCCGAGATGGAGACAGGGATCAGTCCTTACGCCAACAGGCCGCTTGAGCCAGGCGAAAAAGAACGCATCCTGGCATCGTGGGATAAAGAAGATCGGCAGACTCAAGGGGAGGCAGCATGAAGCTCGGTCTTTAACTGTACCAAGAACCTCAGCAGGAACCATTGAACGATCTGGGAGATTCAGAATGAACGCCACGGCAAAATTCCCCCTCGGCCAACTCGTCGCCACGCCCGATGCCCTTCGATGCTTGGAAGAAAGTGGTCAGACGGCAGCCTTTTTTCTCGATTTTCACAGTCAGGGGAATTGGGGCGACGTTTGCCCAGAAGATTGGCAAGCCAACGACCTAGCCCTCGTGGACGGTAGCCGCATTTTGTCGGCCTATCGCACGTTGAAGGGTGTGAAAATCTGGATCATCACCGAGGCAACCGACGATGACGGCCAGAGGGAGAGCACTTGCGTTTTGACACCCGATGAGTACTAGACGGAGAAATCATGACCGCACAAACAAAGAAGCTGACCGCCGCCATCGAAGGCGAGTATCTCGTGATTCGTGTTCCAAAATGCCTACATCCAGCACGGCTAGAGGACACGAACCCATGACCCTCGAAGCATTTGGCCACGTTGGGCCAAACGATTGGCCACTCGTTGTCTCATGCAAATGGAAACTCTACGGAGTGGCGGCGGATCACTTCCGAGACAAGTACCGCAGGGCACCTGTCTTTTGGACGGCGAACGCCGCCATGAAAATGCTCAAGCAACTCTACCGAGAACAATCATGTCTCAAACCGTGAACGCAACCCTTTGGCCGAATGGCCTTGGATGGGATGTGAATGACGACGGAGAGGTTTTTAGGCTCGAACAAGGACTGGACGTTTGCGTTTTCACGGATGATTGCAAGATCAAGCATCTTTTCATCACAGACTTGTCACTCGATCCGGTTTCTGCCGTCGAGCGATGCAAGGTCGAAGGACAAATTGAGGAATAATGAACATGAAGAAGCAGTGGTTTGAGGTTGATCGGGCAGGACTTGGCCGACAGGCTGAGGAAGCGGGCAAGGGCCGATTGGTCGGGGAACTCATTCAGAACGCTCTGGATGAACCAGGCGTCACCAAGATTGACGTGAAGCTGGTTCAAGTGCCTGGTCAGGCTCTGGCCGATCTCAGCGTCGAAGATGACGCACCTGCGGGTTTTCAAGACGTGTCCCATGCCTACACGATCTTTGCTCCGAGCAACAAACGGAGCAACCCCGAACAGCGTGGGCAATTCAACCTCGGCGAAAAGCTGGTCCTGGCTGTTTGCACACGAGCAAGCATTTGCTCGACAAAGGGAACCATTCTCTTTGACCCCGACCAGGGCCGCACGGAGCAGCCAGATCAAAAGCGTGAACGTGGCTCCGTCTTCGAGGGTCGCATTAAGATGACGGCTGCGGAATACACGCAAGTTTGCGATTACCTCCGCAGCCTATTGCTACCCGATGGCATTGCCGTGACGTTCAACGGTGACAGGCTGATGCCAAGGAAGCCCATTCATTCGTTTCAAGCAAGCCTTGAGACGCAGATAGCTGACTCCAAGGGTGTCATGCGTCCGACGACCCGCAAGACGGTGGTGAGCCTCTACGAGCCTCTCCCTGGCGAAGTTTCGGCCCTGTACGAAATGGGCCTGCCCATCGTGGACACTGCCGACAAATGGCACGTCAACATCGGTCAGAAGGTGCCTTTGAATCGTGATCGAAATAACGTCAAACCGGCCTACCTCAAGACTGTGCGAACACTGATTTTGAATGAGATGCACGGCAAGCTCACGGAGGAAGAAGCAAACGCTGATTGGGTACGCCAGGCAAGCTCCGACCCGAACTGCTCGGAGGAAGCCATCAAGCGAGTGCTTGATCTTCGCTTCGGCGAAAAGCGTGCTGCATTCGATCCGAACGATCCAGAGGCAAACAAGGCATGGGTCGCCCAGGGCGGTACGTTGGTGTACGGCCCAATGATGAGTGGGAACGAATGGAAGAAGGCCAAGGAAGCCGGTGCCATCCAGCCCTCCGGCAAGCACTGTCCATCGCCAAAACCGTATAGCAAGGAAGCGGACGGCAAGAACGTCACGATCATCGCACCGGACAAGTGGACGCCAGGGATGAAGGCAATCGCCGAGTATGCCGTGATGCTGGGCCACGAACTGATGCAAGTGGCGGTGACGGTCACTTTCGTCAATACGACGAATGCGTTCCTGGCCTGCTACGCTCCTGGTGACTTGCACTTCAACATGTTTCGTTTGGGCCATGCCTGGTTCGAGGGCGGGATCAATGAGGAAGTGGACAAGCTGCTGATTCACGAGTTCGGGCATCAATACAGCGGCGACCACCTTTCGGAAGAGTATTATGACGCCCTGTGCCTCCTGGGTGCCAAGCTCAAGAAGCTGGCTCTGGCGAAGCCCGAATCGTTTCGTGTCTGAGACTTCGGCCTCGTGGGGGCAATCTGCCCTCACGAGGTATTGAGGTTACTTGAGAGAGAGATTTCCCATGAGCAAGAAAGATCGCAGTCGAGGAGCGTTGATCGGTATGGCAGTTGGCGACAGTCTGGGTGCTGCCGTCGAATTCATGTCCCCAGGCTCATTCGAGCCGGTCACTGGATACCGCAGTGGTGGGCCGCACCGATTGAACGCCGGTGAATTCACAGACGATACCAGCATGGCCCTGGCTTTAGCCGACAGCATCGCCAAGGTGGGTTGGTCCTTGAACGACCAGGCCGAGAGGTACGTTGAATGGTGGAAGACCGGCAAGTATTCCGTCAATGGGCGATGCTTCGACATAGGCATCACGACGAGTTCCGCACTTCACCGCTTTCTCCAAACCAGGGACGCCAGGACTTCCGGCCTCAGTGATGAGCGAAGCAGCGGCAATGGCTCCATCATGCGTTTGGCTCCTGTGCCAATCCGCTACCACGACCATTACCCAAAGAACATCCCTGACCTGGCGAAGCTGGCCGAGGAATCGAGCCTGACCACGCACGCAAGCGACCAATGCCTATCAGCCTGCCGCTACATGGCCCTCGTGCTGAGTGCCTTTATCCACGGTGAGGACCGCAACACGGTTCTTTCGCCGACGTGGGGGCCGTTAGCGGAACTGAACGCAATCAAGCCGCTGCATCCCCTGATATTGGCCGTAGCCAACGGCAGTTTCAGGGAAAAGACGCCGCCTGCCATTCGTGGATCGGGATGGGTCGTTCAAAGCCTGGAAGCTGCGTTGTGGGCGTTTCACGATGCCAGCAATTTCGAGGAGGCGGTGTTGAAGGGCGTCAACCTGGGCGATGACGCCGACACCACCGGAGCGATCTGCGGTCAATTTGCTGGTGCGTTCTGGGGCGAGAGCGGCATTCCGGCGAGTCTTCGTGAAGGGTTGGCACGTTTCGACATGTTGAACGACGCACTGGAAGGATTGATGGTTGAATGAGCAAGGTCTTGTTTCTGCACGGCTGGTCGTCATCGGACGTAAGCCCGAAGGTGATTTTCATGCGATCCCTGGGCTACGACGTGTTGACACCCCGCCTGAGTGATTGGTTCTTTTCCAGGGCCGTGCGTCAGGCCCAGGCAGCGTACAACGAGTTCGGGCCAGACGTGATCGTTGGCAGTAGCAGGGGTGGTGCAGTGGCGATGGCACTGGACAGCGGCGAGACGCCCCTGATCCTATTAGCCCCCGCATGGAAACGATGGGGCAAGGCCAGGTCGGTCAAGAAGAACTGCGTCGTCATCCACTCCCCTCACGATGAGTTCGTTCCGTTTGAGGACAGCGTGGAGTTGTGCGAGGCCAGCGGCTCACGATTGGTCGCCGCTGGCGTGGATCACAGATTGAATTGCAAAGAGGCGAGGAGGGCGTTGGGGCAAGTTCTCGGTGGAAGTTGATCGACCGTTGCAGTCACCCCAAAACATCCATTTTTTTTCCGAATCCTCGCTTCGCTCGAATTAAAAAGGAAAAATACAAAATGCAAAGGGTAAAAGAATAAAGAGCAAAGCGTAATCAGTCCAGGCAGAAACAGACACGACAACCGTAGTTGTAGAGACGGTAGCCAGGAGCATTCCTGTAACGATAGGCCGAGCGGCAATCCCCGGGAAGATTGAACCACGAACCACCACGCAGAACACGTTCATTGCCGCTTTCTGGTCCTTGTGGATCAACCACGTCTTTTTGCGGATAATCTCCGAACCAATCCTCACACCATTGCCAAACATTGCCGTGCATGTCGTGGAGTCCCCAAGCGTTTGCGGGAAAACTGCCTACCGGAGTGGTTTTTCCTCGATACTTGCCTTTCTTGCCGTCGCCATACACGGCTTCGCCGAAGTAATTTGCCTGATCGGTTGAAATTGTTTCGCCAAAATGAAAGGGCGTTTTTGTACCGGCACGACAGGCATATTCCCACTCGGCCTCGGCGGGCAGGCGATAGGCTTTCTTGTCTTTCTCACGAAGTTTCTTGACGAACTCCTGGCAATCCTCCCAGGACACTTGGTCGACCGGCAGGTTCTTTTCGCCTTTGAATACGCTTGGGTTGTTCCCCATCACTGCCTGCCATTGTTCTTGAGTCACGGTGTAGACGCTCATGTAGAAGCCCTTCGTCAACGTGACCTTGTGCTGCGTTTCGTTGGCTTGCCTTTCTTTCTCTTCCTTCGGACTGCCCATCATGAAAGTCCCTGGCGGTATCCAGACGAATTTCATGCCGATGGAATTGGTGACTGCTGGCTTTGTCGGGTCAGTCACTATGATCTTTGGCGGGTCTATTTGTTGTGCCTGGGGATTGTCGATCACTGGTGGCTTTGGCGGGTCTTTTTCCTGTCTCGAACAGCCGGAAACGCTCATTAGAGAAGCGGTGGTTGCAACGATAGTCAGGCACAAGAGATGTTTCAATGGATTGAACCTTCAGAGAAAGATAGATTCGGATTCAAAACGACACCGCCGACCACTTGCCTCATAATCTATCCCGACGACGAGGCGATTGCCACAAGTTTCGGGCGAAAAACGGTTTGCTGCGATGAACCCGCTCGATGCGGGCTGAACGTAGAATGCACTGAATGGAGGACGATCATGAAAAAATCCATCTCCGTCATAGAGCCGTGATCGTCGTTCGGGCGACGATCTTGCTGGCCCCCGCATGGAAACGATGGGGCAAGGCCAGGTCGGTGAAGAAGAACTGCATCGTCATCCACTCCCCTCACGATGAGTACGTGCCGTTTGAGGACAGCGTGGAGTTGAGCGAAACCAGCGGCTCACGATTGGTCGCCGCTGGCGTGGATCACCGGCTGAACTGCGAAGAGGGGAGGAAGGCGTTGGAGAGGGCGTTGAGGGTGGTTCTGGGCGATCCCAAATATCTGTGTCCAATTAGTGGTTCCAGGTGACAAAATCCAATTGCCTAGAGCGTGAACTGCCATTTTGTGACAGCAAACCATCTACTTGGCTAGTTCGCACGCCTTGATGTTGATAATTCCAAAAAAGCCTTTGCCCTCACATACGCCTGTGATCGTAATTTCTTTCCCTTCGCTGAGTGAAAACAAAGTATTGCGATCTTTGAAGTAGCAGTCAACACTTGGCACCTGAAGCGGGTCTGCTCCTTTCAGTTCCACCCACTTTTCCGTGATCCTTTTGATGGTGCCAGTGACCTGGATCAATTTTCCTTTGTAGGCATTGTTCGCCTCGGCCTCATTATCCTTGTACTCTCGAAGAAGTTGGACGGCACTCACATTCTTTCTCGCCATGAATCCCACCGTTACGATATTTGAAGGCGGGTCTGTCGCCACTGTTATTGGACAATAACGGTCGGTTTCGCCAAGATCACGAACCAAGAAGACTACCTCCTTCGTTTTCGTGTCCCCTTTTTT
The DNA here is from genome assembly GCA_945861245.1 of Singulisphaera sp. GP187. Taxonomy (GTDB): domain Bacteria; phylum Planctomycetota; class Planctomycetia; order Gemmatales; family Gemmataceae; genus SIAQ01. The sequence continues at coordinate 7,953 of CAMAUE010000054.1, forward strand.
GATTTCGTGAACGTCAGGCGAGAAACCGAGTTTCTTGTCCTCGGACGACACTTTTACCTTGATGGGTTGATTAAAGCTCGTTCCACGATGAATGGCGATGACCAGACGCCGTTCCAGGCCAATGAGTGAGGTTGAGTCGGCCTTATCAATCCAGAAGCCGCCCTGTGGAATTTCAAAACCGTCCTTGTTTTCAAATACTTTGGCCTTTGCGTTGGGAGATTTGGAGAGCCGCTCCTGCCTGACCAACTCCAGAGCCTCTTTGTTAATCTTCCACATCGTCACTTGGTCGCCCGCAATTACGGCCATTCTGTTTCCATCATCGGTAGACGACACCGAACTCACATTGCCGCCTTCATATAGCTTGAAGATGGATAGACCCTGCACACCCTCACGGACATGAGCACTTTTTGAATCGACCGATACCAGGAAGTCGTTTCCGTGCAGAAAAGCTGCATCGCCCACCAGATACGTCCCTCGGTTATTTGTCACATCCCATAGCAACGTCTTTCCTGACCCCACAATCGCCAGAAGGGAACCGTTGTTGCTCCATGATAGACGGCTGATGTACACACTTGTTTTGACAGCATGTTGCTGGCTGTTACTCGAAAGGCTCCATATCTTGACTTCTCGATCAGTTGAATAGGCTACTTTCTCGCTATCAGGGCTGAAGGCCACACCAGTAAATCCCAGAGTCGCCTTGCTATCACTGAGAGTGGTCAGGATGTTGCCTTTTGTTGTATCCCAGACAGTCACAACGCCACCAGTCGGACTTAACCCAGATGGGCCGGAATAGCGACCACATGCAGCAACCTTCTTGCCGTCACTGGAAAACACTACACTTGAATAGCGGAACTCGATTCTCGCACCATTCTTTTCTGGGTCTAATGCAGGGTTGGGAAAGGCAACGTGTTCCTTTCGATCCGGCAGGCTCCATACTCTAACCTTATCAGTCTCACAAGAGGCATATAACAGACTGTCAGGGCTAAAACTCACAATTGTTGATGATGTGTTGTTCGTGTTATTGGACTCAGTGATAAGTCTTTTGTCGTTGATGCTCCACAGTCGAATTGACGGACCAGCTACATTGCCATATCGAGCGAAAGCGTATTTCTCATTTGGACTGATTGCAAGACACGAATACCCAAAGGTTGACAGGTCCAATGCGGCAACCTGCATGATTGCATCCCGCTTCTTGAACAAGTCCTTATCAAATTGTGGCCGAGCCAGCTTGAGGGGAGCATCGGCAACCGAGGAAACATCCCAAACCTTGACCGTGTGATCTTGGCTCGCCGATGCTAACCATTTCCCATCTGGACTAACCGCCAGAGCCTTGATAGGGCCGGTGTGCCCCTTGAGGATCAACCGTTCTTGTCCGGTTGACAGGTCGCAGATTCGCACAGAGTCATCCCAATGCTCGCAAGCAATGTGTTTCCCATCAGGCAGGAAGTGAGGACGAGGCAACGAATCTGTTGCCAACTGTCCTTTGAGTGCAACCTTCTCGCCGGTTTTCAGATCGAAAACTCCGGCAGAGTTCGCTGCGACAAGGGTGCTGTCTTGGCTAAAGTCCACCGCATGGATTTGGCCACGAGAGTTCTTATAGCTGAATTTCTGCTCGCCGGTCGTGGCATCCCAAACCCTCACATACGAAGCAAGGTCGCCAGAAGCGATCAGCTTCCCATCGGGGCTGATTGCAATTCTGGTGATGCTTCCTGGTGTTTTCTTGGAAAACACCTTCTTGTCGTCAACCAAGTCCCAGACGTGAACCTCTTCGTAGGTTGCAGTGACTAGCGTTTTCCCATCTGGCGAAAACGCTACACGCCTTCCTCCGAAGTCTCCTCTTCGTCGCTCTGCCGTTTCCACATTCCAGAGTATTACTCCTTCGACGGAACCAGAAGCGACGGTAGACCCGTCTGGGCTGAAGGCTACACTATGAACGCTGTCTGATCCGATTACTTTCCGTGGATTCCCTAGTGTATTCAACTTGTGCCGTACCCTCCCTGTTGCTCGCTCCCAGATGAGCACGATCCCATCGTCCCCTCCTGATGCGACCAAGGTTCCATCTGGGCTGATGGCCACGGCTTCAACGCTGGCTTCGTGTTTTTTGAAAGTAAGAACTGCCTTCGCCGTTGATGGCTTTGAAGGTGGGGCTTCTTTGTCATTTGTCTTTGATTCTTCTTTGGTGAGGGCTGCCGAGAACTCTTGGACCCGCTTAAAAGCCAGTGTTTTCTTCTCGCTGGTCAATTTCAGCTTCGCTTCAGTCATCTCGACCTGATACTGCGTCTGGACGGCTTTCCCGAAGGCCAATTCGGTTTCCAGCGTCTTGTCGTCAAGGAATTTGTACGAACCACCGAACTTTATCGGCCCCCCGATGCGTTTTTCCGTTCCATTACCACCAGCGAATCTGCCGAGGAAGATCATCAGCCCTTTATCCGAAAATTCGGCCCCGATGGGCACACCGTCCTCGTCACCCTCCCACTTGCCCACGATCAATTCATGGGGCTTCTTATGCTCGGTCTGTTTTTCAGCCTGCTTCGGGGAATCGGGCGTCGGTTGTTTTTCTGCCTTGGGGAAATGGAGCAAACCTGTGGCCCAAAGGCCACCCAGCAGAATGATGCACGTTGCTCCGACGAGGAGGAAAGGTTGTAGCTTCTTCATGACGGTCTATCCTCTCGTGCTTGCGGACACGGAAGCGTTATCGGCCTTTCCCATCCATGCGACGGTCAGCCGGAAACTGTGCCAAGTTTTTCGGGAAATGCGTCCATGACGACGCCGACTGCTTACCTGCCAATCTATCCCGACGACGAGCCGATTGCCACAAGTTTCGGGGAAAAACGAGTTGCTGCGGTGAATCCGCTCGATGCGGTCTGGGCGTTGGCTGCAAATGAATTTCCCTCTGAACCTTTCGCCTTCATCCGTGTCCACGCATGAGTTATCACTATCGCACGAAAGGCGGTGGATCATGAGCAAGCAAGAACACGAACGGTTTTTTTCGAGACGATGAGCAAACGCCGCAAGGGGTTCCCATCGGAGACAAAGGTAAAGCATGGCGTTCGCATCGTCCACGGCAACAAGGAACTGGCCGAGAAGCTGGGCCGCAATGATCTCTGCCCATGCGGATCGGGCCAGCGGTTCAAGAAGTGCTGCTTGCGGGCAGGTTGCTTTTGACGGCGTTAATCGGGATCACTACTTTCAGGGAATGACCATCGAACCTGCCCGACCGCAAAGGTCGGGCAGGGCCATTGTGTCCCGCTGTGTGCCTGAAAAAGTTGCGGGCGTCGATTCGGAAAAAATTGGGCGGCAGGAAGATCAGCCCTCTCCACCAATGTCAGTCCATTCGTCGCTCCAGGGCCAAGGCATCAAATCGTCGTTCATGGCTCTACCTCCATAAAGAAAACATGCGGCTTGAAGGCCGTGAGAAAAGCCGAAAGTAACGAATAACGATTCTCTGTCCGCATTCACCAGATTACGAACGTCCTGCGGTGAAATGAGGACGATTCAACTGCCAACCGCCTTCATCGCCTGCTCCCTGGATTCACAGATGGGCCACAGCGTATCGAGTCTGGTGACGCTCAAAACTTCACGTTGAAGGTCGGACAGATTGCAGAATGCCATGTGGCCGCTGCGATCCGCCAAGATCTTCCAGAACCTTATGAACAAGGCAAGGGCTGTACTCCCGAAATAATCGGTCTTGTGAAAATCCATCACGAGGTTTTTGATCGACAAATCACTCAACGCATCAATAGCCTCTCTCGCATTCGACGCTACATCGTCAAGCTCACGCAGATTTACGGCTGGAATGACAATGATCGTTGCCCCTTCACGTTCGATCTCAAACATGGCGGTTTTGGGCATGTGATTCTCCTTGTGAGGCACTCGCCCGACTATTGCGGGGACACGTCCCTGCTTCCGTGGAATGAAGTGCTTCGCCGTGCGGATATGCTTCCGCAAGAAATTTAATTGAGGATTGATAATTTACCAGGCCGATTGCCGCCTTGCAACTGTTTTCTGACTTTTTTTTGGAATTGCGAGATCGCCGCCTTCTTGCAGGTGGGCGATGGTTGCCCCCGAAGGCGTCAACAGGTCATGCGATTATCCTATTTTTCGTCTTCGCCCAACAGCCATTCCTTGGCTCGCTCAAGCATCAGGATTTCATTGGCGACACGCCGGATATTGTCCTTGCGTTCCATTTCAATGGATTCAGGAGTATCGTCTTCCTCTTCATAAATGCTGGGATCAAACGGCTCCGTCCATCCCGCCTTCTCAAGATACTCGGCGATTTGCCAATGCTCGAAGATCGTCTTGATCTCGGCAACGAATGCTGGAAGCTCGGCACGAAACTCGGCGTCCTTCTCTGCGGCTTCCAGGTAGTGGATGAACTTCTCGCCCACAAGGTACTTGATGGCCCTTTCGGTGCCGAAATGGTCCTTGATCCCCCTCGTTGCTTCGCACTGCTCGATCCAGATTTTGTGAAGGTTCAGCATGTTCAGCCTCCGAACGACACCAGGCAGTTTACCCGCCGACCCTTTTTGCCTTGAAGCCCAACTTCTCAAGCTCGACCACGATTCGTTCACGTTGGTCGCCTTGAATCTCAATGCGGCCATCCTTGACTGTTCCTCCGGTGCCGCAGCGTTGCTTTAACTTGGCGGCAAGGTCAAGCAAACCGCCTTCATCAAGCGGCACGTCGAAAACCGTGGTCACGCCTTTGCCACGTCGTCCTGCTGTCTCTCTTCCGACCTTTACGGTGATTGGCTTCTTGGGAACGTCTTTGGTGGGTTTCTTTTCTGGTTCGACGGATTCTTGCGGTGCAGCTTCGCCGCCGCCTCCGAGAAGGCGGGCCACAACGTCCATGATCTTGCTCTGGATGAGAGGCAAGGCGTCGGGTGCATCGTCAACGTGCCAGAACTCTACCTTTTCGGCAAAGGCAGGGAATCTCTCTTGCAGCAAGGGCAGATGCTCGGCGTGCTTCAATGCGATGACAACATCGGTTTTTTCGAGATCGTCCGCCGTCACCTGTGCAGGAAGCCGACCACATCGTTCAGCATCACGAATGCCCATCGTTTCCAGGGTCTTGATCGCCGCTACCGCCATCGGGCCGACGTTGTTGACACCACGCTCCAGAGCAAGCCCCCTAGATGACGCACTCCACGGCAGGCCCATTTTTGTGGCAACGGAAACGAACAGAACCTCGGCGAACCGGCTACGGTAGTAGTTGCCAGTGCAAAGAAACAGGATCGTTTTTTGTTGTCGGCCCATCGGTCACTTCTCTTTTTCGGCCTGCTCTTTCGGTTCATGCCCCTGGCATCGCACGACCGGCTGCGGTGGATACTTGGCGTAAGCAGGATTCGTTTGCGACAACTCGCAGAGCAAGAAGCGTGATCCCTTGGGCGTCACGACTTCCCGCATCCAGGCACAGGTTTCGCACAGGCTCTGGGTCATTCTTGCACCACGTCGGCCTCGATCTCGACCAGGAATAGGGTGGACGTATTCTATCGCTGAAAGAAGTAAGATGCCTTGCCGCCTCAATGGAGCCGCCAATGGCCTTCGATGAATCACTCGCCGAACGCATTCGCACGGCCCTGAGCCGCAAGAGAGGTATCGAGGAGAAGACACTCTTCGGGTGCTTCTGTTTGCTCCTCAACGGCAACGTGCTGGTCGGCGTCTGGAAAAATTCCCTGATCGTGCGGCTCGGCAATGAGCAAGGCGAGGACGCCTTGCTGGAACCGCACGTCAGGCCATTCGACATTACCGGCAAGGCTATGAAGGGCTGGGTGGTGGTCGCTCCCGATGGCATCGAGGACGATGGCCAGTTGAAGGGCTGGATTCAGCGTGCGGTGAAGTTCGTGGGCAAGCTGCCAGGGAAGTAGGGTGCCGAGACGGAGCATTTCCTCACCAAAAGAAAGAGCCGCCACTTTCCAAAAAAGTGGCGGCTCTTTCTTCGGGATGGCAGCTTGTTAGCGTCCCAAAACCCATCCTTTTTTCTTCCCGAATTGTTGCCAATTTGTTGCCAAATTTGTTGCCATTTTTCGCCGTCGCAAGTTATTTCTACATAATGACTTGCGTTGGCGTGGCAACAAATTTGGCAACAAAATACCCCCAAGGGGACTCGAACCCCTGTCTTAGCCGTGAGAAGGCTATGTCCTAGGCCACTAGACGATGGGGGCGTCGACTGTTTATTGGTATCGGGCGAGGTTCGGGGTGTCAAGGCGGATTTTTTGCGATGTCGCAACGCAATAGAAATGTCCCCATTTTGGTTGCATTAGAAATGTCCGCAACCATTTCCCTATGCCTTCTTGTTGAACCCTTTTCGCTATGGGTGATTCGTAGCTGGGCACCGCGGGCTTTTTTTGGTAGCATCGTCTTTGCCAGCGGGAGGATAGGGATCCGCATGAGACCTGCCGCGGCTCGCCCCTGACCTCGGTCCCTCGCTGTGGCGACTCTTCTTCTCATTCGGGGTGGATTAATTATGCCTGCATACCTCCGACTCGGCAGCATCCCCGCGAAACGGCATACCGCACATCGGCGCGACGGCGGGCATAAGGGCGAGGGCATCTTCTACGAAGAGGTCGTCACCACGGCGGGCTTTGGCCGAGCGTATTCCATCGTCTATCATCTTCGCCCACCAACGCGCGTGGCCAAGATTGAGGCAGCGGGCACCGCAGCTGTCGATTTTCTCACCCAGCCGACACTTCGGCATCATCACGTCAAAAGCGGTGCCATGCCGCGAATCGGCGATCCAATCACGGGCCGTGTGCCAATCATGGGCAACGACGATGTCGTTATTTCGCGCTGTCGGCCCGCGCTGGCGCAGGAGGAGCTTTTCCGCAACGTTTCCGCGGACGAAGTCATCTTCATCCATCAGGGCCACGGGACGCTGCACACGATGTTCGGCCCGCTGCCTTTTCGCCAGTACGATTACGTCGTCATCCCGCGCACGACGACGTATCGGCTCGTGTTCGAAGGAAACGCCGACCTGCTCATTGTTGAATCGATTGGCACGCTGACCATACCGCCGCACTATTTGAATCCCGATGGCCAACTTCGGCTTGGCGCGCCGTACAGCGAGCGCGACTTCCACGGGCCAACGCAGCTGCACACTGTGGACAAGGAGGAGCCAACGCCTGTACTCGTGAAAGACGGCTCTCGGCTGACGCGGTATGTGTTGAGTCAACATCCGTTTGACGTGGTGGGGTGGGACGGGATGGTCTATCCGTTCACATTCAACGCGGACGATTTCGAGCCGATCACGGGGCGCATCCATCAACCGCCGCCGGTGCATCAGACGTTCGATGCGCCGGGGTTTGTGCTGTGCACATTCGCGCCGCGGCTGCTCGATTCCGATCCGAACGCGATCAAGGTTCCATACGCCCATTCCAACGTGCAGGCCGATGAGGTGCTGTATTACGTGCGAGGCCGATTCGGCAGCCGGCGCGGCGTCGAGGAGGCGTCGTTCACGTTGCACCCTCGCGGCATTCCGCACGGGCCGCACCCGGGGACGATCGTGGCGAGCAAGGATGTGAAGTTCACCGACGAACTCGCCGTGATGCTCGATACGTTCAAACCGTTACTACTGACGAAGCAAGGGTTGGAACTTGATGACGCGAGCTATCCGTATAGCTGGGTGGATGGGTAGGCAAGAACGATGTATTGGCGAGCCTAGCCGCGTAAGCGGCAGGTTGAACACACGAGGGCAGTATCAACCTGCCGCTGACGCGGCTAGGCTCGCCAATGTTACGGCTCACGATACTTTTTCTTGGCGTGGTACAAGTCGCGGCGGGTCGCGCAGCACTTCGTTTTGCAGCCGCAACGCCTCGGCGAAGTTGCCCGTCTCGGCATAGGCGGCGGCGAGTGCGTCGAAAAACTCACGGCTCGGATTCGGCTCCATCAGCAGCGCTTGCTTCGCCAATTCGACTGCTTTCTTCCCGTCGCGATATTTCGCCTCTTTGCAGGTGGCCAGCATGCGAGCGCGGTTCAGGAGGACATGGGCGTTGTGCGGGTTCATGTTCTCGGCTACAGCGAAATCAGCAAGAGCGCGATTGAAGTCGCCCTTCAGAAAGAGCACTAAACCACGATTGTTCCAGCTCGCGGGCCGATGTGGCTCGTACAGACAGGCGTCTTCCAGATCACGGCGTGCGTTGTCGTAGTCCTTCCGCATCGCATAGACGTAACCGCGATTGGCAAGCAGCAGGCCGGACCCGGGCCGGCGTTGGATCGCCTCGTTGAGATCGTCGATCGCCAGCATTTTGACGTATCCGTTCGCCAAATAGAACCCGGCACGTTGGTTCCATGAAAAGGGATCGTTGTAGGCATGATGAATCGTATCATTCATGTCGCGCAGCGCTTCGTTAAACTTACCTTGCAACTCATACGCATAGGCGCGTTTTTGGTAGAGGCCGGCTTCTTCGGGGGTCTTCTTCAGCTCGGCTGTGAAGTGATCGACGGCTTTGTCGGCGGGCATGAAGTCGGCCTTGTCCGCCCAGCCCACCTTCCCCAGCGAAGTGACGACGCGAACCTCGCTGCCTTTCTCTTCGAGCACACGGTAGGTGATGCTGTCATTGAGGCAAGCGATGGTTTGCAGCTTGCCATCTTTGTCGAAATCTCGCAGGCCGATGCCGTGATACTTCGTGAACACGGTTTTGCCGACCTAGGAACCCTCTTGAGCAAAGGCGAACGCGGGAACGAGCCAGGCACCGAGGAGGACACAGGAACGCACGGGGCACCTCGGCATGCCAAGAAAAAGGAAGGAACCCAATGCCCAGAGGTGAGGCACTCCGCAACGCTGGGATAATCCCAGCGCGATCCCGAGGGTTCGGAGTACCTCACCCTTGGGCTTACATTGTTACTGATTAATTCTTGCTCGGTATTGCGACGTTTTCAAAGCGGAACGGCACCGCGATGGCGTGGTTGCGCGTGCCGAACAAGATCAGGTCGCGCGGTTCACCTTGGCCGGGGCTTGGGCGGTAGACGATGGTGGCGGCGCGCGAGACGCCGGTGTTGCTGATGGAGGTGTTGTCGGCGGTGACGGCAAGGATTTGGAACTTTTGGCCAGTGGCGTCGACGAGATCGGGAAGGTCCTTGCGATTGCCCGAGCCGCCCATTTGGACGCCGTTGGGGCCGATGACGATGGCGCCGTTGATGACGACGTTGCCGCGAATGATAACGCCGCCGCCACCGTTGATGACGACGTTGTTTCCAAACGGGTTGGGAGTCAATCCGTTCATAGCGATGGTCACTTCAAAATCGCCAGCGGGGGTTTTCTTGATGCTGACGACGGTCAAATCGCCGCCGTTGCTGCCGGACGCAGATTTGCCGGTCGCGTTGAGAATGTTGGGTAATTTCGCGACGACTTCGTTTTGCAGATCGACGGTGACGGTCCATTGGCCGACGAGTTCCTTGATGGCGTTGAGGGCGTCGCCGGGATTTTTGAATCGGAACTGAACTGAGTTGCGGCGTGGCAACACACCAGGTATCAAGCCGCCGGTCGTAATACCGTCGACAACTGCCTGATCCGGCATCGCTTCCAGCGTTCGGCCATTCCCATCCGCGATCTTGGCGAGCGCCGGCTTGCCCGCCACCATGCCATTGACGAGTCGCGGCTCAATGCCGGCGGTCAACTCGACGATCACATCCTGCGACTTCGGGTCCCGGCTAACGCGGACTTCCGTCTTGACGGCACCTGCGAAATCGACTCGCGGTTGTTCCGTGGTTCGCGGCACAACGACAATTGGCCCGGCCGGTGCGACCAGGGTGTTCGGCGAATAAACACGAGCGATGCCGCCACGCATGACGCGGACGTTGCCAAATCTCGGATCGCCAAGGTCCTGTGGCAAACTGTCAGCACGCTCGACGAGGCCAGCGTCCTGGTTAATGCGATCCAGCACTCGCCAAAACGGCGCTTTGATATCGAGTGTCAGCTTCTTGTTCGCGAATTTGGTGGCATCGCCCTGAAACTGGATTGGGTAGCCGCTGACTTTCGCCAACTCCGCGATAGCCTGTGGCGGTGTGGCATCTTTGAGGACGAGATGTACTTCCTTCGGCGTAAGAATTTGTTTGGTAAGAAGTTGCAGCTCAAATCGGAAAATAACGTCATCGAGGCGGCGTAAGGTTTCCACATCCGTATCAATGCTGGCGCGGGCTTTGCGAAGGGTGTCGAGCGAATCGGCGCCGAGCGATTCCAGCCCCTTGCGAGCCGATTCGCGGGCCTGGTACGAGCCGCTGCCGAGCTTCTTCACGAGTGTTGCTACGCGTGCATCGTTGGCATCCGGTGTTTGTGCGAGCGCGAGAGTGGTCAGAAAACAGAAGGCACCCACAGCGAACAACGTTGACCTTGCGAACATGACGATCTCTCCTGTCAGCGGCGGAATGCAGATTATCCTTCAATTGGCCATTATCCACGATGCTGCGCGGAATGCAAGCGGGATTTCCGTTTAGCCGCTCGCCTTTGGCGAGCGCGACCTACGTTCCGTGCGGCACCTGCTCGCGCTCGCCAAAGGGGAGCGGCTAAACGGAACCCATCACGCCAAAATATCGTGCACCACACGGGCCGACTGGTTGTCGGTCAGCGTCAATTCCTGGTTGTTGCGGCGGAAGACGAGTCGGCGATGGTCGAGGCCGAACAGGTGCAGGATCGTCGCCTGGTAGTCGTAGTGATGGACGACATTGTGGACGGCGTTGTAGCCAAAATCGTCGGTAGCGCCGTAGGTCGTGCCGCCTTTGATCCCGCCGCCGGCGAACCACATGCTGAAGCCGTAGGTATTGTGATCGCGGCCAACGCTGGCGTTGGCGTTTTGGATGACGGGCAGCCGACCCATTTCCCCGCCCCAGGCCACGAGCGTGGTGTCAAGCAGACCGCGTGCTTTCAAGTCATAGACGAGAGCGGCGGAGGGCTGATCGATCTTGCGAGCCGAGCGCGGCAAGCTGGTGGCGATGTTGCTGTGATGGTCCCAGAACTGGTTGCCTGTGCACAGCTGCACAAAACGCACACCGCGTTCAACGAGCCGGCGGGCGATAAGGCAGCGCTCGGCGAAATCGCGGCAGGCGGGGTCGTCGAAACCGTAAAGCCGTTTCGTCGCAGCCGATTCACGCGTGAGATCGAGCGCTTCGCGCGCCGCCATCTGCATGCGTGCGGCGAGAGCGTAGCTCGCCAACCGCGCTTCCAGTTCCGATTGGCCGGGATGCCGATCCAAATGTTCGCGATTGAGTTGTTCGAGGTAATTGAGAAACCGCCCCTGCGCTTCGCCTCGCATATGGGGCGCCGGGTCGAGATTCAGAATTCGCGGTTCGGTGTTGCGGACAACGGTTCCCTGGTAAATCGAGGGCAACCAGCCGTTCGACCAATTGTCGACGCCGACGACAGGCAGCGTGACATCCGGCAGCACCATGTACGCCGGCAGATTCTGCGATTCGCTGCCGAGACCATATGTCAGCCAGCTGCCGAGCACCGGGCGACCGGCGAGGATTCGGCCCGTGTTGAGCGCGACCGCCGACTGGACGTGGTTGTTGACGGCGGTGCGCATCGAACGCACGACGCAGACATCGTCGATCACGCTGCCAAGGTGCGGCAGAAGCGTCGAGATTTCGGTACCGGACTGCCCGTAGCGACGGAACGGCCACGGGCTTGGGAAGAGTTGATTGAGCACCTGCTTCGGACTGTCAAAACGCAATTCGCCAGGGTAGGGCTGACCGGCCCGCCGCTCAAGCTCCGGCTTTCGGTCCAGCAAATCGATGTGGCTCGGCCCGCCCTGCATGAACATCGAGATCATCGCCCGCGCCTTCGGCGGATGATGCGGCTGCCGCGGCGAAAGATCGAACGTGCGAGGCTCCAACTCCGGCCTCGTCGGGGCGGCGAGCAGAGCGTCCTGGTGCAGCAACCACGCCAGCGCAGCACCGCCCAGACCCATCGTAGACCCGGCCAGAAAATGACGACGCGAAAGGCAGTTGAGATTCATCGCTTATTTCCAAAAAAATGCAGGTGGGACGCAACCGTTTTATCACACAACCTGTTCGTTAGCAAGTCGCGATACGTCGTTCGCACAACTTCCGTTTGACCTTTCCGGCGCTTCCTTTATGCTGTCTTGATCGTAATCCATCCTACCAAAGTCATCGGCACTCATCCCATGAACTCGCAATCCTCCAGCAACTTCGGCAAATGGATGGCCCTCACCGCGGCGCTCCTCGGCTGGCTATTCGACGGCCTCGAGATGGGCCTCTTCCCGCTCGTGCAACGACCCGCTCTCCGCGAGTTGTTGGCGACGACCACCGCCGACGGCACGCTCATTCCCGTCAGCGAAGCCGAAGTCAATCGCTGGATCGGCATCATCACCGCGTTCTTCCTCATCGGGGCGGCGACCGGCGGCGTGCTCTTCGGTTGGCTGGGCGATCGCATTGGCCGCGTGCGCTCCATGATGCTCAGCGTCATCACCTACGCCCTCGTCAGCGCGATGTGCGGCTTCGCCAATGAAGCCTGGCAGGTCGGCGTCCTGCGTTTTATCGCCGCGCTCGGCATGGGCGGGGAATGGTCGCTCGGCGTCGCTCTCATCAACGAGATTTGGCCCGCCCGCTCACGCGCTTTCTTGGCCGGGCTGATCGGCGCCGCCGCCAATGTCGGCTATCTCATCATCGCCCTCGCCGGGTTGGGCCTCATCAAGCAAGTCGGTCAGGTGCGCGGGCTTCTCGAATCGATGAGCCTGCCCGGTCATTGGATCGAATCGCTGCTCGCCAACGATGGCTGGCGCTTTCTCATGATGCTCGGCGCGCTGCCTGCACTGTTGACCTTCTTCATCCGCATGTTCGTGCCCGAGTCGGAAAAGTGGTTGCACGAAAAAGAAAAAGGCGCCACGTCTTATTGGGCAACGCACGATCTCTTCAGCGTGCTCGGCGGGGCGGCGGCGGCCTGCGGCATCATCGCGCTCTGGGCTTTCGATGCCGTGCCGATCCCTCTGGCGATCATCGGTTCCGTCGTTGGCTTCGTCCTCGTGACGATCGGCTATATCTATCCGGTAATGCGCTATTTGCAGCGCGTTCGGGCGGCGGCGGGGCCAGGGCCAGTCACCGTCACCAACAATCCGCTCAAACTTATGCTCCTCGCTGCCTGCCTGAGCGGCATCGCATTGCTGGGAACCTGGGGCTCGACGCAACAGGCGCCGGCGATTGCCAACAAAATGGTCAGCGATGCGCGTACAGCCGAAGCGAAGGCCAAAGGCGTTGACGAAAAGCAACTCGACCCCGCACCACCCGCGGCAAGCTATACGCAACTTTCCACCGCCGCCGGCGCCGTCATCGGCACGATCATTGCCGCCCTAGTTGGCAATTGGCTGGGCCGACGTATCACCTATTTCCTTCTGTGCATCAGCTCGTTTGCGATCTTGCAAGTGTTTTTGCTCACGATCCACGAGTTCGGCGATTTGTTTCTCGTCGTCGCATTTTTCGCCGGCGCGATCACCGCTTCGTTCTACGGCTGGCTGCCGCTGTATCTACCCGAACTATTTCCGACCGCCATCCGCGCCACGGGACAAGGCTTCGGCTTCAACTTCGGCCGAGTGATCGCCGCGATCGGCGTCTTGCAGCTGGGCAACCTGAGCACGGCGATTGGCGGCCTGCCGCAAGCGTGTGCGGCTCTGAGCTTCATCTATTTCGCCGGCATGGTCGTCATCTGGTTCGTGCCCGAAACAAAGGGCCAGCCGTTGCCGGATTGACTCTTCCGCTTGCGGCTTAGCGCTCAGCAGGGCGCTTTGCGAGCGCAAATGCCAAGCTGCAACTACGCCCCCCGCCGCCCGTTTGAGCGCATCCAACAGCACCTCAGACGTCGGCCGATCCGACGCATCACTGCTCACGTGCGCAAGGACGACGTTTCCTTCGCGATCCAGTACGAAATCGCCGCCCAGCTGGAGCAAATCGGCACCTTTCGCCGGTCGTCCAGGCAACCAACCGCGAAACATCAGTTTGACGTAGTGAGCAATCACCGAGGGTCGCAAAAAGTCGGTCCACTTCGCTCGCCTCAGTGCGAACGCTTGATATGCCTTGCGATCCGGATCAGACACAACAGGAAAAGGCTGCGGCAACTCCGCGAGAAACGCCTGCACCAGCGCCGGCGGCATGAAACTGACGACGAGCACTGCGGCACCAAGCTGCTCAATTGCCGACATCCTCTTTTGCACCTCGCCGAGATGCGCGCGACACGATATTCAACCGAGATGCCGCAGGAAGATCAGCAACAACGGCTTGCCACGAAAGTCGCCGAGCGCCGTTGGAGAGCCGTCAGGGTGTAAAAAAAGAAAGTTGTTCATTACGATTAAGCAACTTAGCGCCTCCTGAAGAGAAGCTAATTGTTTCTCACATTATTTTTTATTATACTTCACGCGACCGACAAAAGTCACTTTACGAGCCGGAAGCGTAAGCGACGGACTGGTGCGGCTTGAAATGTCGCATCGGTGGCACAGATAGGAATGCCTGTGCCACCGTTCACTAAATCGGACAATTCTAAGCCGTTCAAAGTATAAACCAGAAAAAAGCCAAAATATTTCCCGAAATAGGATTGCAAATAAACCCGATTCGGATTTATAATTACTATGGTGGAATATTCGTTATGGATTCATTTCCACCTTTTCAGTTCTTTTGTTTTCTTTTTTAGGAGTCTGAAGATGAGTATGCAGAAAGTGTTGAAGGGGCGCAAGGGTTTCACCCTGATCGAGCTTCTGGTCGTCATCGCGATTATCGCGATCCTGATCGCGCTGCTCGTTCCCGCCGTGCAGAAGGTGCGTGAAGCTGCGGCTCGCACGCAATCGACCAACAACGTGAAGAACATCGTTCTCTCGTTCCAGGGCTTCCATGACGCGAACAAGCGTCTGCCGTTCAACGGCGTTTCCGTCAAGACGACGTCAGCTGGCGTCAGCTATTCCCCAACCGCTGTTGGGGGATCTTACCCAAGCGGTAGCTGGGGCTTCCAGATCACGCCGTACATGGACCAAACACCGATTTTCACGAACGGTGCTACCGCCACAACAACAGCGGCTGGTATTGCCGCCTACATGTGCCCCGGACGCGGTCGGCCGTCGTGGATCGCCGGTGGCACGGCAACAGCCGGCATGTGGTCGTGCTTCTTCTATAACGGTTACATGAACGGCTCCGGTTTCGCCGCCTCCGTGCCGAACGCTATCGACACCAAGCGCACCATGACTGGCATTTCCGACGGCACGTCGAACTCGATCTTCGCTGGCCACGGCAACATCGGGACCGGCGCTTGGTCTTCCTCCGCTCTCGTCGCCAATCAGAGCAGTTCCCTCTTCACGGGTGGTCTCGTCACGACCTACCGCGGTGGCGGAACGGGTACTGCTGCCGTTGGTCCGAACATCGTCCTCGCCCGCGACTCGGCTGCGACCACGGCTAACACCTGGGGCAGCCCGTATGCCCAAGGCGCCTTGATGGGTATGGGCGACGGCACGGTCCGTATGTTCCCGTACTCTATGTCCGGCGTCGCGTTCGGTGCGTTCCTCACGCCGAACAACGGCGAAGTCTCGACCCTGCCCGATGCGTGATCGGTACTTCGTTTGTAAATCATCTGCAAATTGACGGGCGGAACCTAATCGTGGTTCCGCCCGTTTTTTTGTCTCTGCCAGTGGTTAGAATAAAATTTCAAGTGATGCTTCCGGCTCGTCTCTTGGTCAATGGCGTCATTTGTGGCTAAATGCTATTTTCCGCCACATACCAGCGTATCTGGCGGGCCAGGCCGTGGAGGATGCGCACTTCCATCTCCGATAGCTCGGCCTTGCCCAGCAGATGGCGTAGGGCGTGCATGAGTGACTCGGCTTTTTCGCCGTAAAGAAAGTGGATTTCTTCCAATGCCGTCTGCAGGTGGCGAACCATCGGGTCAAACATTTCAAGCGGCGCTCGGCGATACTCCTCCGACGGCGTGTGTTCAATACCAGAGCACCAGGCTTTGCGTAACTCGTACAAACAGATCGCAACCGATTGTGCCAGGTTCAGGGCGGCATAGGTCTCATCCGTAGGAATCTGAATCAGGGTTTGGCAGCGGGCCACGATTGCGTTGCTCAAACCGGTCGGCTCGGGTCCGAACACGATCGCCACCGGCTGATCGCGGCGCAAAAACTCGGCAACGCGCGGCATGACGACATCGGGCGGCGCCACTGGTTGCCGACGAAACAACCCGCCTGCCTTGGCCGACGTGCCGACGACGAGCACGCAGTCGGCGATGGCGTCATCGAGCGTGGGCACGACGCGGGCGGCATCGAGGATCGCCTCGCCGTGGGTCGCCATGTGCCGGGCGTTGGCGTCATGGCGATTGGCGATCGGAGCAACGAGCACGAGATCGGCCAACCCGAAGTTGCCCATGCAGCGAGCGACGGCGCCGAGGTTGCCCGCGGTGTGCGTTTCGATCAACACGATGCGGGCTTGAGCGAGAGACATGATGTTTTTCACCCGTTTAGCCGCTCGCCTTTGGCGAGCGCGCAGCCCGCGCTCGCCAAAGGCGAGCGGCTAAACATCACACGATTTTCGTCGACAGGTTCCATTGTTTGCCGGCCATTTCACTGATGGTTTGGCCGATGCTGAGCGACGCCGTCGCCGCCGGCGAGGGGGCGTTGAGAACGTGGATCATGCGCTCGGCTTGCACGAAACGGAAGTCATCCACGAGGGCGCCGCTTGGCTCCAACGCCTGGGCGCGGACGCCGGTCGTGAAGGGATGGATGTCGGTGATCTTCAACTCCGGGATCAAGCGCCGTAGCGAGTTGTAGAACACGCGTTTGCTGAAGGAGCGAATCATCTCGTTCATGCCCGTGCGCCAATATTTCCAGGCCATCCGCCAAAAGCCGGCGTAGCACATCCATTCCCACATATCGCGCGGCGACACCTGCCAACGGCTGTAGCCCTCACGGCGAAATGCCAGCACGGCGTTCGGCCCAGCGTCAACCTCGCCGTGCACCGTCCGCGTGAAATGCACGCCGAGAAACGGAAAGCGCGGATCGGGCACGGGGTAGATCAGGTTGCGCACCAACCCACGGCGATCGGGATTCAGCGCATAGTATTCGCCGCGGAATGGCACGACCATGATGCCCGGATCGAGGCCACACATGCGAGCGATGCGGTCACATTGCAGACCGCCGCAGTTGATGAGTTGTTTGCACGCGAATTCGCCGGACGCGGTTTGCAACGTCAGCGCGTCCGGCTTTACCGCAACGCCGACGACGCGCGAAGCTGTGCGGATCGTGCCGCCGGCTTGGGTGATCAACTCGGCATACTTGCGAGCGACATCTTTGTAATCGACGATGCCGGTCTCCGGAATATGCAGCCCCGCGATGCCGGCGACGTGTGGCTCATACTCGCGAATTTCCGGGCCGGTCAGCTTGCGCATGCCGGTCAGCCCGTTGGCGATGCCTCGACGATACAGGTCTTCAAGCCGCGGGAGTTCGCTCTCCTCAACGGCGACGACGACTTTGCCGCAGCGCTCGTGCAAGATGCCATACTCGGCACAGAAGCGATACATCGCCTCGCGGCCAACAGCGCAGTTGCGTGCCTTCTCGGAGCCTGGTTTGTAATAAAGGCCGGAGTGGATGACGCCGCTATTATGCCCGGTCTGATGCTGCGCGACCTCGGCCTCCGCTTCGAGAACGGTGAGCGAGAGCTTATAGTTGCGGACAAGGTGCAGCGCGGTCGCCAAGCCAACGATACCGCCGCCGATGATGGTGACATCCGTGGTCATGGAGGGGTTCCTTGTTTTTCTCTGTTCCCGCCGCTTGCGGCTTAGCGCTCACGTGAGATTCTCCGAGCGCTAAGCCGCAAGCGGAATACACCAGTGCAGCGATCAAGTCAGATCTCGTTCATTTACTCTTCGCCAGCAAATCCCGATGCACTCGGGCGACGTCCCACATGTAGTGGCCGATGCGGTGGTCGTTCGTTGCTTTGTTCAGGTGGTCGAGTGCTTGCTTGGTGTCGCCGAGGAGGTCGTAGTAGATGCCGACGTAGAGGTGAGCGTAGAAGAGCTGCCGGCTCAGGCGGACGGGATCGGGGTTGCCTGCCTTGGCGGCGGCGAGAACGTCGGCGGGTTTGAGGTCGCCTTTGTAGAGGTCGTACACCTGGCGCATCGGCACGCGGCGGTCGTCGCCGATTTTTAGCATTGCTTTGCGCGACTTCTCCATGCCGACTTTTCGCGTCATGCACATGAAACGCCAAACGGCGTTTTCGACATCGTTGCTGTCGAAGTCCTGGTAGCCTTCGAATTGCTTCGTGCCTTCGTCGAATTTGCCGGCGTAGTAATAGGAAATACCGCGCTGCCAATGGCTGATCTTGGCGCCGGGGTTGAGTGCGATGTACTGATCGAAGTCGGCGATCGATTCGCCGATCTTGCCTGCTTTGAAGTTAGCGCTGCCGCGATCCTGCCAGGCGCTGGCGAGGGTTTTATCGATGGCCAGGATGCGCGAATAGTCGGCCACGACGTCGGTGTATTTGTCGAGGCGCTCGTGGATTGTCGCCCGTAGTGACAGCGCGACGAGGTTCTTTGGATCGTCGGCGATGGCCTTCGAGACGAGCTTCAAGGCTGCGGCGTGGTCATTTTTCGCAAGCTCCTCACGCGCGGACCTGATAAGCTCCGCCGGTGTTTGGGCGGCCACAAACTCGCAAAGGAACGCAAGAACGAATCCTACCAACAACGAGCGTTTCATCGATTAACCTCGGTCAAATTCCGTGATGAGATTTCCAGCATTTATATCAATCGGTGGGGAAAAAGCTCACGCAAAGGCGCAGGGGCGCTAAGTGGAGTTGCCTGGAATTCTCAGCCTCGACTTTCTTGTATTTCTTTCTTGGCGTCTTTGCGCCTTTGCGTGAGATATGCCTTTCCGCATCAGCGCGGCGATGTGAATCGGCGTTGGGCGTCGCGCAGCTCCGGCGGCGGAGCGGCGAGCGTCGGGTCGAGTGGCGTATCGTTGCCTTGCTGCGTCGGTGTCACCGCGCCGCCGGGGAGGTTCGCTGTGCTGCCGCGAAGCTCTTTGGCGAGGGCGTCACGCAACAGCTTGGCGTTGAGCTGTTGCACCAAGGCGTCATAGGCGGTGGCGTTCTTCAGGTAGCGCTGCCAATCGGTGTCGGTCAGGCCGGCTTTCTTGAGGCGTTCGGGCGTGAGACGTTTGCGCCAATCGTCGAGTTGAAGTTGGCCAAGCCGGCGCGCGAACTCGCGATTGGCCGCCTTGACCTGGATGTCGTCGCGGATGCCTTCGGACTTGGAGCCGGACCCGAACGGGTTGGGAGCGTTCTTGTCGACGGATCCAGTTTTGGGATCACGTTTGTTCGATTTGAGCGTGTCATGGATCAAGTCGCGCACCTGCGGATCGTTGGCGTCGCGGGCGGCTTTAGCAAGCGCTTGACCGGCGCGCTCGCCCGAGTCGTCCTGGTTCGGCAGCTGGTCGATCATCTTGGCGATATCGTCGAGCGTCGGGCCGTCCTTTTTCGCAGAGCCGTCTTCGCCTCGCGTGCTCCCGGGCGGCGGCTTGTCGGATGCCGGCTCGCCTTTCGGACTGCCGGCGTCGGGTGGCATTCCGCCTTTCGCTTGGGCATCAGGCGGCAAGCCTTTGGCGGTTTGAGCGTCCTTGTTGGGGATTTCCGGACCGTGCTGTTCGATGCCCTTGGCCTGGCCATTAGCACCTCCGTCGCGCGCAGCCGATGGTGGCATCCCATCGCCCTGGTCCTTGTTCGCGCCGGGGTCGGCGGGCGGGTCTTTCGGGTCGCTCTTCGATTGCGGCGTTGGCGCGTCGGGTGACTGCGACGGTCCGGGCTTGGCCTGGGCGTTGTCGGGCTGCGAACTCTTGGCGGCGCCGCGATCGAATTGATCCTTCAGCGCTTCCTTGATATTTTGCTCGGCTTCGTTCTTCTCTTTCTCCAGTGCATTTCTATCTTCCTGCTGCGCTTTCGCATTTTCGCCTCCGCCGCCTGATTGCTGCTGCTTTTGTTTCTCGTCGCGCGTCTGTAGGTCGTCCTGCTGCTTCTCGTGTTGCGTCTGTTGATCCTCCGCCTGTTTGCGTTTGGCAATCTGCTCGCTCGTGTTTTTCGCCGATGAGGTAAGCGTTATCTTGTATACAGAGCTTTTACTTATATTGCCCGCGGGGTTGGGAGTATCGGCATTGTCAACGGCTTCGAGCCAATATTCGAGGACCGTGCCCGCCGGGAATTCGATGCGAGTGCCCTTGTCGTTGCGCAATTGGTCGAGAGCCAGGAAATCGCGATAAGCGAGTCGGCTCGGATAGGACCCGTCAGCGAAGCGAAACGACTTTCCGGCGCGATACACCTTCGGCACCAGCGGCGTCTTATCCGGCCCCGATGCTACGCGGACGTGCAGCGCCATGGCTTTGATGCCATGATCGTCGCTCGCTTCGCCGACGAGGTCAAGCAAGCCGTTCGTCGGCAGCGACACATCTTTGGCGGGCGATGTCAGCACGACGCGCGGCGATTCGTCGGCGTGGACATCGACCTCATAGGCGTGGCGGTCAGCGTTGTCCTCGCCATCGATGGTCTTGAAAGTGATACGAAGTTTTCCGGAGCGCTCGAGCGTCCATTGCGTGCGGAACGACTGACCATCGGTCACGATTCGCGTCGGCAGATTGAGCGTGGCGTTGTCGGATTGCAGTACGATGTCGGCGATTTTCAGGGGCCGGCTCGTTTCGCAGATCAGCTCGACCTCGGTTCCGCGCAGGCCTCGCACCGTCAGCTTGGGTTCCCTTTCGTTGGGAAAAACGATCACGCTCTTGCTGGCTCTGCGATACGCGCGCGGCTCGTAGCTGACTGTGAACCTTGTGACAAACGCCTTGACGCGAACACGAATGCGATACTCCGGCGTGCTGGCGTCGCCTGCCGTGACGGTATACGTGAAGCCGCCGCGAATCGTGTCGGCAGGAAACAGAAGCGACCAAACGCCATCGCTCGACGCTTGCAACGGAAGCACCAGCATATCGTCGGCTGGGTCGTGGCGATAGCGCAACATCGGCGCACGATTGCCTCGCGAACTCGGCGTGCGGCCTTCGATCTTCACGGCAAACGCGATCGGTTGATCGGCGCGAACCTCGGCGTCGCCCGTCGTCGGCGTGAGCATCGTAATCTGCGTGCGCGATGTCGCCACCGGTGCAACGAATGGCACGAAGGCTCGCCCCATTGTCGGCGCGAAGGCGCGAGCGTTCAGCGCGAGCAAGACGAGCAGGCCGATCGTCGGAAGCGCCAACAACGCCAGCAACAGCTTGCTCAGCCGTGAACGTGTCATCGCCGAAACGTCCGCGTCCTCCCATTGTGCCGATGCGCGGACGCTGAGATGCCTTTGGAACGCGGTTGGCAGTTCCTCATCGTGAAGATCGAGCCAATTGATCAGGCCATTCTTCGCGTCGGGTAGGGCATCTTCCAACTGCTGGGCGATGAAATAGGGATTTATCGTGCGAATCGCACAGCGAAGGGTCATAGCGGCCAATCCAATCACGACGATCAGGAAGACCAAATAACCCGTCCACCGCATTACGGCGACCCATGTGGCTGCCGACGTACCGACGACTGCCTCGAATACCCCGAACGCGAAGGCATAGCAAAGGACGAAAAGCAGCAAGCCGAGCAGATGCGCGACGATCTCAGTTCTACGCAGTCGCGCGGCAACATCGGCGAACTTGTGGTGCAGGTTCGCCTCGGATTTCGTTCGCGTTGTTGCTTCGCTTGCCATATGGTGGAATTATACCATGAGTGCGGTAATAAATGCTATGGGCTGGCGGCGCTTTTCGCTGTGCGAGGGGTAGCGGATACGGTAGATCAAGAGAAACGCTTCTGCGAAGCGTCGCTAAAGAGGGCGTTGGATATGGCCGACTTGACGCGTATTAGCATCTCGCTGGAGGAGAATCTGCTTCAGCAGTTCGACAAACTCATCGAGCACAAGGGCTATGCCACGCGCAGCGAGGCGATTCGCGATTTGATCCGCGATCTGCTGATTCGCCAGCAGGCCCGGCATGCCCACGGCGATCAAGTGGCCGTCGTCACCATGGTCTTCGATCATCATGCAAGGGAACTGGCAGCCAAGCTCATCGACAAGCAGCATCACCATCACAATCTCGTCGTGTCAAGCTTGCACGTCCATCTCGGCGAACGCCATTGTCTCGAAGTGTCGGTGTTGCGTGGCCCCGGTCATGAGGTGATGCATCTGGGCGATGAATTGCTCGCGACGAAAGGCGTACTTCATGGTGAGATTACGTTCACTGGCGGCGAAGGGGACTTGGAGAAATTGGGATGAACGTGTGGATTATTCCGACTCCGGCATATAGCCTGCCATTTATGGCGGGGGCGTTGTGAACCCGCCATAAATGGCGGGCTATATATCGGAAATCGAATGCGCAAAAAAAGACGGCGGCGAGGCAACCATGCTTCGCCGCAGTTCCGTAGGATGTGGTCAACTCAAACTTCTCATTCGGCAAGGGTGAGTAGGCATCCTGCCTAAGTGTTTTGGGTCGGACCACCCCTTGGCAACATTCCCATCATCGACTCAAACCCCGCGGAACTTTAGGTGATTTCGTCAAAATAGTATGGTCGTGACAGATACACTTCACGCGGTTTGAATTGTCGCATCGGTGGCACAGGCATTCCTGCCTGTGTAAACCCCAAGCACAGACAGGAATGTCTGTGCCACCCTTCCATAAATCGGACAAGTCTAGTGGTGCGAAAAGGCAGAGTTGACAGGTGGGGCCGGGCTTTCGACAGCCTGGCCCCACCTGTCAACTCAAATGGCCGTTGTGACACGAAATTTTCATGGACCGAAAAAGTGCACGCTATTTGCGTCGCCAAATGGCGTCATCGGCGATGCCAAGCTTCGTCAACGATGGTCGGATGGCGTTCATGAACCGCTCCGCATCTAACGGATAACCTGCCGTCGGCGCGAGATTGGGGATTTGTGCTCGCCAATATTCGTTGAACTCGTGCATCAGCATCTCACGCGCATATTTACTCGCCATCGATGCCAGCGCGACGGGGAAATGCTCGACATCCGCCTTGGGCATGAACGTGATTCGCACCATACGATCCAAGCCCTCGACCCGGTAGACGCTTCGCAATCGTCCTTCTTCCTCGGCGATCACGAAGCCGTCGGAAAACGCCTCCTGAAGTACCGCCGCGTAGGTGTTGCGCCCGCCGTGCTTGTCGATGATGAAGTACGTCGGCTCTGGCGTCGACACGTCGAGAAACGCTTGCATCAGCTGCCCCATCGCCAGGCTTAGTACCGCGCCTTTGCTATGCCACTTATTCAGTATCCGATTGAATCGCGGCGCAGGCACAATGGCGGCCCGGCTGAATGCCCAGTCCACGCCTGCTCCTTTGCAGGTCGCGCTCCATCGTTCCCGCGCGGCCTCCAAGTTCGTGGCGGCAACGTCGCATGGCATCGCCGTCGCGCCCGTGAACCAGGCCTCCTTCCGCAATTCCGCCAAATCGTCTCCCGCATATTGTGTGACCCATGAGCCAAGCGACGTATCGGGACAGATGCATTGCACCACGCGCTCGAGGTCGTCGAACCCGCGGCTCGAGGAATATACCTGCTTCGAGTCGGCAACGATCAAGCGATCGTCGGCTTTGTCGCTCGCTCGCCGAACGCATGGCTTGAGCAACTCCCAGAGGTCGGCATCGACGTGATGCTCTGGCAGCCGACAGGCGACGAGTGTCATCACGAATGGGCCGAGATTCGGTCCGTAACCCGCTTCGTCGATACCGATCCGCCAAGGCATGGTGGTCATTCCGAATAAGAGGTTCATCCGAAAAACGCGTATTCTGTAATTGAAAAAGTGGACATGCTTTCATTTCATGGGGTTATCACAACAAACCATGAGGAGATCGCATGTCCACCATCCTACTCTATCGACGCTTCGGTATCTTCGGCTACAACTTCGTTAAACAAGATTTCATCAAGGACCTTACTTTCTTT
>CAMAUE010000055.1 GCA_945861245.1 Singulisphaera sp. GP187
TCGGATGACGACAGCGGAATCGGCCTGAACTCACGCATTATCTTTGACTGCCAGGCCGACGGCCTCTACCGGATCATTGCGACGTCGTATGGCGGAGGCCAAGGCGGGTACACCTTGCAGGTTGCCAACCAGCCCTGATCGCCGGGTAGGCACTCCGGAGGGCCTGTCGCAATGCCCGTGAGGAATGCACGACGTCACTGGTCGAGAACCAACAACCAATCATGGATATCACCGATCTCACGGCCAAGAAATACCTTGCCGGCGATCCGTGGTTCAATTCCTACAAACCATTTCACGCTCATCGCCTCAGCGGCCGTTCGGCGAAGGCTTCCGTCTCCGCCGTCGTTGGCGTCAGGATGCGCCACGATGCACCGCGCTCGCGCATCGCGGTGTAATGGCGAGCTTCGTAGCGGATCGCCAGATGCGGCGTCTCCACGGCTTCCCCGGCGGCCTTCGAGCGCACCGCGGCTTCCAGTGCTCCGGTTGTCAGCAGCGTGCGTTCGACGGGGTACGGCGGCTGCCCGGTCACGAAGAAATGCTGAATCGCATGGGACAGCGCCATGAACAGACAGCGATTCCGCCACGGGCCGACATCATGGCTCGTCACGCGCGGCTCACGCTCGCCGTCGATTCGGCAGGCGAAATTCCAGCGTGTGCCGCTGAAGCCGATCTTCAAGACGACGCCTTTCGTGCCATCGGCATAGGTGAGCAAAATGCCCCACGGTTCGATGCCGTTGATCGGCCTCGTAATGTCCGGTATCGCCGCGCCGAACTCGACACGCATCGCCGACCGGGCGAGGTCCAGCGACCAACGGCCTTCGTCGGCGGCGCGGAATAGCTCGGCGCGTAGCAGAAATTCGACCCGCGCGATACCCGTCTCGCCGCCGCGCCGAGCTTCGAGAAACGCTTGCAATACCTCAAGCCCGTGGAAATCATAGATCTCAAACGGCCCGCCGTGGATGCTGACTGCTTCGCGTATGACCGCATTCGCCGGCAGACTCATCTCCGGCCTGCGTTGCGAAAGCGGCACAGAACTGCCGGCCATAAATGGGATGCGATGGCGCTGACATGTGTCAACCATCTCACGTGCCCAGTCCCAACGGCACGACAGATGTTTATCGTTGAAGAGCGGCACGAAGCGATCGCTGTCGCGCATGACTCGCACGATGTCGTCAAACAGGCGCTTGCGCGGATATTCGCGCACGCCGAAGCGGTCGAGCGGATAATCGCCGTGCTCGCCGATGCAGAGGACCGCATCGACGGCGAGACGCTTACCGCCGAGCGTCAGCGCTTCGCGGATCGTGTTGAAACGCGGAATGCGAAATTGGCGACACATGGCATCGGTGAGATCGGGCCGCGTCGGAGATGTCGAAATCTGGTCGGTGAAAACGGAGACCACGTCAACGGGCGGAGTCGTCAACACGCCGTTGAACAGGTAGGGCGTGAGGAAGTTCTCCATGATGACATGGGCATGCGAACGATGATAGTTCATCGTGTAGATGACACCGACACGGGGCCGACGTTGTTGCTGTGCAAACAATGGCGCGGCGAGCAATGGCATCGCGACGACAGAGCTTAGTATTTGCCGGCGGGTATGGATCATCGTGCAGTCCCCATGTTGAAAAAAAGCACTAACTACAGAGGCACAGAGGACACAGAGAAATTGCGAGGCTAGCAACCTGGGAAGTCTCACGAATCAGTGCTCCTCGTCATCCCGGTATTTGCAATTCCTCTGTGTACTCTGTGCCTCTGTGGTTAGGTTTTTTCGCCTTCGTTACTTCGCCTCAATGTGAAAGGTCCAACGCGTCGTGCCGATTTTGTCGAGGTCTTTGCCTGCCCAAATTTGCCTGGCGAGATCCGTCCATGGCGGCGTGACGCCGGTCTTGAGCACGATCGTGTTGAGATTCACTCCGGCCGCGAGTTCCGCCGCGGTCGCCGTGCCTAGCTTCAATTGCTCGCAGCCGATGGAGTAGTTCTCGTCGGGCAGGCCGACGACGCGCAAGCGGTAGGCCGAGTGTTTCTCCAACGGCACATGCGCCCGCGGCGGCAGCGCTCCCGGAGGCAGAATCGGCAGCACGCGATCGATGCGGGTGAAGCGCACCGACTTGAAGTCCTTGCGTATCTCCAACCCTTCAACCTTGCAGCCAACCTCGGCAACCGCACGCAGCGCCTTCACGTCAATCGCCAATTCGCTGACGCCGGCGGGAATACGTAAACCATCGTATAGGTAATAACCCCAAGCGATGTACGCAGGGTCGGTCAGATGGATCTTGTCGCGCAAGATGGTGAACTTGTCGTCGTCCTTCTGCCCGTGCAGCTGCAAGTCGTTGGTTGGACGGAAGACATCGACAATAGGCCAGCCTTTTTCTTTGCAGAACACCAACTGCGCGTCGGCGTAAATCTTGCGCCTCGCCGCGGGTTCCTCGCCGGCTTTGCGAACGTCGGCCCCTTGAAAAGAGGTGAAGGCAACGCGCGCCTTCTTCGCTTCGATCTTGGCGACGCACGCTTCCATGTTCTCCTTGTACTTGGCGAGGCCCTTCTCGCCGGCGTTGGCGTCGTTGCCACCGAAATTGAGAATGACGACGGTGGGCTGAAAGTCATCGAGCCATTTGTCGAGATTCTGCAAACCCGTGGCGAACGTCCCGCCACCGGTCGAGAATTTCTTGAACTGAAGCTGCAACTCCGGCTGCCGAGTACGCAACAGAAACTCCATCGTTTTCGGCCACACGCCGATGTTGGTCGATGAACTGCCAACCCAGGCGACGCGATCGGCCTTGGTGAAAGTGAACGTTGCTTGTTTGTCCTGCCCTCGGCTCGTGGAAATGAATCCGGCGATGGCGACGGCGAAGACGAAGAATCGAATCAGGTGTTTCATTCGTTGGACTCCAATAGGTTTGAGGTGATGGTAAGGTGTTGATCGCCGGATGACAAGCGGTAAATTGCGACTCCGCGTATAAAAAACCAAGCCCAGGGGTGAGGCACTCCGAACCCCTGGGATCACGCTCGTATCATCCCAGGGGTTCCGAGTACCTCACCCCATTGGCACCAACTTAAGGAACGCGCATCGAAGAAATACAATTGAACCACAGAGGCACAGAGGACACAGAGAAAACACGAAGAATGGGAGCAGAACAAGGCGAGCAGCATCGTGAGAATTCCAGGTCACTATTTCGCGCATTTTCTCTGTGTCCTCTGTGCCTCTGTGGTTAGTCTGCATTTTTCTGACACTGTTTCCTTAAGTTGGTGCCTCTGGGGGTTCGGAGTACCTCACCCCTGGGCTTGCCTGTCTCTTTATCAAAAGCATCTCCCTACAATGCCTCAATGAAAAATGATCGCATGAGAATCTTACTTGGCAGCGGTGGGTATCGCACCGATGAACGCGTCCGTAACTTTCGTGCTCGGCTCACCGCGCACCTTGGTTCAATCCGGCGTGTGCTGTTCATTCCCTACGCACTGAGCGATCACGATGGCCACGTGAAAACACTTACCGAACGCGGACTCAGCGCCGACTACGAACTCGTCGGCATCCACCGCTGTCCCGATCCACGCACCGCGATTCGCGAAGCCGAGGCGATTTACGTCGGCGGAGGCAATACGTTCCGCCTGCTGCACGCGCTCTACGAACTGAATCTACTCGATCCGATCCGTGAGCGCGTTCGAGCCGGCGTGCCCTACGTCGGCGTCAGTGCGGGGTCGAACGTCGCCTGCCCGACGATGATGACCACTAACGACATGCCGATTGTGCAGCCGAAAAGCTTTGCGGCTCTTGGCCTCGTTCCTTTTCAGATCAACGCGCATTATTACAGCGGCCAAAACTGGGTCAAGCACGGCGACACGCTGACCGAACACTTCGGCGAAACGCGCGACGATCGCTTGCGCGAATTTCACGAAATGAATCGCACGCCCGTCGTCGGCCTGTACGAAGCCGGCGTGTTGCTTTGCGACGGCACCAACGTAACACTTCACGACGCACCGGCCCGCATCTTCCGCAAGGGCGAACCGCCGATCGACGTGACGCCGGGGACTGAGCTGTCGCGGTACCTCGACAAACTTGAGAATTAAGTATCCTGTATACCGCTTGCGGCTTAGAGTTCACGGGGGATCGTCCGAGCGCTAAGCCGCAAGCGGTATACGAATCACCTGATAGAGACCATTGAAACCGATGTGAGTTGACCTACACTTTCGTCGGCGGAACATGCATCGCTGGCTGCCGACCTACGTTCTCGAATGGTCGAAACGCCGACTGCCGAGGTCGGACGAGGAAGTCCACGTCATACTTTGCATCGCCGACCATTACGAGCCGAAGGCCGACGGTGCCGATGCCGCCACGGCTTTGGCCCGCGTCAAAACATGGGCGGCGCGGTATCCCGAGCAATTCGCGAAGTTCAAGGACAGCGATGGCCGACCGCCGCGCTATTCGTTCTTTTATCCCGAAGAGGAATACGAACCCGAGTATCTCGACCTGCTCGCGGAGCTTTGCCGAGCGAGGTTCGGCGAGGTCGAATTGCACCTGCATCATGACAACGACACAGCGGACGGGTTTCGCGACAAGCTCAGCCGATTTCGCGACATCCTCGCCAATCGTCACGGCCTGCTCTCACGGCATCGCGAAACGGGCGCGATCATGTACGGCTTCATTCATGGCAACTGGGCGCTGTGCAATTCGCTGCCCGACGGCCAACTCTGCGGCGTCAATAACGAGCTTGCGATCTTGCTCGAGACCGGCTGCTATGCTGACTTCACGTTTCCGTCGTCGCCGAACATCACGCAGCCGGCGGTCATCAATCGCATCTACGCCGCCTGCGATCGGCCCGGCGAACCGGCATCGCACGAAACCGCCTACCCGCTCGACGCTGCACCGCCGAATGCGATCGTGTGCATCCAAGGCCCGTTGATGTTGGATTGATCGAGGCGCAAGCTCGGCGTCTTACCAGGCGTTGACAACAGTTGTGTGCAAAACACCCAGCCGGCGACAATCGCTCGCCTTTGGAACTGGCTGCGGGCACGCGTGCAAGTACCGACCCGGCCTGGCTGGTTCTTCGTCAAGCTGCATGCCCATGGCACGCCGGAGGACAATCAAGACGCCTTGCTCGGCGAACCGATGGTACGCTTTCACGCCGAGTTGGCGAATCTGGCACGCGAAAATCCAAAGTTTCACTACCATTACGTCACCGCTCGTGAGATGTACAATCTAGTGCGCGCGGCCCAGGCGGGGTTCAAGGGCGAAGTCGCCGACGCGCTCGACTGGGAGCTGGTGTCGCTTGTTGCGAAACCATCGAATCATCCACCCGCTTAGCCGCGACGCGCCAGCGGAGCGCGGACACTACCCAGCGCTCCGCTGGCGCGTCGCGGCTAAACGAAATCGGAGAAAACATGCGCTGCGTTATCACGACTCTGTTGCTCACCGTCATCGCCGGGCAAGCGTCCGCTCAGGATTGGCGACCCGTCACCACGGCGTTGATCGCCGCCGAGAAACCGGGATCATTCAACCTGTGCGGTGTCGTGCTCGACCCGGCCACGGGCGATCTCATCGTCAACCTCAGTGACAAGGGTTTTTACCTATCGTCCGATCGCGGCGACACCTGGAAGCGTCTCGGCATGCCGATCAAAGGCCGAACCGAGACGCCGGGCTGCATTCTGCTCGATCCGATCAGCGGGAAGCGTCTCGTTAGCGCATTGGTTTACGGTAGCCCAATCATCGTCAGCCCGGATCGCGGCATGACGGCCAAGGTGCTCGACAAGAAATCGTCGCATGTCGATTGGTGCGCCGTCGATTGGTCTGACGCCGACTTGAAGTTCATTCTCACTTTGAAGCACGAAGCCGCCGATCTGCTGCTCATCTCGCGCGACGGCGGGACGTCGTTTGACGAAGTCGGCAAAGGCTTCGGCCCGGCCTGGATTTTCGATGGCAAGACCGCCGTGATCGCCAAGACCAAATCGAAGGCCAACCCGAAGCCCGAAATCGTTCGCACCACCGACCAGGCCAAGACCTTTGAATCGGTCGGCGACTACCATGCCAAGGCTCTGCCTCGCTGGTTCAAGGACGCACTCTACTGGGTCGTGGACGGTGGCATTATTCGCTCGACCGATCAAGGCAAATCGTGGACGAAAATCAGCGACCTCAAGGATGGCCGATTTGGTCCGGTGTTCGGCAAGACCGCGGATCACCTCCTCGTCCTCACCGGCGCCGGCATCGTCGAAAGCATCGACGGTGGCAAGACCTGGGCCAAGGCGATCCCAGCGCCGAAAGAGATGAAAGGTCTCGGCGGCCTCGCCTGGCTCGCCTACGACGCCAACCGCGACACCGTTTTTCTTATGAAAATGGCGTCCGACCTCTATCGCTGGGATCGCAAGAAGTAATGCAAAACATTCACCACGGAGAGCACAGAGAGCACGGAGAAATGCCAGCGGAAGGGGAGGAGTGCATCTGGCAATAATAGGGAAGTAATTACCGAGCAAACATTCCTTCGAGGTAAGTTCCGTCGTAAATCCTTTATTTCCCTCTCTGTGGTCTCCGTGTTCTCTGTGGTGAGAGCTTAGGGTAAATCATGTCCACCTACCTCTTCGTCTACGGCACCTTGAAACGCCGCAGTCGGCATCCGATGGCGCGGCAACTGGCCCAGGCCGCGCGCCATGTTGGTGCGGGAAGTATCGCTGGCCGGCTTTACGATCTGGGTCGATTTCCGGGGTTGAAAGAACCGCGTACAAATCTCGATCGCGTGCAGGGCGATGTCTACGACCTCGGCCCGGATGTCGAGGCGACACTGGCCACGATGGACGCCTACGAAATCGCCGAATCCCCGCCGCCGACGCCGTACGAACGTTTGATGGAGACGGTGACGCTTGATACGGGCGGGACGTTGATGGCGTGGGTGTACTGGTATCGCGGAATGATTCGCGAGGAGTGCTTCATCGCGACGGGGTCGTATGAGGACAACTGCGATCCGGCCTGATTCTTCATTTCAAAACGAGCCGATAGACGTGCAAATTGCTGCCCGTGTCGTGCGCGTCGATGAGCGACAGGAAGTAAACGCCATCCGCCGGTAGCGTCATTTCGATGCGAGCGTCGCGGTGGGTTGGCGTGAAGTCGTCGTTGCTGGCGATCGGCGAGCCCTTGGCGTCGTACAGCGTCAGCATAGCGTCGAGCGGCGAGCCATGGCGTGACGCCAACGTTTCTACGAACAGCTTCTGGCCTTTCTTGCCCGTGACGCGAAACACATCGACATCCTTCGCACGGCCAATCGTGCCTTCAATCACAACAGGCAATGTGATGGTTTGCGCGGTGCTGAAGCCATCGTTGCCTTCCTTTTCGGGAACAACAGGTTCCACCAGAATGGCGTGCGGCTTCGTCTCGCCAGCGCCCGTAACGAGGACAACCGCGACCGACTTGCCGGCGATCTTGTCGTTGAGCTTGAGTTCGATTTCGACCTGCGTATCGCCGACTTTCTCCGGGTTCTTGTCAGGCACGCCGGCTTTGCCCTTGCTGAGGATTTTGGCAGTGCCCGCTCCGCCGATGACCTTCACTTCCTTCGCATCGTCGAGGTTTATGCCGCGCAAGGTCAGCTTCGTCGTTTTTCCAGGCGACGCGCCGAGTGGCACGGCGAAGATGACGCGCGGGGCCGGTTTCGCGGGTGGCTTTTTCTTGTCCTGGGCGGCGCCGGGCAGCAATGTGCAGAGAACAACGAACGGAACGAGCAACGATTTCATGGAGCACCATTTTACATTTTCCGCTTGCGGCCTAGCGCTCGGAGACGCCCACATGAGCGCTAAGCCGCAAGCGAAAAACAAGGTGGTTCATATTACCTTATTCGCGCGCAGCGCTTCGATTGCCAGGGCATCATATCCGAGAAGTTCCCGTAAGACATTATCCGTATGTTGGCCAAGGCGTGGCGGCATCGTCGACACAGCGCGATCTAGTCCGTCGATGTGGACCGGCGGCCCGATCAGGTCCACGGGTTTGCCATCGATGTCGCGCACGACGATCTTGAGTCCGCGCGCGTTGGCCTGGTCGAGCGCGAAGAGTTGCTGGTAGTTCAACACGGGTGCATGGGGCACGTCAGCGGCGAGCAGGCGTTGTTGCCAGTCGGCGACCGTTCGTGTGGCCAGCACCTCTGCGATAACGGGGACGAGGATGGTACGCTCGCGCACCCGCTGTGTGTTGGTCGTGAAGCGAGCATCGGCCGCCAGGTCCAGTCGCTCAGCGGTCTTGCAGAATCGCTGCCACTGGGCATCATTGCCGATAGCCAGGATCAACCAGTCGTCCGCGGTTTTGAATGCTTGATACGGCACAATTTGCAAGTGAGCGTTTCCTTGGCGAGCGGGCACGGTGCCACTCGTGAGATACGCTTGAGCGACGTTGACCTGTGACGCGACAGCACAATCCAGCAGGGCGAGATCGATGGCATAGCCGTGGCCTGATTGCTGTCGCGCGTGCAAACAGGCGAGCACCGCCGATGCCGCGTAGAGGCCGGTGACGACGTCGGCTATCGCGACGCCGACTTTGCTCGGTGGCCCCTCAGCTGGTCCAGTGATGCTCATCATGCCGCTCAGGCCCTGGATCGCGAAGTCGTATCCCGGCAGATCGCTCCACGGTCCCGTGCGGCCAAAACCGGAAATGGAGCAGACGATGAGCCGAGGATTGACCGCCAGCAGTTTGGCCGGGCTGACGCCAAGTTTGTCGGCACTGGCGGCGCGGAAGTTTTCGAGCAGGATATCGCTGCGTTTGGCTAGGTCGAAAAAGACGCGCAATCCATCGGGCTGACTGAGATCGAGCGTGATGCCCTTCTTGTTGCGATTGCACGAGAGGAAATAGGCACTGAGGTCGTTGAGGAACGGCGGCCCCCACCCGCGTGTCTCGTCGCCTGCGCCGGGGCGTTCGACCTTGATGACCTCCGCGCCGAGGTCGCTGAGCATCTGCCCGCAAAACGGCCCCGCCAGAACGCGCGAAGCGTCGAGTACGCGAATATCGGCGAGGGGTTGAGTAGGCATCGGCATTTCTCGAGCGAAATAAGTATCTCGCGATCGTTTCCGGCTCTGAAGGTCTTGGAACGGCGAAATTCTTCGCGACGTTCGCGTGCAGCATTGCGTTCACGGGTCGCTTCGGATAATGTATCACTACTCCCAATGGTTTCCGATGTTTTCCCACCGAATCAAGCAATATGAAGCACACCCTCTTTTTTTCGTTCGCTTGCCTCCTTTCGGTCTCTGCGACGGCGAATGCGCAATCGCCGAAGGCGATCGAATTCAATCGCGATATCAGGCCGATTCTCTCGGACCACTGCTACAACTGCCACGGGCCGGCGAAATCGACGCGCAAGGCCGACCTGCGGCTCGACACCAAGGACGGCGCCGCCACGGTGATCGCGCCTGGCAAGGCCCACGCCAGCGAACTCTGGAAACGAGTCAACGCCAGGGACGACAATGAACGCATGCCGCCGGCGAAATCGGGCCGCAAGCTCAGCACGCAGCAGATCGACCTGTTGCAGCGCTGGATCGAACAAGGCGCGGCATGGCAGGAGCACTGGGCATTCATCGCGCCGAAACGGCCCGCCATCCCGACAACCAAAAACGCGAAATGGGGACGCAACCCGATCGATGCGTTCATCCTCGCGCGACTCGAACGTGAAGGCATGACGCCGTCGCCGGAGGCCTCGCGCGAAACGCTGATCCGGCGAGTGACGCTTGACCTGACGGGCCTGCCGCCGACGTTGCAAGAAATTGACGACTACCTGAACGACGCCTCGCCCGATGCCTACGAAAAGGTTGCCGACCGCTTGCTGGCGTCGCCTCGGTACGGCGAGCGCATGGTACACGAATGGCTCGATGCCGCCCGATATTCTGATACGAACGGATACCAAACGGATGGCACACGCGCAATGTGGCCTTGGCGCGACTGGGTCATCAACGCCTTGAACAAGAACATGCCGTTCGATCAGTTTACCATCGAACAGATCGCCGGCGACATGCTCGTCAATCCGACGATCCCCCAGAAGATCGCGACGGGCTTTCATCGTAATCACATGCTCAACGGCGAAGGCGGCCGCATCGCCGAGGAATCGCGTGTCGATTACGTCGTCGATCGTGTCGATACCACGGGAGCCGTCTGGCTGGGCATGACCGCTGGTTGCGCCCGTTGTCATGATCACAAGTACGATCCAATTTCGCAGAAGGAATACTATCAGCTTTTCGCCTACTTCAACAACATCGCCGAGGTCGGCGGGGTCGATCGTCGCAACGGTACCGCAGCACCGGTGCTCGAATTCCCAAGCGATGAGCAGAAGGAGAAGATCGCCAAGATCGAGAGCAGCATCACCGAGCAGCAAGCCAAACTCGCGCCGCTGGAGAAAGCCGTGCTTGCCGACATTAAGAAGAAATCGGAAAAGCTGCCCGACAAAAAATCGCCGGATTATGCGAAACTCATCACGGCTCATCCGCAGGGCAAAGAGTTGCAGAAGTTGCAGGCAGCCGTCGATGCCGAAAAGAAAAAGCTCATCGAGGCCAAGAACGGCATCCTCATCACCATGATCATGGAAGAACGCAAAGATTCGCGCGAGACGTTCGTGCTCCTGCGCGGCATCTACAACAAATTCGGCGAGAAGGTCAAGCCTGCCATTCCCCAGACGTTTCCACCGTTACCCAAGGATGCCCCAAACAATCGCCTCGGACTGGCCCGTTGGCTTGTTTCATCGGAGAATCCGCTGACGGCACGTGTCACCGTCAATCGATTCTGGCAGCAGTATTTCGGCATCGGTTTAGTCAAAACCACGGAAGACTTCGGAATCCAGGGCGAACAACCGAGCCACCCCGAGTTGCTCGATTGGCTGGCGTCCGAGTTTGTTTCGCCAGCACGCGCTCAAGCCTGGGACATGAAGCACATCCATCGCCTGATCGTCACCAGTGCGACCTATCGGCAAAGCTCCAAGGTGCCGCCCGCCGTGCTCGAACGCGATCCCGACAACCGCCTGCTTTCGCACAGCCCACGCATGCGGCTCAGCCCGTTCGGCCTGCGCGATCAGGCGTTGGCGTTGAGCGGCTTGCTCGTGGACAAAATCGGCGGGCCGCCCGTGAAGCCGTACCAACCGCCGGGCCTGTGGGAAGATTTCAGCTTCAACCAAATCAGATATGTGCAGGACAAGGGCGAGAAGCTTTATCGCCGTAGTTTGTACACGTTCTGGCGGCGTTCGATTGGTCCGCCCAACATGTTCGATACGTCCTCGCGCCAGATCTGCACGGTGCGGCAATCGCGCACGAACACGCCGTTGCATGCGTTGATCCTCATGAACGACGTGACCTTCGTGGAGTCCGCCCGCGTCTGGGCCGAACGGCTGATGAAAGCGGAGAAGACACCGGAGGCACGGCTGACGCTCGCCTTCCGACAAGCGACGGCGAGGCAACCCAACGCGGCGGAGCGAAAGGTGCTGCTCGCCGGTTTCCAGCGCGTGCTCAAACACTACGAATCGGGCAAGGCCGACGCCGAGAAATTGGTCAGCGCCGGCGAGTATCCGCGCGACAAGATGCTCGACGTCGCCGAACACGCCGCCTATACCGCGATGCTGAGCATGATTCTGAACATCGACGAAGTCATCACCAAGGAGTGAGCGACGCGATAGCCGAAAGAATTCACCACTGAGAGCACGGCGCGGACAAGCCACAACAAATACAGAATCACGAAAGCTCGAAAGAACGAAAACACGAAAGGACGGCATAGCCATTCACGACGAGTCACAAGCCAAAGCAAATCTCGATAAGGAAAGCAGGAAGGCAGGAAAAAAGGGCTGATTCAATTCTTGCTTTCCTGCCTTCCTTATCGTCCCTGTATTTTCCGGTATTGCTGTGTACGGTTGGGCAAATCGCTTGGGTTGGGTTTCTATTTCGTACTTTCGAGCTTTCGTGATTCTGTATTTGTTGCGGCTCAGCCACGCCAGGTTCTCCGTGATAAATTTTCCGCTGGGTCTGACGAGGAGCATTCATGTCCGCAGGCACGCTACCCGCGCTGTTCCGCATGCAGGCCGAGCGATTCGGTCCACGGGTCGTTCTGCGCCGCAAACAATACGGGCTGTACGGCGACATCACCTGGAGCGAGCATCGGGCCAACGTCGAAGCGTGCGCGAATGCCTTGATCGCGTCGGGCGTTGAGCCGGGCGATCGCGTGGCGATCCTATCCGAGAATCGCGTGGAATGGCTGATTGCCGACATGGCGATTCTCAGCGCCGGCGCGGTCAACGTACCGTTGCACGCTCCGCTGAGCGCCGCCCAGGCGCAGTACCAACTCGACAACGCCGGCGTTAAGTGGATTTTCTTATCGAACAATTCCCAGTACGGGAAGATCGACGAAGTGCGACTGAAGCTGCCTGACCTAAGAGGCATCATCCGTTTCGACGAGTTCGAGGCACCGCATGCGATCCCCTGGCGTGGCTTCCTACAGCGTGGCCGACTCGCCGATGCCGCTACCACGATCGAGTTGAATCGCCGGTTGGCACGTCTCACGCCCGACGATCTCGCAACGATTATCTACACCTCCGGCACGACGGGGAACCCCAAAGGCGTCATGCTCACACAGCGAAACTTACTGAGCAACGCGCAGGCGGTCGCGCAAATTGCATCGTTCGGTTTGCGCTCCGTGTTTCTCAGTTGGCTCCCGTATAGCCATATCTACGCGCGCACGGTGGATATCTACCTGTCCCTCGCCGTCGGCGCGACGCTGTGTCTGGCTGAGTCCCCGGAAACAATGGTCGCCAATCTTGCGGAAATCCGTCCGACGAACATGTCTGGAGTGCCGCGGTTTTATGAGAAGGTACTCTCGTCGCTGCAATCCGGGTGTGCAGACGATTTGCCCGCGCGATTGCGAGCCGTCTTCGGGCCAAATATCGACATGCTCAGTTCAGGTGGCGCGCCGCTTCCCTTGGCAGTCGCCCAGGCCTACAAGAACGCCGGCATACTGCTTCTGCAAGGCTATGGTCTTACCGAAAGCTCGCCTGTCATCACGTTCAATTGTAAGGAGGCTTTCAAAATCGAGTCGGTCGGCAAGCCGATCCCCGATGTTGAAGTACGTATCGGCAACGATGGCGAGGTGCTCACACGCGGGCCGCATGTCATGCCCGGTTATTGGAAACTGCCCGAAGAGACGGCCCTCTCACTCGTAGGCGATTGGCTCCAC
Source organism: Singulisphaera sp. GP187 (assembly GCA_945861245.1). Lineage (GTDB taxonomy): Bacteria > Planctomycetota > Planctomycetia > Gemmatales > Gemmataceae > SIAQ01. The sequence continues at coordinate 13,157 of CAMAUE010000055.1, forward strand.
ACCGGCGATCTCGGCCGACTCGACGACGATGGCTTCCTGCACATCACCGGTCGCAAGAAGGAACTGCTCGTATTGTCGAATGGCAAAAAGGTCGTGCCCTCGCAGATCGAAGGCATCCTGCTGGCCGATCCGTGCATCGATCAAGTTGTCGTATGCGGCGAGGGGCGGAACTTCCTTGGGGCCATCGTTGTGCCACACGGAAACAATTTGGCCCAAGCGATGGGCCTCGATCCTTCCGACGTTGAAGCGCACGCCGGCGTCGGCGAATTTCTCACCGCGCGGATACGGCAAGCCCTGACGAAAGTAGCCGCATGGGAAGTCGTCCGTAAAATCATCGTGCGGTTCGAGCCGTTCAGTATCGCGCGGGATGAACTTACGGTTAGTCTGAAATTGCGGCGGAATATCATCCTCGCCAATCATCGCGACGGCCTCGAAGCGATGTACCGCGAATAAAGCACATCGTTTTTCCCTTGTCTTCCGCTTGCGGCTTAGCGCTCGGAATATCCCACGCGAGCGCTAAGCCGCAAACGAAATAACAGACAAACCAGGACTCGCCATGGACAACCTGAATCGACAACTGCTGGATCACATCAAAGCACTGCACGGCGCGGGCGTCGAGTGGCTTCCACGCACCTCGGCTTTGGAAGTCGCCAACCAATCCGCAAGCCCTGGCGCGTCGGCAGCGGAACAGCTAACATCATTCGGCCCGACGGGCGATCCGGAATTGAGCAATCGCCGCGTGGCGTTGACAACGCTCGCCGGCGAAGTAAAAGGCTGCACGCGCTGTGCCGAGCTATGTTCCACTCGCGCGCAGACGGTGTTCGGCGTCGGGAATCCGCTGGCGGAAGTTTGCTTCATCGGCGAGGCTCCCGGCGCGGACGAGGACGCGAAGGGCGAACCATTCGTCGGTGCCGCGGGCCAATTGCTGAACAAGATTCTCGCCGCTAGCGGATTCAAGCGTGAGGAGATTTACATTTGCAACATCCTGAAATGCCGACCGCCGGGCAACCGTACGCCACTCGCCGAAGAAGCCGCCAACTGCCGCGATTTCCTCGAACGGCAACTCGATATGATCGCACCGAAATATATCGTCGCGCTCGGCGGATGCGCGGCGACAAACCTGCTGCAAACGACGCTCTCCATCGCCAAACTGCGAGGCCGGTTTCACGTTTATCGTGACAGCAAGCTGCTCGTGACCTACCACCCGGCCTACCTGCTGCCGAACAAGGATCCTAGCAAGAAAAAGGAAGTTTGGGAGGACATGAAATTCCTCGTCAATGCAATGGGCCGATCACTGCCCGAATCGTCAAGCAACACGGATGGATGATGGACACGTCACGATTTTCGTTTGGTCGAAAGCTGCCGAATCGCATAAGATACGAGAAATCATGAAGGAGAAAGTCCCTTGAATGTCGCAGTCGTAGGCACCGGATATGTTGGCTTGGTGACATCTACCTGTCTCGCGGAGAGTGGTAACCAGGTAATCGGCATCGACAAAGATTCAGGCAAAATCGCCACGCTCGAATCCGGCAAGCTGCCGATCTACGAGCCAGGCCTTCTGGAACTCGTCGAGCGCAATCGCCGCGAGCAACGTCTACAATTCACGACCGATTTAGCTGGCGCCGTCAAAGACGCACACCTTGTCTTTATCGCCGTTGGTACGCCGCAATCCACCACGGGAGCGGCTGACCTGAGTGCGCTGTGGGCCGTCGGCGATCACCTTGTACCGCATTTGAAGTCCGACGCGGTCGTCGTCATCAAGAGCACCGTACCGGTTGGAACCAATCGCAAGTTGATGGAACGGATGAGCCAAAAAGCAGGCCGAACCATCGATGTCGCCAGCAATCCCGAATTCCTCAAAGAAGGCGCCGCCCTTGACGATTTCATGCGGCCTGATCGCGTCGTCGTTGGCGTCCGCAGGCCTGAAGCGGCGCAGCGTCTCAACGAATTGTACGCTCCGTTTCTTCGCACGGAACGGCCCTTCCTCGTCATGTCGCCCGAAAGCGCCGAGATGACCAAGTACGCCGCGAACGCCATGCTTGCTACCAAGATCAGTTTCATCAACGAGATGGCGAATCTGTGTGAAAAACTCCATGCCGACATCAACGATGTCCGGCGCGGCATTGGCCACGATCAGCGCATCGGCTTTCAGTTTCTCTTCCCCGGCCCCGGCTACGGCGGCAGCTGCTTCCCCAAGGACGTCAATGCCGTCATCCATCTCGCCAAAGAAGCTGGCGGGCAGGCCTCGCTTCTCGAAATGGTGGATCGAATCAACGAGCAGCAGAAAATGGTGCTGCCCAGCAAAATCCGCAGGCACTACGGCAATTCACTTAAAGGAAAATGTCTTAGCATCTGGGGATTGGCGTTCAAGCCACGCACCGACGACATTCGCGAAGCACCCGCTCTCACGTTGATCGATGAGATGCTGAAAGAAGGGGTACAGATGCGTGTGCATGACCCAGAGGCGATCGCCAATGTCAAAGCCATCTATGGCGACAAGCTCATTTATTGCGACAAACCATATTCCGCCCTTGAGGGTTCCGACGGCCTGGTGATCGTCACAGAGTGGGCCGAATTCCGCAATCCCGATTTCGAGGTCATGCGACGATTGATGAAGCAACCCGTGATCTTCGACGGCCGCAATCTCTATGACCCGAAAACCATGCAGGTTGGCGGCTTCACCTACTACACGATCGGGCGCCACGTGGAGGGCTGACGACACGTGTCATGCGTCATTGGCAACTCTACGTCGAGCGAGCGGAATTTAGACGCTTGGCGAGCCTTGCCGCGTAAGCGGCAGGTTGAACACGCAATTGACAAGTCAACCTGCCGCTTACGCGGCTAGGCTCGCCGATGCCTAAATTCGTGCCGCGTAGAGCATTCGTCATGAACCGGAAACCCTATCTTGTTGGCATCGTCGGCGGCAGCGCTAGCGGAAAAACCACCTTTCTGCGCGAGCTTGTCGCGCGAATTCCGCCGAAAACTTGTGCCGTCGTTTCTCAGGACAATTACTATCGCAACATCGACGAGCAAGAACGCGACAATCGTGGCATACCCAATTTCGACCTTCCCACTGCCATTTACCGCGATCTCCTCTATGACGATATCGCAAAATTATTGCGAGGAGAGTCGATCGTGCGAACAGAATATACGTTCAACGAGCGCGATCGCCTTGGGCATCTCATCACAACGGAACCGTCGCACGTGATCATAGTCGAAGGACTATTCATTTTTCATTACGAGGAAATACGCAACCTCTTGGATTTACGTGTATTCATTGATGCGGACATCGAACTCTGCCGCATTCGACGGATCGAGCGCGATCAGCGTGAGCGCGGCTATGCCCCCGATTTCACGGCGTATCAATGGACGAACCACGTCCTACCGGCATATCAGCACTTCATCCTGCCCTATCGCGAGCAGTCGCACCTGATTGTCGCCAATCATGGTGCGTACGCCAAGGGCCTGGAAGTGATCGCCGATCACATCACAGCCCAGATCCGAGCCTGAGCGCCAGCAAAGGGCACCGCTTGGCCCTTCGCTGGCGCTCAGGCTCGGACAATGCGACAATCAGAACCAAACTCGTGCCATTAATCCGCCGCGGTTGCGGCTGCGCCGCGCTTGCCGCGGTGGCTACTGGATGGCGCGGGCGGCGGTGTCACCACTTCGGCGGTCTCCTCGACCGGCGCGGTTGCGGCAGGTTTCAGCAAACCACGCTTGTCCATGATCTTTTTGGTAATCTCTTCCATGACGGCAGGATTTTCACGCAGATATTTTTTGGCATTCTCCACGCCCTGGCCGAGCCGAATTTGACCATAATTGACCCACGAGCCGCTCTTGTCGATGATTTTGTCGTCGATGGCGAGGTTAATGACATCGCTCTCGCGGTTGATACCGCGATCGTGCATGATGTCGAACTCGGCCTGGCGGAAAGGCGGCGCGATTTTATTCTTGACGACCTTGACGCGGACCGACGTGCCGACGACGTCTTCACCGTCCTTGACGGCCGTGACCTTGCGGATTTCGAGGCGCACGCTGCAATAAAACTTCAGCGCTAGGCCGCCGGAGGTTGTTTCGGGATTACCGAACATGACGCCGATCTTTTGGCGAATCTGGTTGATGAAGATGATGCAGGTCTTGGTCTTCGAGATTACGGGTGTCAGAATGCGTAACGCCTGGCTCATCAGGCGAGCCTGCAAGCCGACGTGCGTATCGCCGATCTCGCCTTCGACCTCGGAACGGGGCACGAGCGCAGCGACGGAGTCTATGACGATGAGGTCAACCGCGTTGGATTTGACTAGCATTTCGGTGATTTTCAGGGCTTCCTCGCCGTGAGACGGTTGGCTGACGAGCAGGCTTTCGAGGTCGACGCCCAAACGTTTGGCCCAGCTGGGGTCCAGCGCGTGTTCGGCGTCAATGAAGGCCGCGACGCCGCCGGCCCGCTGGGCGTTGGCGATAGCGTGCAGGGCAACGGTGGTCTTGCCACTGGCCTCGGGCCCGTAGATTTCGATGATACGTCCGCGTGGTAGTCCCTTGCCTCCCAGGGCGATGTCAAGACTGAGGGCGCCGGTGCTGATACCCTGAACGTCAGCAACACTGTCCTTGCCAAGCTGCATGATCGAGCCTTTGCCAAACTGTTTCTCGATCTGCTGCAGTGCATTTTTCAGCTCGCGATCCTGTTCGACTGCCATGTTGAATTCCTCCTTGGCTGGGAAAAAAGAATAGAATTGTCATAACTTTGCATAAGTGTACATGTGTTTATACCCACTTAGAATTGTTTCGTCAAGTCCAGAGCAAAACTTTTTTGAAAAATGGGATTCTTTGGCAGAATTTCGACGTCCCGAACATGGTACGAGCCGGAAGTGTGAGTGACGGTTGTCACCAATCCGCGTCGCTTACGCTTCCGGCTCGTACTTTGTCGGCGAGTCTAGCCGCGGATACTTTTAGGGAGGAAAGGCCGATCTTCTAAAGTTCCTAGATCAACTTGCGACGGCGGGGACTGGAATTAATCGGTGGAAAAAGCTGGCTGCCAAACCAGCCGCCAACTAAGGAGATAATCACCGTGCCGAATCCGGTTGTCACTGCCGATTCGAGCGTGAACTTGGGATCGTTGAATTGCAGGCCAAGAACGATAGAGCAGGCTCCGAGGCCAACGCACAAGCCTTGCTTGAAACCATTGTAGGTCGTCGCGCCAGCGAAGGCGGAACCTGCGAGAGCGATAATGGCGGCGACTTCCATCGTCACGAACTGCGCTTGGAGCCGGGACGTGATCGTCAGCGTGCCGCCACTCGCGCGGAGGATGAAGTCGAGTATTGCGCTAGACCAGACGACGCCCATGACGATAATAAACGCGCCAACGGCAATTCGGCCCGGATGCAACTGTCCCGCAAATAACCGCCCCAGCGACAAGGCGAAGGTATCGCCGACCGACGTTGGTGAATTATTGTCGAGTTCAGGCAGAGTCGGAGTCGGCTTCCAGACGAGCATGCCGAGCGCGCCTCCCAGGCCGCCGATGAACATGTGAATAATCGGCACCGTATAGATAAAAATCTGCGGATAGGCCTGCGACCGGGCATCATGCAGGAAAAGTGATATCACTCCGCTCGCTACGCCGACGATCGCGCCGTAGACGATGCCACGGCATTGCCCAGCTCCTGACAGGGCGCCGCCGACGATCAGGCTGAAGCCCAGCACGGCATGGTGCAGAGCGAGGCCGATGAGGGTCGCCCAGACATCGCCGCCTCCCGCTGCCAAAAAACCTGCGGTGACTAATTGTTGTAGACCGAAATTTAGGCCCTGGGCCAGGATCAGTCCGATAGCAATCTTGCCCCATGGGGTTCGTTGCCAGGATGTCGATTCATCCATCTGAAGCGACAACGATGACGCGGAGGACAGCGTCTGCAAGTTCGGCGCATGGTAAAGCAAAATAACATTGCAAAGCGGACAGATGCTGCCCTGCTCAAAGGTCTGGTTGCATTGTGGACAAGCCAGTGCCATGTGAGTTCCTTTCCCAACCGCCGCGACGAACAATTCCAGGCTCCCCTCAAATGTAGATTATTTTTTGGCGATCTGCCGACCTTTTGCATATTTTTCACTCTAGCGGTGCTCTCTGCTTGCGACGTAGCGCTCGGGAAATCGGTTCCCGGTCAGCGTTACTGAATATGCTCACGCAGAGACGCAAAAACGCAAAGACGGGATACCGGAATATAATTTGGCTCAACGATCTTGGATTCTTTTTTGCGTCTTTGCGCCTTTGCGTGAGGTTGTATTGGTGCAGTTCTTCAGGAATAATAGCTATGCCTTCCGCATACCTTCTCGCCATCGATCAAGGCACGACCAGCACGCGGGCGGCCATCTTCAACGAATCGGGCCAATGCGTCGGCACGGCTTCGCGCGAGTTTCGCCAGATGTATCCGCAGCCAGGATGGGTCGAGCATGATCCCAACGAAATTCTGCAAACACTTGTCCATGTGATTCCCGCAGCGCTTGACCAGGCCCGCATCGGCGCGACCGACCTGACGGCCATCGGCATCACGAATCAACGCGAAACTGTCGTCCTTTGGGATCGCGCGAGCGGTCAGCCCGTCGCGCCCGCCATCGTTTGGCAGGACCGCCGAACCGCTAATTTTTGCAAGGAGCGCAAGAACGACGAACCCTGGCTGGCGGAGCGGACAGGACTGGTGCTCGATCCTTACTTCTCTGCCAGCAAAATTCGTTGGCTGCTTCAGAACGATCCCTCGTTAAGAGCACGTGCCGAGGCTGGGAAGTTAGCCGTCGGCACGATCGACAGCTGGCTGCTGTGGAATCTGACGGGCGGGCAGGTTCATGCAACGGATATGAGCAACGCCTCACGCACCTTGTTGCTGAACCTGCGTACCGTAGAGTGGGATGTCGATTTGTGCCGATTTTTCGACGTGCCCCTGGCCCTGCTGCCGACGGTCCAACCGAGCGCGAGCCGATTCGGCGTGACCTCGGCAACGCCGTTCTTGCCTGCGGGGATTCCGATACTCGGCGTCGCAGGCGATCAGCAGTCGGCGCTGTTCGGCCAGGGCGGGTTTGCCGCCGGTGAAGCGAAATGTACCTATGGCACCGGCGCGTTCTTTCTCCTGCACACCGGCGAAACGCCGATTCAGTCGAAGCACCGCCTGCTGACGAGTCTGGCAGCGACCATCGATGCGACGCCGAAGTACGTCCTTGAAGGCAGTGTTTTCATCGCCGGTGCTGCGGTACAATGGTTGCGAGACGGATTGCACGTGATTGGTCAATCGAGCGAAGTAGAGGCCCTGGCGGCAAATTCGTCCGCCGATGAGCCGATCGTTTTCGTGCCGGGCTTCGTCGGCCTCGGAGCGCCGCATTGGACACCGGACGTACGCGGCGCGATCTTTGGTTTGACACGAAATACATCGGTTGCGGATCTGGCGCGTGCCGTGCTGGAAGGCGTTGCGTTTCAGGTCGTCGACCTGATTGACGCCGCCGATCGCGACATCGGTCGGCCGTTGACAGATTTGCGTGTGGACGGCGGCATGGCGCAAAACGCCTGGTTCCTACAGCGTCAGTCGGACCTGCTGGGCCGTCCCGTATTGCCGGCGCTGGCGCACGAAGCGACCGCGCTCGGCGCCGCCTTCCTGGCGGGGCTGCAAGCCGGCGTTTGGCCAAACCTCGACGCCCTACGTCGCCTCACGCAGGCCGGTGGGCGATTTGATCCTACCTGGGACGCAGCGACTCGTACCCAGAAACAGTCACAATGGCGCCATGCCGTGCGTACGGTTATTGCTTATCATTCGCAGAAGTGTCCGTAGTCCGTAGTCCGTGGCAAAATACCTGCATGCCACGGACCACGGACCACGGACCACGGTGAGGTTCTAGATGTTCTCACGCGAGGTATTACGTCAGATTCGGCAATTGCAACTGCGGGTTCGCCGCGCGGTGGAGGATCCGCTGGGCGGGGCGTATCGCAGCGTGTTCAAAGGATCGGGCATCACGTTCGAAGAAGTGCGCGAGTATCAGCCGGGCGATGAAATTCGCAGCATCGACTGGAACGTGACCGCACGCATGGGGCGTCCGTTCATCAAACGATATATTGAGGAACGTGAACTCACGGTCATGCTGCTAGTCGATGTCAGCGCCAGCATGGGCTTTACCAGCACGGACAACGTCAAACGCGACGCTCTCGCCGAACTCGCGGCACTGTTGACGCTGTGCGCCGTGAGCAGCAACGATAAAATCGGCCTGGCCCTCACCACCGGAAAAGTCGAACATTTCGTGCCGCCCCGCAAAGGCTCTCGACACGCGCTTCGGCTGATCCGCGATCTCTTCGTTTGGAAGCCGACCGACCCGACCACGAACCTCGCTGCGGGACTGGATTTCGTCAACAAGGTGCTGCATCACCGAGCGTTGATCTTCGTATGCAGCGATTTTCTCGATTCGGACTATGAGCGGACCATGAAGCGCATCGCCCGCAAGCACGACGTGATAGCCGTCACCATCGACGATCCGCGTGAGCAGGCGCTGCCAGGCGTCGGGTTGCTTGAGTTGTTCGATCCGGAGACCCGACGCACGGTCACGGTGAATACGTCCGATCCGGTGTTCAAGACTGCCCATGCCGCACTGGTCCAAAGCCGTCGGCAGGCGTTCCAGCAGTGGACGCAGGCCCATGGCATTGATGTGCTCTCCGTCAATACCGAGGGCAAGCACCTCGACGCCCTAATGCGATTCTTCCGACAACGTCAACGCCGGCTCAGGCACCTATGAAACAATACACTTCACGCGGTTGGAAATGGCGAATTTCCCGATGGATCAAAGCAATTCCGAGCCGTCAAAGGTACACCTCATCCTGATCCTGGCCATGCTCAGCCTGGCATCCATCGCCCGGGCAGACGATTTCGTCCAACGCAGCGGCGCTGCAAATCTGGAGTTCCGCACGCCCGGTCCAGGCAAACGCCTCGCTCTAGCGGATGTGCTTTCCGTTACGTTGACGGTCGAAGGCGAAACGCCGATTGTCGTGGATGCGCCGCTAGCGATGCCTGCGGACTCGCCTTGGCTGCTCGTCAAACGCACTCGGCCGACACAAACACCAATCGATGCTAAACGCGAACGCTGGCGGATTGCGTACGAGTTCGCGCCGCGCGAGCCGGGCATACTGGTGTTCCATTTTCCGGACGTTCTCGTCGGACCGGGCCATGTAACCTCATGGAAACCCGACTCACTCGAGGTCAAGATATCGATCGGCGACGCCGAGAAAGCCAAGGCGCGCGACATCACCGGCATGGAGGAATTGCCTGCCATCGCTGTGGGTAATTCCAATGGCACATGGTGGCCGACCGGCGTCGTACTCATTCTGATTATCATGGCGGGATCGATTATTCTTTGGCAGCGCAAACGAATGATCCGTAGATCGCCTGCCGAGATTGCGTTGGCCGAGTTGTCACGATTGGAGACGATGGCATCGTCAGCCGATGGATCGGAGACGTCACGTATGGTGCTCTTGACGACCGTCGTACGACGCTATCTCGAATTGGCATTCGCGTTGCCGGCACGCCGTCGAACAACGCCCGAGTTTCTTGGTCTCCTGCAACAGACTCCGCTGCTGAATGCCGATGAAAAGCGGTTTCTGTCACGTTTTTTCCTGGCCACCGACGCCATCCGCTACGCGGGCGTCGCCGCCTCCGCAAGCCAATTTACCGAATGGGCGATTGGCGTTCGCGCGTTGCTTCAGAACAGATCGCGTCACGATACCAGTGCCACTCAATGAAAGCCGAACGTCTAACCGCGCAGCGGAGCGCGATCCTGTTCCCTCGCTCCGCTGCGCGCCACGCCTACACATGCTCTGCGTCGACAAGCCCGCACAGGAAAGCTGCGAAGTCTCGCGAAGAAAATCCGATCAAGAAAAATAGCGAAACCACGTAAAGTCCACGATCACTTTTTGCCGAAGTGTTTAGTACCGCAACCGTCGAATGGGAAATTTAAGAAGAATGGGTCGCTCGCAAGAATCAACAAGTCGTACGTAAATTTCACCGCTTCACTAATCGCTCGCCGGCTCCATCCGACCGGCCTGATGAGAGGAGAACTCCGCATGAAGTCCATCAATCCCTGGTACGGCGTGGTCTTCGCAGTTTGTACGGTCGGCCTATGGGGCTGTAATCAGCAACGGACGGCTACGATTAACGCCAAGATCAACGAACTCGAATCCCGCTACACGAAACTGGAAGAAGACTACCGAACGGTCCAACTCGCGAACGAACAGCAACGAAAACGGCTGACGCACCTCGAATCCCAAAAGACGAACCTCGAAACCGAAAAAACCGATCTGACCCGCCAAGTCGCTACCTTGAACACCGATCGCGAGAATCTCTGGAAGCAAGTCAAAACCCGAACCGCCGAACGCGATAACGCCAATGCAAACCTGGTTCAGTTCAGCAAGGAACTGCAAGCGTTCACGGTCCGCGTCGAGTCGGCCTTGAATACCAATACACCCCTGTCCGGCGCGACCATCGTCCCCGTGTCCCGCCGCAACGACTGAGAGCACCTGACGACCCCTGGGCAACACCAGAAACGAAAAACCGCGAGAGAGGATCTCTCGCGGTTTTTTTCGCATCGAGCTATCAGCTATCAGCCATTCAATTGGAACCGGCTGATTCATGACTCCTGCTCACGTCGATCGTTCGATTCGCACCACTGCGCGATCACGCAATTCACGCACGAGGCGCTTGTACTCGCGCTCCATCAGCTGGCCTTCCAATTTCTTCCGCACCAGCTTTTGCGTTTTCTCATCCAAAGGCAACAACCGTTTGTATTCTCGTTTGGCAATGCGAACGATATGCACACCCGTCGCGAACGGCACCACCGGGCCGATCTCGCCCTCACGCAGGCCGAACAGGACAGGCTCCAACTCCGATGGCCCAATCTCGCCTTCGCGTTGGCCTAGACCCGCGCCGCCGCGTAGCTTGCTGTCGCCTTCGTTATAGACCATCATACGATTGAAGTCTTCGACCGTTCGGCATCGGTTGACAAGCTCCTCGGCAAAGGCCTTCACGTCTTGCACAGTCGGCCGTTCGGGACTCACCGGGATGAAGATGTCTTGCCATTCGATGCGATTGACCGTTACAAACTCGTTCTTGTGCGATTCATAATAATCGCGAACCTCACGTAAGCCGATTAGATTCTGCACCTGCGGCATGATCCGCGTTCGTGCATATTCCGTCGCAATCAGACTACGTTCGAGCATTCGTCGGGCCGTCGGCTCCAGCTCGCGAATTTGCTTTTCTGGGACTTCGGCTTTGCGCATCCGTTCGAGTGACTTCTCGAATTCCTGATCGACCGCCTCGCGCAGTTTTTCCAGGCCGCGCGGATTGTTCTTTTCGAGCTTGCGAACAGCATCCTGATACAGCAACTCTTGTTCGATGATTTGATCGAGCGCTGCATTGATGACTTTCGCCATCTGCTCATCCCGTTGCGAATCGGTCAGCCCGCCCAAACGGCGAAACTCCGGTCCGGCGACCTGCATGACTTCATCGTCGAAGATCGGACGATTGTTAACCCACGCCCGCACGCTGACGCGCACGGTTCCCTTGATCGTCAGGTTCGTTTGCGTCACACCCGGATTGAAATCGGCAGGCGGCGCGATACCAGGTGGCAGGGCGATACCAGGCGGCGGTCCAATCGGCGTCCCCGGATCGCTAGATGTACCGATCGGTTTTTTCAATACCACACCCGCAGGCGAATCCGGCGATTGCGGGCGAGCCAAACGTGGTGCAGGCGGCTTGACCAAGTCTTTCCCAGGCGATTCGGATGGCATCGCCCAATCGGGTAGGCTCGACGCACATCCGCTCAGCGCCCAGGTGCCGACGCCCACGACGCCCGCAATGACTATCCGTTTGTACCAAACCATAACGACTCCGCGCCGAGAAAGGAACCTAACCACAGAGGCACAGAGAAAACAGAGAAAATCAAGATAAGTAAAATACGCTATGCATCATTTGTCCGAATCGAACATTCGCCGGCACTCTACATCGCCATTGCATTTCTCTGTGTTCTCTGTGCCTCTGTGGTTAATATTTTGGGCAAGCTCGCAACCGGATTACGCGAACCCAATATTCGGGCCTTATACCGCATGGTTCGGCAAACGCAAGAGATGTTTGATGCGTTGAAAGAGTACGAGAGGCGAATATTCCGAGGGCTTCAGGCGAAAATAGGCAGCCTGGGCGTCGACGATCACCAGCCGATCATTCGATTGCTTCGTCAATTGCTCCATCTTGCGCGGATGACCGTACTGAAACACCAGATCGACCGGCCCCGTTGCCTCGATCGGTTGCGGCGTCGTCGCGCCATCGGGTGAATGCCATTTGCCTTCCAGATGCATCGACGCGATCTGCCAATCGCTCGCCAAGAGGCGCAATTCCGCCAGCCGCATCAGCCATTCCACCGCCTCGGGTATTGGGCCGTACCGGTCGCGCAATTCGCCGCGGAAATCAATCAAATCTTCCAACTTGCGGATGCGTGACAGTCGGCGATAGATTTCAATCTTTTGCTTCTGGCCAGCAACATAATCGCGTGGCAACACGGCACTCCACGGCAAGTCGATCGTCACTTCCATGTGCGTTTTCACCGGCATATTCTTCAGGCTTCGCACGGCATTTTCGAGCAAGCTACAGTAAAGCTCATAACCCACCGCTGCGATATGGCCGCTCTGCTGCGTGCCGAGAATATTGCCCGCGCCGCGAATCTCCAAATCGCGCATGGCGATCTTGAAACCTGCGCCAAGCTCCGAGAACTCCTCGATCGCCTTGAGCCGCCGCGAGGCATTTGGCGTCATCGGCTTGTCGGCATCAAGCACCATGTAAGCGTACGCGCGATGCTTATAACGTCCCACTCGGCCACGAAGCTGGTGCAAGTCGGCCAACCCGTAGTTGTCGGCTTGATGGATGAACATCGTGTTCGCGTTCGGGATATCCAGGCCGCTTTCGATGATCGTCGTCGCCAGCAAGATGTCAGCCTTGTGCTGTACGAACGCCACCATCGCCGACTCAAGCTCGTGCTCGTTCATCTGGCCATGACCGATGACGATCGTCGCTTCGGGCACAATCTCTTGCAGTCGTTGTTTGATCTGCTCGATGTCGTGCACGCGGTTATGCACGAAGAAAACTTGGCCTTCGCGATTCAGCTCGCGCATGATCGCATGGCGGATGAGCTGGCGATCCCACCGCACGATGCGCGTCTCGATTGGCAAGCGCCCGTGTGGCGGCGTCTCCAGGTTGCTGATGTCGCGGATGCCGAGCAGCGAAAGATGCAGCGTGCGCGGGATCGGCGTCGCCGTCAGCGTCAGCACATCGACCATCTGCCGCAGCTGCTTTAAGCGCTCCTTGTGCTCGACGCCGAAGCGCTGCTCTTCGTCGATGATGACCAGGCCGAGATCCTTGAACTTGACGTCCTTGGAAACGATGCGATGCGTGCCGATGATGATATCGACCGTCCCCTCAGCCAGACGTTTGAGGATGCGTTTCTGCTCGGCGGCGGTGCGGAATCGGCTGACCATTTCGATTGCGAACGGATACTCCGCCATGCGCTGCGAGAACGTGCGGAGATGCTGTTCCGCGAGGATCGTGGTCGGCACCAGGACGGCGACCTGCTTGCCGTTGTCGATCGCCTTGAAGGCGGCCCGCATCGCGAGTTCGGTCTTGCCGTAGCCGACGTCGCCGCAGATGAGGCGATCCATGGGCCGCGATTTCTCCATGTCGCGCTTGATCTCGCCGATGGTCGTGAGTTGATCGGGCGTTTCCTCGTACGGGAAGGCGGCCTCGAATTCGCGCTGCCAATCGCTATCGGGCGGGACGGCGATGCCCGGCTTGGCTTCGCGCATCGCTTGCAGTTCGAGCATCTCGCTGGCGAGGTCGAGGACCGCTGCCTGAGCGCGGTCCTTCTTGCGTTGCCACGAGGCGCTGCCGATCTTGGAAAGCTCAGGATCGCTGCTCGCACCGCCGACGTACTTCTGCACGAGATCGATCTTAGATGCCGGGACGTAGACACGCGTGCCGGCAGCGAACTCAAGGATCAAGTGTTCTTCGGTTTGGCCGTTCTTCTCCAGCACATGCATGCCGCGAAATCGGGCGATACCATGGCTCAGGTGCACGACCAGGTCGTCCTCACGCAATTCGAGAAAGCTGTCGATCGCCCGGGATTCCAGCTGGCGTCGTGGTAGAAGTGCGGGCGAGTGCTCGCGATGGAAAATCTCGTGATCGCCAAGGACGACGATGCCGGTGATCGCGGAATTTCTCCCCTCTCCTTCCGGGAGAGGGGAGGATAATACAAGGCGAAAGCCCGAGTGCACAAAGCCGATGACGAGCCGTAACCGATCGGCTTGCACGAGTTTTCCGGCTGCGAAGACATCGCCGAGGCGCTTGCGCTCGGCCTCATTGTGGCAAGCGATCACCACGAAATCGCTGACGGCAGCGCTGTCGAGTTCGTCGCGGACTTTGGTCACGTCGCCGCTGAACCGCTCCACCGATTCGACGCGCAGATGCAGAGTCTGTTCCGCGCTCGGCGTCGGCATCGCGGACAGGCGGACGCTGGGCAACGTGATGAGCCGCTTCATCACGCTCGGCACGGAGAACAGGCTGGTAACATCGGGAACGCGTTCGAGATAATATTTGCCTTGCTCTTCCAGATCAGCAAGTTCGACCAGCGCGATCCATGATTGGGTCGGAAGATAGTCGCACAGGTGGCCGCGCATCATATCCTTTTCGCCGCGAGCCTTGCCCTGAGCAGTGATCTCGCATGCTTGCACATCGCCCAGGCTGCGCTGCGTATCGAGCGCGAATTGGCGGATCGACTCGATTTCGTCGCCGATGAACTCGATGCGAAACGGCGCCTCGGCATCGGGCGAAAAGACATCGAGGATGCCGCCGCGCTGACTGAACTCGCCGGGAACTTCGACGGCCTCCATGCGTTGAAAGCCTTGCTCGACCAACCATGCGATGACGCCATCGAGCGGTACATCTTGTCCGACGCGCAGGCGTTTGCGGTGCTGTGCGAGTTGATCGCGATCGGGAACGGGTTGCAGGAGAGCCTGGATAGTCGTGAGGAGGATTTTCGGCGGCGTGTCGTTTTCGAGTTGCCGAAGCGTGCGTAAGCGTTTGCCGCCGATTTCATCGACGACGGTATTGGCGCCGGGCAGATTATCCCATGCGGGAAAGAGGGCCGGGCGTTGACCGACGAAGCTGTGGATGTCTTGGTCCCACGCATCGAGATCGCGCGGATGGGCGAGAACGACGAGCAACGTGCCAGGCGTTTGGCGCGACAGCGCACCCACGGCAAGCGCCGACGCCGACTTCCACGCCCCGTCGATCGTGCCAGCCCCGCCACGCTGGAGCGCCGTAATAAGCGCGGAGTATCCCTCCGCTCCTTCGATCAACGTCGGGAGTTCGAATAATCGGCCAGGCAACAACCGTGTCGCAGTGCCTATCGACATGAGAATATTATACGCGATTCACAGCCAACCGTTTTTTTCAATTCAATTTGGTACGATGCTCCGCGTCGTAGATTTCACGACACGGAGCGCCGTGCTCCATCAAATCAACGGAAAATTAGACACTTCTCGCTGATCCCCCAACATGAACTTCACGACAGAGATAACAGTGACGCCACCGACAAAAGTACGAGCCCGAAGCGTAAGCGACGGATTTCTCCAGTCCGTCGCTTACGCTTCCGGCTCGTAAAGTGACTTTTGTCGGTCGCGTCAACAGAGACACCGAGACAAGCATCGGAATAATTCGAAGCCACTCCCAATGAATGGATAACTGTAGTCAATAACAATCAGTCGTGCCCAAAGCCCAGTTCTTCGCATTCTCTCTGTGTCTCAGTGCCTCTGTGGTAAATGTTCGAGTGGAGATGAGCGAGAAGTGTCGAAAATACAGCTGGCGTTAAACGCGGGGATTATGGTAGGATGGGCGGACGTAATTCATGGACGAAAGCGAAACCTATCGATGGACGCTTCACGTTGATTCGACATCTTTGTAGGGAGCCTCACATGTCCAGGTCCGCATCCATTGCGATGGCGACGGTATTCTTTCTCGTCAGCGTCTCGTCGCTGACGGCGCAACTGACGCCGCCGCCGAAGGTTCTACCGGAGTTGCCGATGCCCAATTTCCCGCCGCCTAATTCAGGCCCCGCGCCAACATTGGTACATCCGCCTGCGCCGCCGCGAGTCGTGCACAAGGACGCCGATCGCATGTTGATGCTGGCGTTCGGCGAGCGCAACCAGTTCCTCCTGGCGCCGATTCGGCTTTGGGTCGAGGACCAGGGCCTCGCCTTGATTGCCCACAGTGCCGTCATGGAAAACGATGACGTTCGCTTGGCATCTGTCGCGGTTGCTTTTTTCACGAACAAGGACGGCGAGGCGCGAATCAAGACATTGGTCGCGCCGGGCGTCAACGCAGTGCTGAAATTCCAGAAAGCGCCGGTATCACTCGCCGAGTTCGGTAAGGCTCCGATTCGGTCGGTTACGGTCGAGAATCATGTGCTGCCAATGCCGAATGAGCATCCAGGAACGCCGCTAGGCGTTCGGCCAGGCTCGCCTTCATTCAATCCGGGCACACCGAATGAAGTGTTTTTCGCCCCGGGCGATCCGTCTGGCCTCCGCTTCCGCTTCGCCTTTGACGCCAAGCTGCCCGCGAGCGCCATGCTGCCGACCCCTGCCAAGACCACGACCAAACGACCCGCGTGGAATAACGAGAACCTCGCCAAAGTGGCCGAGCTTTCCATTGGCGAGCCGATTGCGTCGAATCTGAAAAAGGACGATGCCCTCGAAGCGACGGCACGCATGTTGGCGAAGATGAATCATCTCAATCGCAGGAAGACCGATGGTTTCATGCTCGAACTGATCGCCGCTCGCACCGACTTGCAAGGCCTGCCGTTCCGCATGGGCGACGAATGCCGTACCCGCGAAGAGCAGGCGCGGGTGTTCAACGTCCTTGTCGAGGCGATTCATCAATCCCTGGCGGCGACGAAAAGGGCTGACGGAGACGGAGCATTGCGAGGGGTGCATGTTGAAGCCTTTTGGCAGCAGATGCATGTGGTCCAGACGATTATCAATAACGGGAACTTGAAAGAGGCCAAACAACGACTGCCGCGCGTGACGCAGGAGCAGTTTTTACGCGCCACGGTCGCTGCCTTGATGCAAATCCTGATGCCCGAATCGGAGCACTTCCGACATGGATTGGCGAAATACCTGGCGACGGTCCCGCATATCGATGCGACGACGGCACTGGCGAACCTCGCGCTCTACTCGGCGGAGGACGAGGTGCGTGCCGCCGCGATCGAGGGGTTGAAGACACGCCGTGAGCGCGACTACACGGAGACGCTGTTGCGCGGTTTCGACTATCCACTGCCGGCCGTTGCCAAGCGAGCCGCCGACGCGCTGGTGAAACTGGAGCGGAAGGATGTACTGGAGCATCTCGTGAGCGTGCTTGATCAGGCCGATCCACGAATGCCAATCAAAAAGGATGGCCAGGAGGTTTCGATTGTGCGGGAGCTGGTGAAGATCAATCATCATCGCAACTGTGCGTTGTGCCATGCGCCGGGGAATACGGAGAACGTGCCGGACGGGATTTTGAAGGTCGGCGTGCCATTGACGACCGAGCCGCTGCCGAAGCCGACGGAAGGCGGGGGCTACCAGAGCACCCCGCCGGCGACGCCTGATGTGCTGGTGCGGATCGACATGACCTACCTGCGTCAGGATTTTTCGCTGATGATGCCGGTGAACGACGCCCACCCGTGGCCGGAAATGCAGCGGTTCGATTTCCTTGTCCGCGAACGCACGTTGACGAGCAAGGAATCGGCCGAGTTTGAGAAGTGCTGCGCGATCGACGAGCCAGGCCGATTGTCGCCGTATCATCGGGCCGCGCTATTTGCGTTGCGTGAGTTGACAGGCCGTGATACGGAACCGACGGCGGCGGCGTGGCGGAAACTCCTTCGCCTGCCGGCGAAATGATCGTAGGATGAGGTAATCCCGTTTTCGTTTAGGTCGCGCTCGCCAGAGACGAGCGGCTAAACAATACCATCGAATGGAGCGCTGCTATGTTCATGACTCGCATCATTTACGCCTCGGTCGCCGCTTTGGCGATCATCAGTTCCGCACACGCGCAACGTGTGCCGGGCGAACGCCAACCCATTCGCGGACAAGCACAAGGTGGCCCCGCGCTCATCTCCGCGGAAGGTTTGGAAAAGCTGAAACTGACAGCGGAGCAAAAAGAGAAATTCGCCAAGATCGAAGCCGAATTCATAGACAAAACCAAGTCGGCCCAGGAAGAGATTCGCAACGCGATCAAGGATGTCGGCCGCGATCGCGAGAAAATCAAGGAAGCGTATGAGAAGCTCCAAGCCGCGACGAAGAAGTCGCGCGAGGATTCGCTGACGAAGGTTGCCGCGATTCTGACCGCCGAGCAAAAGACTGTCCTCACGCAGATCAAGCAAGAGCCGGCGACGCGACGGCCTGACGTTGGCGTTCGGCCAATCGTGCCGATTGCGGTCGGCGGTGCGGGCCAGCTCATCCCGCCGGGCGTGCAAGCGCGTCTCCAACTGACCGACGACCAGAAGAAGCAGATCGAAGCGATTCAGAAAGACGCCGAGACGAAGGC
>CAMAUE010000056.1 GCA_945861245.1 Singulisphaera sp. GP187
GTTTAACGAAGTTGTAGCCGAAGATACCGAAGCGTCGATAGAGTAGGATGGTGGACATGCGATCTCCTCATGGTTTGTTGTGATAACCCCATGAAATGAAAGCATGTCCACTTTTTCAACTACAGAATACGCGTTTTTCGGATGAACCATTTTTTCGCAACGCAATAGAAATGTCCGCATTTTCGTTGCATTAGAAATGTCCGCATACATTTCCCTATGCCTTCTTCTTGAACCCTTTTCGCCATGGATGATTCGTGGCTGGGCGCCGCGGGCTTTTTTGGGTAGCTTCGTCCTCGCCAACGTCAACCCGCCCAGGCCAAGCGTGCCGAGTTGGAGAAACCCGCGGCGCGTGATCGACGAATTGTTTGAGTTGACAATGGTAAGCATGTGCGGGGGAACCATAGTGGGGATGGTTGGTTAATGGAAGTATCGTAGGCGATTGACGGTTTGTTCACAAGAGAAAAATGCGATCGGAGCTGCCAAGCGATTTAACCACGGATAGCACCGAAAACATGGATAGGGGAGAACACCTGCATGGGCTTTCCCATCCGTGAGGTCCGCGCTATCCGTGGCCGGTATTGGTTTTCTGGGCGTTGCGGGTGCGTTTTCGTTTGGCAAGGCGATGGCTTTTGCGGTAAGATGAGCTTGGTCTGTCGAGGTCTGTCTTGTGTGGAGTATCTGGTTTGCCGCTTTTCCTGAAGCCCGACGCCTGGGTGCCGACGCCTTTACAAACGACGTACGATCTCGCCTATCGCGGCGTGCCAAGACGCTTTCGCGAATTGATGCCCAGCCAAGGCCGGCTGTCCGACGAAGATTACCTTCGCCTTACCGATTCTACGTCGCGCTTAATCGAGTTCACCGATGGCAACTTGGAGCCTCTGCCCTGGCCTACGGATCGGCACCAATCATTCGTCGGATTTCTATTCATGCTGCTGAAGGCTTTCGTAGCCCCGCTTGGTGGGAAGGCACACTTCTCGCCGATCCGCGTGCGCATCCGCCCAGGGAAGTTTCGCGAGCCGGATGTCCTACTGGTGAAGAACGCCAAAGACCGTCGTCGGCGCAATCGCTTTTGGATCGGGGCCGACTTGGCACTCGAAGTCGTCAGCGCGGATAAGCCGTTGCGAGACCTCGTGGACAAACGCATCGACGATGCCGAGGCGAACATTCCCGAGTACTGGATCGTGAACCCGCTAACAGAGACGATCACCGTGCTGCGGCTCGAAGGCGCCAGCTGCGTCGAGCACGGCGTCTTCGCGCGCGGACAGCAGGCGACATCCGTCGTCCTTGCGGGCTTCGTAGTCGATGTCACATCGGCGGCGTGTGGTTGCATGTCGGCGGCGGGTTGGCCGAGATGGACGATGCGCCTACGCCCGTGCCCAGCGATCCGGCGAAGATCGTGCGCGTCATC
This sequence comes from Singulisphaera sp. GP187, assembly GCA_945861245.1. Classification (GTDB taxonomy): domain Bacteria; phylum Planctomycetota; class Planctomycetia; order Gemmatales; family Gemmataceae; genus SIAQ01. Next base: position 1,409 of record CAMAUE010000056.1, read on the forward strand.
GATCTCGCGGGCTTTCCGGTCGGGAAGGATGGTTACCAGTTCGGCGGACAGTCTGAGATCATGCGGTTCGTTGATATCGCCAAGCACATTCCGGAGAAGGGATGGGCGGAAAAGATCGGCAATCAAGTTAATTTCAAAACCGAGCGATTGCTGTTCTTCCGCTGGCAGAGCTACGAGGGCGACAAGTTGCACTATCGCGTGACGAATCATTCCGTTTCAAAGAAACCAATCGTCGCGTTCTGGCGAATGCCGGGGAAGGCGTCCGATGAGCCGGGCTACTTCTACCACGCTTTCGCCGTCTCGAAGGCCGCCGATTGGCAGCTAATCGATGAACCGAAAGATGACGTTCGCCCGACGGTTCGCGATCTCGACTTGATGGAGATTTTACACGGGATGGGCGGCCCCGATCTCATTGATCTCGATGTCGGCGGCGTCGAAAAACCGATCGTCATCCGCAGCGCCACCGACCTTGCGAAGTTGTGCTCGAACAACGGTTTATTCGAAGTAATGGTGCAACAGCAGGTCGATTTCGCCAAAGAACACTTACTGTTTTTCACATGGTCCGGCTCGGGGCAGGATCGCTTCTGGTTCGAGCTGCCCAAGGCGAACGATGTGCGCGTGCGTTATTCGGCTGGCAAGTCCAAGAATGATCAACAACACTACCGCATGCTCGTCATCGCCAATGAAGCAACGTGGAAATTGAAACTAGCACCGGGCAACGAGAATCCGCCGGTGCGCGAATACCATCCGTACGGTGGGATCATCTTCCACGAAGACAATGAGCCGTTGGTGATCGATTCACTTGAAGTTGCGAGCAAGGCGTTTCCTGATCCGGAGTGGCTCAAGAACCTTGCTGCTGAAGTCGATTTCGCGAAGCAGCGGCTGCTCTACTTCTACTGGGAAGGCAGCGGTCAGGACGGCATGAGCGCCGTTGTTGCGATGGGGCCGAAACGCAAGTCGGTGCGATTCAAGTATCACACCGGATCGAATCTGAATCTTGCCACGCACTATCAGCTGTATGTCGTGGACCGCGATGTCGAATACGCCGGCACAACGCTGTGGGCGGGCGGCCGCAGCTCGTTTTCGGGTGTCTGGGAGTTGCCGATTGACGCCGGCAAATGCACGACGCCGGCGGGCGATTACGCCAAGCCGATCGTCATCGCCGGCAAGGCGGAGCTATTGCAAAAGCTCGGCAGCAAGGAAGTCGTCGCCGAGATTAATCGCCCGGTCGCCATCGATTTCAATCGGCAACAGTTATTGCTCTTCTGCTGGGACGGCAAGGTCGGCACGGAACTGGCGTACACAGTTCACGGCGGCTTTGAGCCTAAATCGAAAACGGTCTTCTATCAGCCGCGCGTCGGCAAGGCGGCGCTCGCCAAGCGTTATCTGCACCTTTATACGATGCCGAAGGGCATGCAATGGCAAGTGCTGCCGCCGGGCGAACGGCCGTTTGGCGCGAAGATTATCGAGCCTGCGCCTGCCAAGTAACACATCGACGACGCGGAGCGTCGTACCACAATGTATACTTCGCACAGTAGAAATTGTCGCTTTTCCGAATCGATCAAAACATTTCCGAGCCGCGACCGTAAGGGAGCGGCCGACATAAACCACACGGCATCCTGTCGGCCGCTTCCCTTACGGTCGCGGCTCGGAAATGCGTCAAACTCACCCGTGAAAGGTATAGTTGGACAGCGCTATTTCGTAGGTCAGGCTTTCCAGCCTGTCGTAGCTTGCCCATGATCGTCAAAATGCGTCAGGCTGGAAAGCCTGACCTACGAAATAGCGCTGTCGTAGTAGTACGACGCTCCGCGTCGTATTTCTAACGCTCGATATCCGCGAAGAAATCGTCGCCGAGACCGAGGTACGGGTCGGCCAAGTCGGCGTGGAGAACGTCGCGATACAACCAGGGCTTGATCTGCTCAGGCCGTTGGCGTTCGGCCAACGCGAATCGCTCGTGAATCTGCCGACGGCGCTGCGTTTCGTTGAGCTGTGTGTCGGCGACGAGCGGCTGCCAATTGGCCAACTCGGCGGCGGTACGAGGCCGACGGTTGGAGGCCGCTGGACGAACTGCGAATAATTCGACCGGTCTTTCGATGGTCTTCTTGCCCGGATCGAGCGGCATGAGTCCATTGCCCGGACGCGGTTGGGCGGCGGGCACGAGCAGCCTCTGTGCGGCAGCCCGGTGATATTCACGTAAACGTGTCAGGCACGGCTGCGCCTCCATCGCGCTCAACGTCTCGGCCAACGCGCGGGGCTGTTCCAATGCCGACGTGTATGCGGTCGGCGTGTAAATCCCGGGCAGAATGTCGATGACATGACCGGCGGCATCGCAAACATAGCTGGCGACATTGCCGTGCAGCGTGCGTGTCGCCGTGGTCCCGTTGCCGAAGTCGATACGCACGATCGGCACCGGGCGAACCATCTCCCAGGCCGGCTCGAAATTCCGACTGACGAACGAGGCCACATCTTCGCGCGAGAACAACACGGCTCTCGCTAGACGCGCGTTCGTTCAGCAGAATTTTTCGTCGAGCCTGCCGAGCATCTGAAAGAGCAAGACCGGTTTACCCGAACACTCCGAGGCCGTGCAGGCGGCGGCGAAATCGTCATGCCAGCGCACGCGCCCAGGCGTCACGCTCGGATTGCCGTCCGCGGCCCTTGCAGCCGCAGCCGGATTGTTCCCGTTCGAGGCAACGACTCCCAACGTCAACCCGGCTCCCGCCGCGACGGAAGTCTGCAGGAATCGCCGCCGATTGTCTTGATTCAACATGGTTTATCCTCGGTATACTTCGCACGGCTGGAAATGTCGCATTCTCGGACAAATCGAGCCTTTTCCGAGCCGCGACCGTCCGGGAGCGGCCACCAAGATACCGTGCGCTCGCTGTCGGCCGCTCCCTGACGGTCGCGGCTCGGAAAGGCGACAAACCCACCCATCGAAGGAATGGATGGTTTGAACGCCGACGCTCACCGAAATAGACGATGCGGAAGGGCGATAAGTTTGCCGAGGTTCGAAATGTCTTGGCGGCAGACGTATCAATGACGCGGAGCGTCGTACAACAATGTATCACTCCCTAACTCGCACGCGCAGTACGTTGACCCATTCGTGCGCATCGATCGTGCGTCGGCCGACGCTATTCGGTTTGATCGATTGCAGCGCCAGGCCGAGCATGAACTGGCGTTTGTCGATCTGCACCCTGCCCGCGATCAGCACCCAACGTGTCTGCTCGCCTTCCTCGCCGCCGGTCTGCATGCGGGCGTGGAAGAAATTCGCGAAGCCCTTGTAGCTCGTTTGTTTTGGCCAAACTTTGACGCGCGGTTTGTCATATTCAAAGATCTCGCCGAGGCCGGGGAGGAGCTTTTCAAACAGTTCGGGCAACTCATCGACCTCGGCTTCGGAAGCACCCGCTGGCGCGATGACGACGAGGCGAAGCCGAACCGGCGTGCCCTCGGCGCGGAGTTGGCGGTCGCCGCTCGCTTTCTTGAGATCGGGATATTCGGTCAGGTCTTCATCCAGGTTGGGCGTTTTCCCTTTACCCTTGCGGCCGCCGAACAGGAATTTCACGACGGTAAGAAGGAACAACAGCAAGAAGAACACGATGATGCAGGCCGACCCGGCGAGGATGTAGGAGGCATACGCCTTCAGGTTTGCGGGAAGGAGATCGGTGAACATCTTCGGCGCGAAATCGAATTCTGGCATAGGAACCTCGAATAAGGAATGAAAATAACAAGCCCAGCGGGCGAGGTACTCCGAACCTCATAGGAATCAACTTAAGGAATCGGTGTCAGGCAAATGCAATTGAACCACAGAGGCACAGAGGAAATGCGCGGAATAGTGAATGGAACATCTCGCGATGCGGTCTGTCTTCCACATTCCCCCTTCTTCGTAACTTCTCTGTGTCCTCTGTGCCTCTGTGGTTCAAATTTTATTGCCTGGCCTGGGCTTGGGATTGAATCGCGGCTAAACGATTGTCGCTTTGCGGGCGGCGGCGAGCATCGCTTGGGCCTCCTTGTGCGTCGTCTCTTCGCGTGAGGAGCCGCGCAGCATGCTCGATAATTCGTCGATGCGGGCGGTGTCGTCGAGTGGCGTGATAACGGTGGCGGTGCGTTTGCCTTTACGTTCCTTGCGGATCGTCCATTGATGGCGGGCGAAGGCAGCAACCTGCGGAAGATGTGTGACGCAAATGACCTGGTGCGTCTGGCCGAGCGCCGCCAATTTCGCGCCGAGTACATCGCCGAGTCGGCCGCCGACGTTGGCGTCGATTTCGTCGAAGATGAGCGTACTGATTTGGTCATGGCTGGCGAGGACGCTTTTGAGCGCGAGCATGGTGCGCGAGAGTTCGCCGCCGCTGGCGACTTTGCGCAACGCCCTGGCCGGCTCACCGCGGTTGGCGGCGAGCATCAAGTCGAGTTGCTCGAAGCCGTCGCCCAGCACCTCCGCGGAAAATGGATCGTCGCCGAGTGGGATTGATTGCATGTGCGATTCGAGCCTCGCGTCGGGCATTCCCAGCTGGCCGAGATGTTTCTCGATTTCGGCCACCATCTTCTTGGCGGCCTTTTGGCGTTTCTTGCTCAACTCCGCGCCGATCTTTCGCAATTCGTTCCACACGACGCGAAGTTCGGATTCGAGCGTGGCGCGTTGGTCTTCCTGACTTGCGAGATCACGATCCTGACTATCAAGCGATTGCCGATAGGCGATCAAGTCCTCGACAGGTCGCCCGTATTTGGTTTCGAGCCGGCGCAATAATTGGAGCCGCGTTTCGACTTCATCGAGCCGAGCGGGGTCGGCGTTCATGCGATTGATCCACGGACGCAATGCTTGCACGAGGTCTTGCGAATCGCCGGCGAGGCGTTCGAGTCGACTGGCGATGTCGGCAAGATTTGGATCGACCTTGGCCCAGTGTTCGCCGTCGCGCTGGAGTTTGCCAAGCGTCTCGAAAAACGAACCGTCCTGATCGTAAAGCCGTTCGCAGGTCTGCGTCGCGAAGTCGTTGAGCGCTTGGGCATGGACGAGAATCTCGCGTTCACGGGCGAGGTCGGCGAATTCGCCCGGGCTGATGGCTGCCTGGTCAAGCTCGTCCTTCTCATAGCGGACCAAGGCCAACTCGCGCTGGCGTTTCTGCCGATCGGCGTCGAGATCGGCGATGCGCCGGCGCAGGCCGCGCACGCGCTCGGCCTTGTCGTGATACTGACCGCGCAATCCCTCCAGGTCGGCGTAGGCGTCGAGCAAGTACAGCTGATAGGAGGGTTGGAGTAACGAATGCGATTCGCGTTGGCCGTGAATGTCCACGAGCATCTCGCCGAGCAGTTTCAACGTCGCCAGGGTGACCGGGCGATCATTGGCATAAGCGAAACTCCGGCCCGCGCTATTGAGGCGGCGCATCAGGATCAGCTGTTCGTCGTCAAGCGGCTCTTGCAAAATCGTTTCGATGGCCTGGCGCAAGCTCGGCTTGGTAAGCTCGAACTGCCCGACGATGCGGAGTTCGGACGCCTCGGCACGGATCAGTTCGCTCGACCCCCGTTCACCGAGGAGCAGGCCAAGGGCGGCGAGGAGGAGCGTTTTGCCCGCGCCGGTTTCGCCGGTCCAGGCGCAGAAACCGGGCTGGAGTTCGACGCGAACGTCTTCGATGAGCGCCATGTTTTGCACGGAAAGTTCACGCAGCATGGAAGCAATTTATTACCGCAGGACGCTCAGTGCAAGGCGTGTCGTTTAGCCGCTCGCCTTTGGCGAGCGCGGATTGAATTACGTCAACGAGCGCGCTTGCCAGAGTCGAGCGGCTAAACGAACCGGCAAAATCGTGCAAATGGTTATTGACAAGCCTTCTCATGAGGTGTTAATGTAGATAGAGTGAAGTAGTGGCTCCCGCGCCCTAAGCCCATATCCCACGAATGATTGGCCGATCGGCCTGCCGGTACGACAGATTGTCGATTTTCGGAGAGACGCGACATGGCGGCAAATATTCCCGCAGTTTGGGGCATTGACCTTGGCATGTGCGCTCTCAAGGCGGTCAAGCTCGAAGTGAAGGACGGCCAAGTCGTCGCCACGGCGTTCGAGTATATCGAGCACCCAAAGATACTCAGCCAACCCGATGCCGACCCGGATGAGCTGGTGCGAGAAGCGCTGGGCCAGTTTCTCGAGCGCAATCAAATCCGGGGCGACTTTATCGCCATCGGCGTGCCGGGACAAAGCGGCCTGGCGCGATTTGTCAAACTGCCGCCGGTCGCCGAGACGAAGATCGCCGACATCGTCAAATTTGAAGCGAAACAACAGATTCCGTTTCCGCTCGATGAAGTCATCTGGGACTTTCAACGTTTGAATAAGGGCGAGATCATTGATGGGCTTGCCCTGGAAACGGAAATCGGCCTGTTTGCGATGAAAAAAGACATGGTCTATCGCGCTCTTCAGCAGTTCAAACAGGTTGATATCGAGGTTCACCTTGTACAGATGGCGCCGCTGGCGATCTGCAACTTCATCGCCTATGACTTGCTCCAAAAAGGCGCGGACACCGTCGAGGACGATGAAGAATCCAACGATTGCATCATCGGCCTGGAGATTGGCACCGACAACTCCAACCTCGTCATTACCAACGGCGGGCGCATCATTTGGCAACGCCCGATTCCGATCGGGGGCAACCACTTCACCCGCGCCTTGACCAAAGAAATGAAGCTGACGTTCGCCAAGGCGGAGCATCTGAAAAAGAACGCTGCCAAATCACCGGATCTCAAGAAGATTCTGTCGTCGCTTAAGCAGGTGCTCAACGAATTCGTCGGCGAAGTGCAGCGTTCGGTGGGCTATTTCACGAACACGCATCGCCATGCCGAGATTCAGTACATGGTCGGCATGGGCAACGCGTTTCGGCTGCCGGGCTTGCAGAAATTCCTGCAGGACAAATTGCAGATCGAAGTGCGGAAATTCCAATCGTTTGAACGCACCGAAGGCGATGCCGTCACGACGGCGCCGACATTCGCGGAAAATATCTTGAGTTTCGCGGTGGCCTACGGACTGGCGCTGCAAGGGCTGAAACAGACGCGTCTACAGACCAACCTGTTGCCCTACGACGTGAAACTCGAGCGTGTTATCCGTGGCAAGAAACCGTGGGCGGTGGCGGCGGCGGCGGCACTCCTGTTCGGCGTCATCCTGCTCAACTTCGGACGCGGTATGGAGAAAAACGCCGTCGATAATCCAAACGTCATCGACGCTGTCAACAAAGTCAATCAGGCCGTTGCCCGGGCGGGCGATCTTTCCAAGAAATATCAGGGTGAACGCGGAAAAGTCGTAAAGACCCTGCTTGAGCTTGATATGATCGGCGCCGGCATCAGCGAAAGACTTAACTGGCTCGATCTGCACCAGTACATCAACATGTCCGCGCCGCAACCCAATGGCGAACGCCTTGCGGAGCAAAATCCTCGCAATTCCGTCAATGCCAAAGATGTGTACTGGGTCAAAGATGCCGATGCCCGCAAAGCCTATGACATGTATGAGATCAAAAAACTCGGCGCTCAAAAGAACGACGATCCGACCGCCCTGGCCCGCGATGAACTCTACCTCAAGAACAACCTCATTCAGGTGAATATCGTCGGCATCAACCAGCTTTTTTCCGACGACCTCGGCCCCTACTACAAAAAACTGTTTGCCGACGGCGACCAATTGCTGGGGATGGACAACGAGGAAAAGGATCAGATCCGGAATTTCGTGCAACCGGAGGAAAAGCAGAGGCCTGAAATTCAACCTCCGCCGATGGTAGGGTGGGTCGTGGAAATTCGCGCTTACTCTTATCACAAACAGAAACAGCAGTTTGTCGAGGACACGTTCCTGCAGAATCTGGGCAAGCCGAGTTCGCTGAAAGAGATGTCCGTGGAATTGGCCAAGCGCGTGGAAAGAAATGTCTCGCATCTGAGCATGTACAAAGTCGAAACACTCAAAGACCCGCCGCCGGGGCAGTATAAGGTCATTAACAAAAGTTATCTCAAGTCGCTGATCGCCGGCGAAGGTCAAGGTGGCCCGGGCGTTCGGGGTGTTGATCCGGTCGGGCAGCCGCCGCCAAAGGTCGAGGCCCTAATTATGCCGCCGCCCGCATTCGGCGATGCGCTGGTGATGCCACCGCTTCCCCGCGATCAATGGAAGCCGATTGGCCGCACGGCGTCACAGCTATTCGTCGACGGTGGCGGCTTTGGCATGTTCCCGGGCGGTGGGAATCCGTTCCCGCCCGGGGGCAAAGGAATCGTCGAGCCAGGCAAAATCGATACCAAGGCGGGCCAGGTGTTCCGCACCGAGTTCATTATCCTCTTCACATGGCGGGAACCGATTCTGAATCAGCAATCGATCGATCTCGGCGACACCAAGAAGAACTAAGTTTAGTGTTTGTCCGAGCCTGAGTGTCAGCAAAGGACAGCCTAGTGCCCTTCGTTGGCGATCAGGCTCAGACCAATCGATAATTCTGCGAGCACAGGTATTCCTCTACCTTCCATGGGTGCGATATGGCTTTGAAGTTCAACAAAGCAACCATCATCAAAAATAAATTCTGGATTCTCCTCGTTCTTTCCGGAACCCTGGCGTTCATCGGCATGATGTTTCTCTATATCGAGGAACCGTCGGCGAAACATATCGAGACGCTCAAGTCAACGCGCCGAAAGTCCAAGGACGTCCGCGGCGAGTACAACGACCCCGTCATCGCAACGCAGGCGGAACGAGCGGTGGAAGCGGAGAAACTCAAGTTGAAAGTCTGGTCCGCCGCCTACAATGCTCAAGAATCGCTTCTTCACTGGGCCAAGAAAGTCGAGGAAGACTTCGCTTTCCAGAACGGCAAGTTCATCGTCGAAATCAAAATCCAGAAGGATTTTCCCGCCGACAAGAAAACCTGGCCCGAGGATACGCCGACCTTGATCCACGGCCTCCTCACCGAATACAGCCGCGATTTCATCAACGTAACCGACCGCAATGGCAAGGAAGTCCGTTTCTATCCCATGGTCGCCATGAACCTTCCAAGCCCGGAGAACGGCAAGAAAATGGTCTGGGACAATCGGTTGTCCAACTACCGCGGCAAGCTTTTTGCAGTTACCTTTCAAACCGGCAAGTATTTCGCCGATGGCCTGACTTCGCGCGAAGCGAGCATCTTCGCCGACACTTATGCTTCGCAAGTCCACGACATCCTCCAACTCGTCGATCCGATGAACATCAAAGGCGAAGGCGTCGTGCTGCTCAAAGATTGGCTCTACGATCCGGAGAAACTGCCCAACGACGATGGGAAAGGCAAGGCCCTCAAGTTCATCCGTTACGTCTCCGACCCGTGGAAAATCAACACCGACATCACGAAGGAAGCCTGGATGGCCCAGGAGGATCTCTGGGTCCAATCCGAGGTCTACCGAATTATCCGATCCGTCAACGATTCGATCAGCAAATTCAAAGGCAAGGGCGGCGAAAAACGCGCCACCGCTTATAAGTTCCAAAACGATACCTTCGACTTGGACCTCACGCTGCAAGCCGACAGCAGCTTGACATTCCAGGTCAAAAATCGCCTCAAGAAACGTCAACGACTCGACCTCAGCTTTCGCGTGGCCATGAGCAAGTCCCAGTCGCCGGAAATCCTGAAGGTCAGCGGTCTGCCACTGATGCCGATGGGAGACAAAGACGGCAAAGACACCTACATGCAAACCTTCACGCCCAACAAAGACTTGCCGGCTCGTCAGGGAATCTACGCCGTTGAACAGGTTCTGACGATGGATTCCGCCGCCGTCAAACGCATCGACCACGTCAGCATCGGATCGAACGGCGCCGACGATTTCTCGCATTCCCATCGCACGTTTCCGACCAATCTAAGACCGTTCGACCGTCGTGACCTACCAGCTTCCGATCCGGCAGTTGGTGGTATTGGTGGTATTGGTGGTATCGGTGGTATTGCTGGTATTGGAAAAGGCTTTGCGGGCGAAGCGCCGATGAACTTGCTATTTTTCTCGGGTCACGGCCTTTGGCCGAATCGCTATGTCGAGGTAACTGACCAATCGCGGCGAATCCCGATTTCGTTGGTGTTGATCGTCGATCAAGATCACGTCGATCGGGTTATGAGCACGTTCAACAACTCGCGGTTGCGATTCCTTGAAACGCAGGTGCTGCTGAACCATTACACCGAGCAGATTCAGCCGCCGCCATTGCCGATTGAAGTGAAGGGCGATGGTGGCATCGGCGTGCTGCCGAAATTCGGGTTCGGCGGTGGCCGTGAGCAGCCCGGCGGCCCCGGGTTTGGGGCCGGCACGTCCACGTCCGAAGAATCAAATATGGAACTCGTCATTTATGGTATCATGACGTTGTACCAGCGCTATCATCCGCGACCGCTGAACGTTGAGAGGAAGTAGCGCAACGATCTTGAGTAAATTCAAGCCCAGAGGGTGGGGTTCGGAGTATCTCTCCCCTGGGCTTGCGTTCCCTGCTTGATGCCCAAATCGGAGGATTGGCAGATGAAGAAACCCGACCTGTCCAAAGTGAAAGACCTGTTCTTCGCCCATGGCGAAAAAATCGCTCTGGGCATCTGCGCATTCCTTGCGCTGACGTTCGGCGCGCTGAGTCTGCTCAAGGCAATGAGCGTGAGCCGAGCGGAGAACTCCCAGAAAACTTGGGAGCAGGAGCTGCGCGACACCCACGCCAAAATCCACGGGGAGATCGATCGCGCGACCATTAGCGATTTACCCGAATCTACGAAAAAGATGTTCAAGTCGGACCATTATGAATGGCAACCTTTGAGAGGGGATTTCAAGCCGGGCCCCTACCTGGCGATTCCCGATTCGGGGAGTTCGACCAAACGAGTCAATCCCGTGCCGCTGTCGATTCGCACCGGTGACAAGAACATTCAAATCGAATACATCCGCGCGTTGGCCTTGACGTACGATATTGAGCCGCGCGGCGGCGCTTTTCGGGCGTTCAATCCTGGTAACGCGGTCGTACCGGTGCCCATCGGCAAAGGCGTTCAAGTAGTCGTTCCCGTGGCCGACCCCGTGCGCTTAGCCGTGCCCGTCCGCATGGTGCGCGTCACCGCGGCATTTCCGATGAAGCAGCAGATCGAAGAGTTTCGCCGGGCGCTCCGCATCACAAGCCAGAAAGAAATGCTCGACAAACAGGAAGACTTGCCGCGTTTCCTGGGCCTCAACGTGGTTCGCTATCAGCTCAATGAGAAGGGCGAACCGATCGGCAAAGAAGTCGAGATCATCAAGCTATCGCAGCGCTCCAAGGCTCTCGATGATTTAATGCGCGTTGCGATTTATGACCGCGTTCAACCGGAGGTTATGAAAAAATATCTCTACAACGGTTTGTTCACGCCGTTGCCGACGCTCGCCAATGCGAAGTATCGGAAGGTAGAGCTTGAAGGATTTGAACTCGACTATCCGCCGGAAGCCGACCTGGTGATGGTGGGAGAACTTCCAAAAGAAGGTGTGAAACTACCTTTTAAGCTGCCCGTGCTGCCCGGTGGCGGCAAGCGACCGCTATTCCCAATGATGGAACAGCCTAACCCGAATCTCATGGGCGGTGTGGAACGTAAGATCGATGAGTTTCGTCGGGTCGATCTCAAGAAGACCGACGAGTCTCTCGAGAAGCGATTGTTCGGTGAATCAGGGACGGAACGCTACAAGGCGAATGATTACAACATCACGCACGCCCTTGGCCTGTTCCCGCCGCAAAATCTTGACGCGAAGGGCGGCGCATTCCCAGGTCAATTCCCCGGCATGAACCCGGCAGGCGAGAATCTCTATTTCTCCGCTTGGCAGGTTGAACCAGCGATGCCGGGCGTAGGTGTCGTTCCCAATATGCCGCCGCGATTCCAGCCGATGCCCGGTGTAGTCCAGCCGACGCAGCAGTTCCCCGATTGGGATCGCGATGCCCTGGTGAGCTTCATAGATCCCGACGTCGTTCCGGGTGAAACCTACAGGTACAGTATCCAAGTGCGGATAGCGAACCCCAATTACAAGTATCCAAAAATCGACGATCTCGCCTACGCCGCATTGGCGAGCCAGCCCGAACTGATCCTCGGCAACAGCCATCCGAAATGGGAGAATACGCCGCTGATCACCATTCCGCACGAATACAGTCTTTACGCCGCCGACCAGCAGATGATCGACGAATGGGCCGGGCAAATGCCGAAAAAAGGCCAGGCAACTGTCGATCCCAAAACGCGCGATATGACGGCATTTCAAATCCACCTCTGGGCGAAGAGGGAACGTGACTTCACCAAAGGCCAAGACCACGATATCGGCGACGTCGTCATCGCCGAACGCATCCTGGTTCGCCGCGGCGACCAGATCGGCGTCGGCGCGTACGTCAAGATCGCCTCATGGAACCGCGTGAAGAATTCGCTCGACATTCCTTCGTTCAAGGAGCCGTTCCCGAAGGATAAAAAGAATCCCGCCACGATCCACGGCGCGTTTCTCAACATGCTGCCGACGGTGGCAGGTATCGAGGAAGGCGTTCGCAAAGAAGTGAAGCTGCCGCCGCCGGTCTTGGTCGATTTTTTCGGCGGCAAGCGAACGAAGCCCGGCAGCAACGTGGTCGAGGAGGAGACCGCCGTCGAATCGCTGATCATGACGCCCGACGGACAGCTCTTCGTACGCAACTCGCGCGTGGACACCGACCCTGCCTCGCCGCTAGGCCGCGAACGCCAGGAGCGGGTTCTCGAAAATCGCCGGCATTTCAACGAACTCCTCCGCAGCGTCATCGGCGTGCCCGGCGCTCTCGGCGGCGGCGTAAATCTACCGGGAGTCAAAAACTAAAGGGCGGATTGTGCGCTTCCTTGGTTTCCGCTTGCGGCTTAGCGCTCGGATAATCCCGCGCGAGCGCTAAGCCGCAAGCGGAAACCAAGGAAGTTGAGGTTTACAGCTTTCTATTTAAGAAATCCCGCCAGCGCCCTATCCAATCGCGCCAACACTTCTTTGGCATCGCCAATCGACATCGCGGCACAGAAGCCGTGATGGCATGCCGCGCCGCCGTAGTCGTGGAAGTAGACGCCGTGCTCGATGGCGATCTTGATGAATCGCAACATTTGGCTGCGTTGGTGGTGGACGACGTCGCGGTAATTACGTGGCTCGCGGTCGATCCCGAAGTAAACGCCGAAGCGGGCGCCGAGTCCCTGCACGCGAGCGTTGATGCCGTGCTTGGCGAAGAGCGTCGTCAAGCCGGCAAAGAGCAGCTCAGCGACGGCGTGAATGTGATCGTAAAATCCTGGCTCGCGGTAGGCGCGGATCGCCGCTAGCGCCGCGGCAACGACGACGGGATGGCCGTTGTACGTGCCCGAATGCTGGCAGTCGCCGATCGGCATCAAGCGATCCATGATGTCGCGCCGCCCGCCGAAGACGCTGAGCGGATACCCGCCGCCGACGGCTTTGCCCAGCGTGCAAAGATCAGGCGTCACGCCCAGATAGCCCTGAGCGCCGCTGATACCCATGCGAAAGGCGCTGAGCACTTCGTCAAAAATAAGCAGCACGCCGTATCGGCGCGTCAACTCTCGAAGCGCCGTCATAAACTCCGGGTTGGGCAATATGCATCCCGCATTGTAGTAGATCGGCTCGCCGATGACCGCAGCCAGTTCATGCCCATGTTGCTGAAAGGCACGCTCGAGAAGATCGACACGATTGTACGGCACGACGATGATCTGCTCCTGCAAACCGGGTGTCATGCCGGTGGAGCCAGGATAGGCGGTCGGTTGTTCTTCGCTGCCGAGTTGATCGGCGGGCGTGCCGATGGCGAACATGACTTGGTCGTGATAGCCATGAAAGTTGCCCTCGAATTTCAGCAATTTGCCTCGTCCGGTGAAGGCGCGGGCCAGGCGGATGCAGTGCATCGTCGCTTCCGTGCCCGACCCGGTGAAACGGACGCGTTCCAGACACGGGATCACCTCGCAGAGCAGTTCCGCGAGTTCGGCAGTTTGCTCGTTCTCGTAGGAGCACGCCGCTCCGCGAGCGAGAGCCGCCTCGACCGCCCGACGTACGCGGGCATCGCCGTGGCCAAGGAGCGTGGCGCCATGGCTGCAACAAAGATCGATGTACTCGCGGCCGTCCAAGTCCCACAACCGACAGCCGTCGGCACGATCGAAGTACATCGCGTGCCCAACCGCGCGATTCAATCGAGTCGATGAACTGACCCCGCCGGCCAAGGATTGACATGCACGTTGATATTGCTCGGTCACACGGCTCATGGCTGGCCCCCAGGTTCGTAGATGATAGTGATGATGGAGATTAGTGTATCCAAGCCCAGTGGTGAGGTACTCCGAACCTCTGGGATCTGCCGAACGCGCGGCTTCGCCCTAGAGGTTCGGAGTACCTCACCACTGGGCTTGCCTAACTATTTCCACAACAAATGGTTGAATTCAAATTCTCCGCCCCACCATGTCGGGTGCTCGACAGCACTTGTAACGAAAACAAATGCACAATCACGAAAGGCACGAAAGAACGAAAGCTCGAAAAAATACAGTTCATTGTTTGGTAATCTTCTTTGCGCACAGCAATTCGATTTCCTTTCGTGATTTCGTCCTTTCGGGCTTTCGTGATTCGTATTGAAAATCAATGTCTGCAAGTGCAGTCGTGCACCCCACCATGTCGCGCATCGAAAACTCGTCTTGACACTTTTGCTCGCTTGCGTTACTTCGCGGAGTATGGCGAACTTTTTCTCTTACAAACTGAAGCAATCCGATTTGCAGGCGATCTTCGGTCCGGCGAGCGTGGAGCAACCAGAGCTAAGCAGTTCGCCGCATTTGCAGGGGCCGCATCATCCCTTTGATTTCGCGCAGAGGCTCTATTCGCTGGAATCGCTTCAGCCTTACGGGTTTCGGGTGCCACGTGTCGATCTGATGGAACCCTATTCGCTGCAATGGTTTCTCGATATCGAGAATCAGCGCCATAGCAAGCATGGCAAATGGATTCCGAAACTGTTGGAATTTTCCAAGCATTCGGGCGAGACGCTCTTGGGTTTGGGGCATGGCCTGGGCACGGATTGGGTCCAATATGCCCAGCATGGCGCGTCGGTGATGGTGTGCAGCCAGGCATTGCCGCAGCTGGAATTGGTGCAACGGAACTTCGATCTAAGGGGCTTGTCGGGGCGGTTTATCGGCGCTAATCCGACGTGTCTGCCGTTGCCCGCCAACAGCATTGACGTCGTGTGCATTAGCAGCTTGCATCATGGTATTGACGATCCCGATCGGCTGATTCCCGAAGTCTACCGCGTTCTTAAGCCGGGCGGGAAGGTCTTGGCAGTCGCGCCGGCCTATTTCGATGTCGATTATTGGGTGCGAAACATGTTCTTCTGGAACCGCTGGCTGAAGCCCAATCGCGGCAAGAATCCGCTGCGCTGCAAACTACGGCTGTCGGCGAACCAGTTCCACGGTCTGTTCCGCCAGTTCACTGATATTCGCATCCGCAAACGCCAGCTTCGGCGGGTCGAAGTCCCCGTGGTTTGGCAATGGATTCCCCTGCCAATCCTGGCGCGATTGATGGGACGAGTGTTAGTGCTGAAGGCTTTCAAACCGTTGAACGCGAATCTGACGACGGTTGAATTGAAGAAATGAACAGAAAAAAAAGAAAAATCGAGGTAGTGACTCCCAGCGCGAGACGGTAACCCAACGCGAGTACCATCCAGTCACTACCTCGATAGCGTTGTGAGGTTGCCCTCACTACGTAGTAAATATTGCCCACTTTGACTAAAACGCAAATCTTACCATGAGTCTTTCTGCTCATAATTTGGAGATTCAGCGTCAGTTTTTCTGTTTGTATCGATTGCATCGATTGGGTTGAATATTCGGCCATTTTTTAACGGCTCCATTTCCGTGACCTATAGTTCCCGCAAGTTGCACGCAATCATTACAACGGAAACATTTTCACACGTTAGCAGGACTCCCAAGCGACGAAGAACTTCACCATCGTTTACGCGTTCGGCTAATCGGAACGGAATCCAAAGCAGTAAGGTTGCCGCCGACAAAACTCGATTTCCGAGGCTGAAGCGTGAACGAGGGCGCCTCAATGCCTCGCTTACGCTTCAGCCTCGGACAGAATTTCACTTTGGTCGGGCGAGTCAAGGACACGGAAGTTTTGAACCTCCCCAATTGGCACGATCGCATGTGCAGTACCTTCGGTGCGAAGTTTCATGCCAAAAACACCAAATGGGAAAGTTAATAAATCTCGTGTCCTAAACGTAAACCTGGCTTTTCGTGGTCCGTGTTTTGTTTGCCTCTTCGCTTCCTAATCCATTTCGGATAAGATCACCGCATGAATCCGATTGACGAACTATTCATCCGTTTGAAAACCGCTGGCCGAAAGGCGTTTATTCCGTTCCTCACCGCGGGCGATCCCGATCTGGCGGGGACGGCGCATCTGTTACGTGAGTCGGCGCGACGCGGCGCTTCCTTGATCGAGATCGGCTTCCCCTACAGCGACCCGATCGCGGACGGCAGCGTCATTCAGGCTTCGTACACCCGAGCGCTGAACAAGGGGGTCACTGTCGATGCGATTTTCGCGATGATCAAGGCCTACCGCGACAAGGCACGCCAGCTGAAGGAAAACGACGTGCCGCTTGTCGCGATGGTCTCCTATTCCATCGTGCATTACCGAGGCGTCGAGCGATTCATTCTCGACGCAAAATCAGCGGGATTCAGCGGCGCGATCGTGCCCGATCTGCCCGTGGACGAGGCTGACGAATTGGCACGTCTCGCCGGCAAACACGATTTCAAACTTATCATGCTTGTCACGCCGACGACGCCGCGCGAACGAGCGATGCGCATTGCCCGACTTTCGACGGGATTTCTGTACTGCGTAAGTGTCGTGGGCATTACAGGCGAGCGCAGCCAGCTGCCGCCGGACTTGCTCGAATCGCTCGCCTGGCTTCGAACGCAGACGGCATTGCCGATGTGCGTCGGTTTTGGCATCAGCACGCCGGACCACGTGCGGGTGCTGCGTGATTCAGCGGACGGCGTGATCGTCGGCAGTGCGATCGTACGCAAGCTTGGCGCCGCCAAACCGATCGATGAGATTGCCAAGGACGTCGGCGATCTAGTTATGCAACTCATGGACGCGCTGCAGGTTTAGCCGTTCGCTTTTGGCGAGCGCGACCTGTGTGTTGTGCGGTACCTATCCGCGCTCGCCGAAAGCGAGCGGCTAAACAATAATGGGAGATAATCACCATGTTGCTTCATAGTTTGACGATGTGTGTCGGTCTGTTCGCTGTCGGGCAGCCGAACGACGATTGGCAGAAACTCGAATCCACGCACATCAAAAACATCCGCCAGGTGACGCGCGATTTCATCCGCGCCGGTGAAGGCTACTTCTCGCCTGATGGCACGAAGGTCATCTTCCAGGCCGAGGAGAAGGGCGAGAATCCGTTCTACCAGATGTTTGTCATGGACCTGAAATCTGGAGCCGTGCGACGCGTCAGCCCCGGCGCGGGCAAGACGACGTGTGGCTACTTCCATCCGAAAGCGGACCGGATTCTCTTCGCCAGCACGCACCTCGATCCGGACGCCAAGAAACACTACGCCGGCGAATTCAAGTTGCGCGACGAGGAAAAGCTGACGAAAAAACGCCGACGCTACGTTTGGGATTTCGATCCGTACATGCAAATCTTCGAGGGCAACCCGGATGGCTCTGGCTTGAAACAGCTCACAAGCTCCAAGGGTTACAATGCCGAGGGATCGTATTCCGCCGACGGGAAGAAGATCGTTTTCTGCTCGAACCGATCGAACGAGAAGAACCTCGAACTCTACACGATGGACGCAGATGGCTCCAACGTTCGCCAGCTGACGAACGCGCCGGGATGCTACAACGGCGGACCGTTCTTCTCGCCTGACGCCACGAAAGTGATTTTTCGCAGCGATCGCAAGAAGAAGGACCATCTACAACTATTCGTCATCAACGTCGATGGCACCGGCGAAAAAGCGTTGACCGATGACGAGAACTGGGTTTTCTGGGCGCCGTACTGGCACAAGGACGGGAAGCATATCATCTACACAGCCGCGGATCACTCCAATCCGCTGATGCGACCGAATTACGATTTGTACTGGATGAATATCGAGACCGGAAAAAAGTCGCGCCTGACCTTCGCACCTGGTGCCGACGTGCTGCCGGTGTTCAGTCCGGATCAAACGAAGGTCATGTGGACCTCGAACCGCGATGGCCGTTCGCCGACGCAACTTTACATTGGCGACTTTGTGGCGCCGATGGCGAAGTAGCCAGGCCCTGTTTAGCCGCTCGCCTTTGGCGAGCGCGGTCTAGGTGTACACCTCCGCGCTCGCCAAAGGCGAGCGGCTAAACGAAACGCGCTCACGCCCGCCCGGGCGGGCGTTCCCATTCCTTGCGCACCCGCGTCAGGCCATAGGCGCACAACTCGTAGCGTTCGCTCAGGCGGCGCAGCACGATCGATTCCTTGTGGTGTGCTTCGTCGTCCAGCGTGCTCGCGATGTAGTATGAACGTTTGCCCTGTTGCTGATAGTCGATGAAATGATCCTTATGCTCAACGGACCGAGATTTCCGCAGCATTTCCGGATAGACGCCGGTCCAGAACAGCGTGAAGTCGCCGATGTGGCGATGCATCTCTCGGCTCGTGCGGCCTTCCGGCGGCAGCGATTCGGCTTCCATGATCATGTCGGCCACTTCCTCAAGCCGGCGTCCGGTGCTGGAACGTAGCCGAAAGATCGTGTCGAGATGCACAAACCGTGATAACAGTCCCGAAAGATAATCAACCAACGGCGGGTCAGCCACGCCCAGGTCGGCGATGAAGGTGTGTTCGGTCAACCCGCAGAAATAGTGCTGCAGGGGCTGTTCGGTCTTGGTGTACAACATCGTGGGCCTCCTCGCCCTCGGTATGAGGGCCTGTTTGAATTGTAGCGCACGTTTTGCGAACTTGCAAATGACATGCACGGACATTTCTGCCGAATACCGAACGCGGCCAGGCCCGGAAAATTGCGCTGTCCAATTTGGAAATCGCCCCGGCGCGGGAGAGGATTAGGTAGGCGATTGACTCTTCAGCAATCTTCGGACGCCGACCCCGTTCGACTTGCGTGATTATTATCAGATCGTGAAAAGATGCAACTTCAATGTGGTGCGATGCTTCACGTCGTCGGCTTTGTCACGTGGAGCGAGTTCGCCTTTTTGTGGCGATTTTTTTGATCCGGACCAGATTTGCTCAGGCACATGGATCACAAATACATCACGATTTCACGGCATGCAGTACGCGCGGGTGGCCGGCAGAGTCGATGATGGTCGGCGCCAGCGTTAGCGTCGCGATCGCGGCGAGACGTACACGCGCGGGCGCTTCTTGCGGTGAGCCGATCTCGACGATCAGGTGGCCGCCGGGTTGCAAGCGTGCGGACGCTTCGGCGATGATGCGGTCGAACACCGCGAAGCCATCGGCGCCAGCGGCCAGCGCGGTCGTCGGTTCGTAGTTGCGAACGCCGATTGGCAGGTTCGCGATGTCGCCTTCGGGTATGTACGGCGGATTGCTGACGATGCAGTGGAACGTCTCACTAGTACCGAGCGGCATGAATAGGTCGCCTTCGAGAAAACGGATGCGATCAGCCACGCCGTGCTTGGCGGCGTTTTCGCGGGCGATCGCCAGGGCGTCTGCGCTCTTGTCAATCGCGGTTACTTGGGCGGTCGGCAGCTGTTTCGCAATCGTGACGGCAAGGTTGCCCGAACCAACGCCGATATCCAAAATGCGCGGGTCCTTCATCGGTTTCATCACCTTCAAACACTCTACGACGACATGTTCGCTATCGGGCCTGGGGATCAGCACCGCCCGCGTGACCTTGAACTCCAATCCGTAAAATTCCTTACGCCCGACGAGATAGGCGACCGGGCAGCCTTCGAGCCGTTGGCGGATCAAGTCGCGGTATGCATGGCGTATCTCCGGCGAGGCGACCTCGGCGAAGCGCATGCCGTACAGATCGATACGTTTGCAGCCGGCGACATACGCGAGCAGCACCTCGGCGTCGAGTCGTGCGGATTCAACGTTTTTGGCCGCGAGATGCTTTGCCGTCCAGTCAAGGAGCGAGCCCAAAGTCCAGACCTGTTCCGTGGCGGGAGGCATGTTATTTCCTTGGCTTCTTGCTGAATCGAATTGTTGACGTTGATGGTTATGATACAAATTATCCAACCGCAAGCCCCAGGATGAGCGGAGCGATTCCTGGGGGTAAATGGGCGGTTGTGTCACCCCCAGGAATCGCTCCGCTCATCCTGGGGCTTGGTGGGCATCACTCCGGCTTCGGCGTGACGTTTGAGCATAACGCGCCGTGTTGCCAGCAGGTGTAACATGCGGCATTGCTGAGCGGGGCAGGGCGGAGCGAACCGGCTAGCGTCGCACCCAATCGGGCGACGGGTGACTCGATCAGGATCGGACACGTGAACACGCCGCGATCGGTGACGGTTCGGCTATTGCTGCACACGAGCAGGTTCATATCGAAATCGGCGAGCATTTCGTCGGTCACGCGCTCGTCGCCGTTGTAGCCGCGCTGCCGAGAGGCTTCGGCGCCGAGGCGCAATGTTGGCAGAATCTTGACGCGCGGTCGAGTGTAGCCGATGGCTTTGAGCATGGCGACGAACTCGCTGAACAGCTCGGCGTCGTCCTGATCGTCGCGAGTTTTGGTCACGGTGAGGATCGGCAGAAAGCCGAAGTCGAGCAGCCGTTTCACGCCGGCGAGGATGCGTGCGAACGTGCCTTCGCCGCGAATTGGGTCGTTGTCGCTAGCGCATGCGCCGTCGAGCGAGACGCGGAATTCGAGGCTGTAGATCGAGGCGTCCGCTGCGGCACGGAGGCGGTGCAGCCAATCGTCGCGCAGCACCGTGCCGTTGGTCAAGACGGTGGCGGGACCGACGGCGAGCGTGCGTTCGAGAATCGCGACCATGTCGGGGTTGAGGAACGGTTCGCCGCCGGTGAAGTAGTATTCCTTGACGCCGAGCGGGATCGATTCCGCGAGATGGCATTCCACGGTAGCCAAATCGAGGAAGCCGAAACTGTGATTGTGCGGACTGCACGAAATGAAGCAATGGCTGCACGTGAGGTTGCAGCGAGTGCCGGCGACCTGGAACCAGAGCGCATCGAGATGCCGAATCGGCACGCTCGGCGAATCAACGATGTTCAACGAGAGCGGCATACGGCACCGGATTTCACCACGGAGAGCACAGAGAACACAGAGAAATTCGGCTCTGCGCCAAGTTTGTGGATTATGGACCAAGCCCAGGGGTGATGTACTCCGAATCCCTGGGATTACGCCTGGATGATCCCAGGGGTTCAGAGTACATCACCCCTGGGCTTGCCTGTCCATTTCCACAAGTTTGGCGCAGAACGTGGCCCGTCGCCCAATGTTTCATCGCATATTCCAACGGTTTCTCCGCTCTGTGTTCTCCGTGTTCTTTGTGGTGAGGTCTTCATTTCGACCGCGCCGTGCGATCTGTTCTGATTTTACAAATCGTCGGCGATGCGATACATTGAACTTACATTTTCGGAGGACGGACGTGAAACGCCGAGAGTTTTTGCATCCGCGCCATGTGGCGAAGGTGGCCCGGCCGGTGCTTGGCATCGCTGAGGAGATCGCGCGCGACGTGAGCGTGCCGACCGATCCGGTACTGTTGCGATTTTCCCGGCGTGCGATGGCGACGACGTTTGAGGTCATCCTGCCTTATGGCTCCGACAGCGCTAACGATGTCGCCGTTGCCGGGCTTGATGAAATCGATCGACTCGAAGCCCAGCTCACGGTCTACCGCGATACGAGCGAAGTCAGCCGGGTCAATGCGACGGCGGGACATCGGGCGATGCGTGTGGAGCCGAATCTGTTCGAGTTGCTGGTGCTGGCCGAGCGTTTGCATCGCGACACGGATGGCGCGTTCGACATCGCCGTCGGGGCGCTTATCAAGACCTGGGGCTTCTTCCGTAGGCAGGGCCGCATGCCCACTCCACACGAACAGGCGAATGCCCGCAAACGCAGTGGCTGGGCGAACGTCATGCTCGATGGAGAACGCCAGACCGTGGCATTTCGCCAGCCGGGTGTAGCGCTCAACCTAGGCAGCATCGGCAAAGGCTATGCGCTCGATTGTGCCCTCATCGCCGGTCGCACGCGGGGGAACGTTGCCAACCTCCTCTTGCACGGCGGCCATAGCAGCCTGCTTGCCAAGGGCCGCGCCGCACCGGATCGACGCGGCTGGACCGTCGGCCTGACCGATCCGCGCAATCCCACGATTCGTCGCGCCTTCCTGCATCTTTGCGATCGAGCAATGGCGACCTCGGCGGCGACGCAGCAGCACTTCGTTCACGAAGGCCGAACGCTCGGGCATCTGCTCGATCCGCGCACCGGTTGGCCCGCGGAAGGCATGCTGAGCGTGACTGCCACCGCGCCGACCGCCGCCGAGGCCGATGCCCTGGCAACGGCGTTCTTCATCCTCGGCCTCGAAAAGACACGGGCCTACTGTGAGGCGCATCCCGATATCGGAGCTGTGCTCATCGCGGCTGATGCACCTCAGCGATTGGAGGTGCTCGGTCGCGCCAAGGATGAGGTGGAGAGGTGAATTCGTTTAGCGCCCACATGAGCGCTAAGCCGCAAGCGGAATACAGAAGCGTTACGCCTCGCCCGTCAGTTTCGCCCGGCCAAGGATGGTGTAGGTCGGCCCGTCGCGCGTCATTTCGCTGCTCATTACCAAGACTTCGCGCACATTCGCTTCGCCGCCGGCCCATTCCTGCTGCTTCGCCAACGCTTGCACCAATGCGTCATGCGGGCCTTCGCCTTTGATTCGGCCAAGCGTAACGTGCGGTTTATAGGCACGCATTTCCGGGCGATACAAACCCAACGCCTCCAGCTTTGATTCCAATTCGTGATGCAATTTGACGAGGTTATCGGCGCCCTCACTCACGCCCACCCACACGACGCGCGGCCGACGTGTATTCGGAAAGCACCCGACGCCTTCCATTGTCACTTGGAATGTCGGCAGGGACGATGTCACCTGCTGAGCAGCGCGGCAGACGGTTATCGATTCGCGTTCGTCGATATCGCCGAGAAAGAGCAGGGTGATGTGCAGGTTCTCGCCTTCGACCCAATTGACATCGGGAGCGTCGTTGGATAGCTCCTTTTGCAAGGATGCCAGACGTTTGCGGATCGCGGGACCGAGATCGATTGCGAGAAAGGTACGAATGCGTGCCATGAAAAAATCCCCAGAACATGATGTTCGGGGGATTGTATGAATTGGCGATGGGGCGATGTATGCGTTCGCCAAAGGCGAACGGCTAAACCAGATCACCACCGCCCGCGTCCGCCGATCATGACGCCGACGCCGACCGGATGGTGTTCATGAATAACCACCGGACGCGGATGCACAATGACCGGCACTGGCTCGGCCATGACGACGCGCGGTGAACGGCGCGATTGCATGAAGCCGATGATGCTTGCGCTTACGCGGTTGTCTTGAAGATAGAAGATGTCGTCGTTCGTGAGATGGAATATCGAATTCGTCTGATCGATTTGGCGAATGATGATATCGTCGGGCGTTTGGCGTTGGGCCAACTGCACGACATCTTCGAGCCGCATTTGGTTGCGGGCTGCGGTGTTGGCGGCGGCGATGGCGCGTGCGTGCTGGCGATCCTCGACGCGATCGCGGTCGTTGCCCACCGCTGTGCCGACTGCCGTGCCCGCGAGTCCGCCGATCAAGGCGCCTGCGCCGGCGTTACGCGTCGCGCCGCCGACGATTGCACCCAGGCCCGCACCGAGCAACCCGCCGGACACCGCGCCTTGCTGTGTGTTATTCATGCCCGTGCAGCCGCACTGCATGAGTACGAGAAGTCCGGTCAGCCACAACGTATGTCTCATGGGAGGCCTCCAGCTTTTTCATTACGTGATTGCCGCTTGCGGCTTAGCGCTCAGAAAATCGCACGCGAACGCTAAACGAAGAAAGCGAAGTATGCCAATTTCGCCGCATTTCGTCAAGCGATTCTCGTTTCGGTTTTCCGTACATCGGCATGCGCCCTACAATGCATCAATCGGGCACAACATACCAAGTATCGGCACGCAGGAGATCACGGAATGAATCTGTTCGCAAGACCTGTGCGTTTCTTCACCATCGCGGTCGCACTCCTAGGCTTCCTGGCTTTCGGCGGACATTCGCAGGCCCAGCCAAACGACGCACTCTACGAAAAAAGCGTCTCCATCGAGGGTATCACCGAGTATCGCTTCAAGAACGGGTTGCGTTTCCTTTCCTATCCCGATAAGGCCTCGCCCACCGTCACCGTCAACATGACCGTCCTCGTTGGCTCCCGCCACGAAGGCTATGGCGAGACCGGCATGGCTCATCTGCTCGAACACATGCTTTTCAAGGGCAGCAAGCTTTACCCATCTTCCGCCGCACTCGACAAGGCAATCCAGGGGCATGGGGCGGTTGATTACAACGGCACAACCTGGACCGACCGCACGAACTATTACGAAACACTACCCGCCAATGAAAAGAACCTCGAATTCGCCATCCAAATGGAAGCCGACCGCCTCGTCAACTGCTTCGTCAAACGCGAAGACCTCGTGGCCGAGATGACCGTCGTTCGCAATGAATTCGAGATCGGCGAGAACAACTCCGCGGGCGTCCTCAATCAGCGTATGATGGCCGCGGCTTACGAATGGCATAACTACGGCAAATCAACGATCGGCAATCGCACCGACATCGAACGCGTGCCCATCGACCGGTTGCAGGCCTTCTATAAGAAGTTTTACCAGGTCGATAACACCGTCCTGATCGTCGCCGGCAAGTTTGACGAGTCGAAGGCGGTGGCCCTTGTGAGCAAATATTTCGGCACCCTCAAGGCACCTGATCGCGTGCTGGACAAGACCTACACCGAAGAGCCGGCCCAGGACGGCGAACGCGTCGTTACCCTGCGCCGCGTCGGCAAGGTTCCCGTCGTCGGCCTGATGTACCACATCCCGGCGGCGTCGCACGAAGATCATCCGGCCTGCGAAATCCTCAGCATGGTCCTCGGCGCCACGCCATCGGGTAGGTTGTACAAATCGCTCGTGGTAACCAAAAAGGCGACGAACGTCGGCTACGACGCCACCACCTGGTTCGATCCCGGCGTGTTGGAACTGTCAGCCAGTGTCAACGACAAAGTCGCACCGGAGGAAGTGCGCGACATCATGATCGCCGACGCGGAGAAGTTCGCCAATCTGCCGGCAACACAGGAGGAGATCACGCGCGCGACACGGAAGTATCTCGCCATACGTGAAAAACGCCTGACGAAGAGCACGTCAACCGCCGTGGAGTTGAGCGAATGGGTCGGCGCGGGCGATTGGCGCTTGCTGTTCATTCATCGCGATCGCACCAAAAAGGTCACGCCGGAGGATGTCACGCGCGTCGCCAAGAAGTATCTCAAGCAAAGCAATCGCACAGTCGGCATGTTCTTTCCGACCAAGGAATCCGAACGCACGCCGATTCCGCAGTCGCCCGATATCGCCAAGCTTGTCAAAGATTTCAAGGGCGGCAAAGGCATCTCCGAAGGCGAAGTCTTTGACCCGACCCCCGATAATATCGAGAAGCGCGTCCAACGCTTCACGCTCTCCAATGGCTTGAAGGTTGCCTTCTTCCCCAAGAAAACTCGCGGCGAAACCGTCACGGGCCGACTGACGCTTCGCTTCGGCAGCGAGGAATCGCTGCTCGGCAAAACCACTGCCGCCAGCTATGTCGGCTCGATGCTCACCCGTGGCACGAAGAACAAGAATCGCACCGAAATCCAGGACGAACTCGATATTCTCAAATCCTCGCTCAGCGTCGGCACCGGCGCAGGCTCTCTCAGCGTGTCCTGGGAAAGCAAACGTGAGCTGCATGGCGATTTCCTCAAGCTACTCAACGAAGTATTACGCGAGCCGACCTTCCCCGATGCGGAACTCGCGATCATTCGCCAAAACAGCAAGCAGAGTATCGAACAGTCGATGGTCGATCCGCAGGGCATTGCGTTCCGCACGTTGACCCGCAAACTCGATCCGCATCCGAACACGAGCATCCATTACACGCCGACGTTCGAGGAATCGCTCGAACGCAATGCCAAGGTCACGCGCGACTCCGTCATCGACATCTATTCGCAGATCGGCGGGGCTATCGGCGAACTGGTGATCGTGGGCGATTTCGATCCCGAGGCGACGACCAATCAGTTTGAATCGATCCTGACCGGCTGGAAGACCACGACTGCGCACAAGCGGATCCCAGCGGTGTTGGTCGAAGGTGTCAAGGCGTCGCGCGATACGATTAACACGCCGGACAAGGAGAACGCCGTTTACGCCGCTGCCGTCAAGTTTAAGATGGACGACAGCTCGCCCGATTTCGCCGCGTTGGAGCTGGGCAACTTCGTGCTCGGCAGCGGTTTTTCATCGCGACTGATGGATCGCCTGCGCGTGCGTGAAGGTTGGTCGTATGGCACAGGCTCGCAGCTGGGCGTCGGCGCGAAGGACCCCGTTGCTCGGTTTCTCGTCTACGCTTTTTGCAATCCCGACGTCATCGACAAAGTTGACAAAGGCGCGATCGAGGAACTCGACAAGCTGT
Organism: Singulisphaera sp. GP187; assembly: GCA_945861245.1. Classification (GTDB taxonomy): domain Bacteria; phylum Planctomycetota; class Planctomycetia; order Gemmatales; family Gemmataceae; genus SIAQ01. The sequence continues at coordinate 27,920 of CAMAUE010000056.1, forward strand.
TCAAGACGGGCATCACCGAGGAGGAGTTGAAACTTGCCCGCATCTCGTACCTCGACGACATGCGTGTCGAACGCGGCAAGGACAGCGGCCTGGTGAGCATCCTGGCGAGCGGGCTTTTTCTTGGCCGAACCGCTGCCTGGCAGGCCGACATGGAGAAGAAAATCGCCGCCGTCACCGTAAAAGACGTGAACCGCGCGATGGCGACGCATATCTCTACTGGGAGATTGGTCATCGTGCGTGCGGGCGATTTTTCGAAGAAGAAGTAATGCGTTTTCGTTTTCCGCTTGCGGCTTAGCGCTCGAGTGGCGCTCTGTGAGCGCTAAGCCGCAAGCGGAAAACAGGAAGTGCGAATTCCCCACCTTTCGTTTTAATCGGATCCCATGCTGGATAATGTCCCCCTCCTGTCCACGAAACACGCCGGGTTGACCGTTGAGGGCTACTCGCGCGCGGCTGTGCAGACCTATTGGCGTGTGCCGGAGTTGAAGGTTTGCTTCGACCTCGGCGCGCATCCTTGGGACTTCATGAGCACGCCGAACTGTTTTATATCGCATACGCATTTGGATCATGTCGCTGCCTTGCCTGCTTATGTCGCACGCCGGCGGATGATGAAAATGGAACCGCCCACCGTCTACCTTCCCGAATATGCGCTGGAGGACGTTCGGCGGTTGCTTCTCATCATGCAGCGGCTGGATCGCGGTCGGCAGACGTGCAATCTCGTTGGCGTGACTGCAGGCCAGGAAATCGAATTGTCGCGTGAGCATGTTGTTACCGTATTCGAGGCGACGCACACGATTCCCGCCGTTGGATACGTAGTTTGGGAGAGGCGCAACAAACTCAAGGAAGAATATCACGGCCTGCCCGGCGACAAAATCCGCGACCTGCGGCTGTCGGGCGTGGCCGTCACGCTCGAAATCCGCACGCCGCTCGTCGCCTACACCGGCGACACCAGCCCGGCGGGACTTGACAATTACCCGCCAGCGTTCGAGGCGAAGATACTTATTACTGAGATGAGCTTCGTTCGTGCCAAGCATCGGCGGGAGAAGATCCACAAGTTCGGGCATATGCACCTCGACGACTTCATCGAGCGAGCGGACCGCTTCAAGAACGAACTGATCATTTGTGGACATTTCAGCACGCGCTATGGCACGGAGGAGGTCCGGCGCGTCGTGGAACGCAAGCTTCCTGAGAATCTGCGTAGTCGAGTGAAACTTTGGCTATAGCGCCGATCGTGTTTCCGGTGCCAATTGCATCAATCAGTAAACTTCGTGCACATTTCCGTCCGATGCAAGTGGTAACGCCATCGTATGCGTCTTTTTTGGCGAGCCTAGCTGCGTAAGCAGCAGGTTGAATTACCCGCAAACCTGCTGCTTACCCAGCTAGGCTCGCCAAACTGCACAGTTGGTCACGATGGCCCCCTCTCCCCGGACGGAGGAAATGGTCGCATGGAATTGCAACGATTTGGGCTAAAGCGTCGTCCGTTTCCCACGTCGCCGGACTCGATGGCTTACTATCCCGCCTCAAGCCACGAATCCGCTCTAACGCTCCTGGTTCACGGTCTCGCCGAGGATGAAACGTTTGTCCTCCTCACCGGCGAGCCAGGCACGGGCAAGACGCTGCTGGCGTATCTGTTACTCGAACGGCTCGGCGACAGCGTGGAAAGCGCCTACCTCGCCAACAGCCATTTCGCCGACCGCTGCGCCCTGTTGCAGGCGATCCTCTATGATCTCAAGTTGCCTTACGACGACGTCAGCGAGCAGCGTTTGCGATTGCGGCTCACCGATCACCTGCTGCAAGCGGTAGCGGATGGCAAGCGCACGGTGTTCGTGATCGACGAAGCGCACCTTCTTGGAACCGACGTGCTCGAAGAGTTGCGCATGCTTGCCAACCTGCAATCGGGCGGCGGTAAGGCATTGCAGATCGTGCTGATCGCCCAACCCGCTTTGCTTACTACGCTCGGCTATCCGGGTCTTGAATCTCTTCGCCAACGCATCGCAGTCCGCGCGACGCTTGCTGCAATGCCAGCGGAAGAGGCATACGACTATCTCGCGCATCATCTGCGAGCGGCTGGCGGGAAGCCGGAGAAGATATTCGATGATACCGCTCTCGAGGTTCTCGCTCGCGGCACTCACGGCGTGCCGCGCTATCTAAATCAGGCTGCGTCCCAGGCGCTGGCTCTCGCCGAGAATGGTGAACTGACGACGGTCGACGCCGAGGCGGCGCTCGAAGCTCTCGCCATGCTTGGCCTGTCCGTGGACGAAGCCGATGAGAAGCCCGACAACGATGGCGAACCGACGCATCCGAATATCCAGAAATTCTTTCGTACCGCGTAAGAATTGTTACTTGTTATAGCCCGCCATCGATGGCGGGTCATGCAGCGAACTCGCCATGGATGGCGGGAAATATACCAAAGGGTACCGGTCAATGGGCAGGATGCTTGACAGTTTGAAAGCCAATGGCGGCACGCGCGTCGCTCCCCCGGCGTTGGCCAAACCTGGCGCCGAAACGCCCGCGCCAGATGGCGTCGTCGATTGGGAAATCGCCGAGGACGTTCCGTTCATCGAGGTCGGCGGCCCCAACAAGAAAGTCGAACTTTCGCCCGGCTTGCTCAAACACCCGGCCCAGAGAACGCCGCAACCGCCGCACCTACAGATCGAAAAGATTGGTCTCGCTCTGACGCCGACGCAAGTCGTGCAACTGGCGCCGACAAAGCCGATGGGCGTTGTCTTCGAGCCTTGGCCAGGCGCCGCGACCACGAGCATCCATGCCGAAATCATCGCCTACCACCAACCCGATCATCCGACAGCCAAGCAGTACGCCGCCCTTTTCGACGCGATGACCGCCAGCATCAACATCACGACGAGCAAGACCTTACTGATGCTTGGCTTGAAAGCCAACGTCGGTACGACGACGGTGCTCGCCAACCTTGGCGTGATCGCATCGCTGCAGCGCTCGCTGCGCGTCGTGCTGATCGACGCCAACACACGGCGCCCAGGCATCGCGCAGAAGTTCGGGCTGAGCGCCGCCGTCGGCCTAGCGGAAGTCGCCGACGGGGCTTTGGCGATCGAGCAGGCGCTGGTGCCGACGTGTGCCGTCAATTTGCACCTGCTGCCTGCGGGGATTTCGACGAAATCGCGCCCCACCGCTCGCAACGAAGCGATGCAGTGGGTCACGGCCTGGTTGCGCGAGCGGTTCGACCTGCTCCTGATCGACGGCCTCGCATTGGACGATGCCGCGGAACTCACGATCCCGCTCGCCTTCGCCGACGGCGCCTATCTTGTGCTGCCGCACGGCGAATCGAGTGCCAGCAAAGGCGCGGCGCAGGCCGTGCATCGTCTCGGCGGCCGGCTCAGCGGTTTGGTGCACACCTCGTTCGACCAATAGTTGGTCGAGCCTGGTCGCGTAAGCAGCAGGTTGATTCTGCAACGGTGTATTCAACCGGCCGCTTACGCGGCTAGGCTCGCCGAAATTTGTGCGTAGAATGTTTGCATGATCCGCATCAATCTCCGAGGTGCCGGCATGCATTCCCGTTCCATTTTTGTCTTTTTCTCATCATCGTGTTAGCCGGTTGCTTCTCCGCGTCGGTTCATGGGCAGACGCCTCGCAAATCGAACCTCATTTTCGTGCTCGTCGATGACATGGGCTATGCGGACCTCGGCTGCATGGGCACGGCCAGCGCGCATAACTGGGCAGTTTGAGGGGCTTGCGCTATAGCGGCCTTCTCCATATCTGTGAGTCATGGCCATCGACTTGCTGTACGTCGCTTTCTGACATGCAGAGGTCGGTTGCTGATCTCACGGATGTCTCTCATGA
>CAMAUE010000057.1 GCA_945861245.1 Singulisphaera sp. GP187
TGATGCTCGATCAGGCCTAGCGTCACGGGCCTGGCGCGCAGCCAATCGTCTTCGCGCACCCAGACGACGCGCTGGCGGCGCTTCTGCGCTTGCTCGACTTTTTCGCTCGCGCGCCGTTGGCTTCCGCTGGGGGCGGCGGTCGTGTTGTCGAGATAGTGCCGATCGTCCTCATGCACCTGCCCCGCCAGCGGCACGAAGCGCAATGCCGACATCGGTACGCGTAGAACGTCCTCCTTCATCTCGATGTGAAACGTGATGTTCGCCGTCATACCAGGCATGAGCTTCATGCCGGGGTTTTCCTTTGTCAAGATGACGACGGGATAGGTCACCACGTTTTGATTGGTCGTCGAATTCTTGCGGATATGATCGATCTCTCCTTTGAACAAGTCGTCAGGATAAGCGTCGATAGTAAAGGTTACCTTCTTCTTGTTCTTATGCGCTGTCTGAATCATGCCAATGTCCGCCTCGTCCACAGTGGCGAAGATGTGCATGCTGTTTTCCATGTCCTCGCCGACGACAAACAACTCAGGCGTCTGAAACGACGATGCGACGGTCTGCCCGCGATCGACCTTGCGTTCGATGACAACGCCATCGACGGGTGAGACGATGGTCGTGTAACCGAGATTGGCCTTGGAGTTGCTCAACGTCGCTTCGGCTTGTTTGATCGACGCCTCGGCGAGCTTGACCTGCGCCTCCAGGCATTCTCGCGAGAAACGGTACTGGTCCATCTCGATCGCGGAAATGTAATCGATGCTGACTTTGTACAGGCTCTTGGCCCGCTCCTCGTTGTTGCGCGACTGCTGAAGCAACGCCTTGACGCGATCGCGCTCGGCAAACTGCGTGTCGAGTAATGCCTCGTCGCGCTTGACCGAGGCGGTCAGCAGCTTCGGATCGATCCGTGCCAACACCTGGTCTATGGTTACCCGACTATTGAAATCGACAAGCACCTCCGCCAAGGGCCCCGAGGTAAACGCTCCGACCGAGACTGTGCGAACCGGCTTGACCGTGCCCGTCGAGTTGACCGTAGTCTCGACTCGGCCACGAGTCAGCTTGGTGGTGATATAGGTCGGCTGCCGGCGTTTCTGCCACCATTCGAAAACCGGATTGACGGCCAGCGCGACGCCGCCGGCGATGACAAGGAGTACAAGAGTCCAAACGATGAAGCGGCGCATGGTGTGAATGGTCCCAGGTGAGGGTATTGGCGCTATGCTGGCATTGTACCCGATTTTGTTTAGCCGCCCGCTTTTGGCGAGCGCGAATTTGGGACGCGCGACACACCGCGCGCGCCAGAGGCGAGCGGCTAAACGTGGAATGCCGCGCAACACGAGCCAATTCCGTGGGCAGGCACTATATCAACTTCAGTGTTTTTTCCCCCGATTTTACCGATGTGAGTTTTGATTCATGGAACTGCAAAGCATTCATGCCCGCGAGATTTTGGATAGCCGAGGCAACCCGACGCTGGAGGTCGAAGTCACCCTCGTCGACGGCGCCTCCGGTCGCGCCGCCGTCCCGTCCGGCGCCAGCACAGGCGCTTATGAAGCGTGCGAACTGCGCGACGGCGACAAGAAGCGTTACCTCGGCAAAGGCACGCTGAAGGCCGTCGCCAATGTCAATAACCTCATCGCGCCGAAGCTCATCGGCATGGACGCGACCGACCAAATCGACATCGACCAGGCGATGCTCGACCTCGACGGCACGCCGAACAAGGCCAAGCTCGGCGCCAACGCCATCCTCGGTGTTTCCCTCGCCGTCGCGCATGCCGCGGCGCAGTCGGTCGGCTTGCCGCTCTACCGCTACCTCGGCGGGACCAATGCGAAAGTCCTGCCGGTGCCGATGATGAACGTCCTCAACGGCGGCAAGCATGCCGACAGCACCGTCGATTTCCAGGAATTCATGATTATGCCGATCGGCGCGACGACGTTCCGCGAATCGCTGCGGATGGGCGCGGAAGTGTTCCACAATTTGAAGAAAGTGCTGCACGATCGCCATCTCAACACCGCGGTCGGCGATGAAGGCGGCTTCGCGCCCGATCTGAAGTCCGCCGACGAGGCGCTCGAAATCATCGCCAGCGCCATCGAGAAAGCAGGCTATAAGCTCGGCGAGCAAGTCGCCTTCGCGCTTGATCCCGCTTGCACCGAGCTTTTCGAGGAAGCCAAGCACAAGGGCAAAACGGGCTACTGCTTCTTCAAGAGCAATCCCGACAAGATCGCCTCGAGCGATGAGATGATCGACCTCTGGAAGTCGCTCTGCGCGAAATGGCCGATCCGCTCTATCGAAGACGGCCTGGCCGAGGACGACTGGGCAGGCTGGCAGAAGCTGACGAAAGAGCTCGGCGACAAGATTCAACTGGTCGGCGATGACCTGTTCGTTACCAACACGAAACGTCTGCAAGAAGGCATCGACAAGAAAGCGGGCAACGCGATCCTCATCAAAGTCAACCAGATCGGCACGTTGACCGAGACGCTCGACGCCATCGAGCTAGGCCGACGGAATGGGTTCAACTCGATCATCAGCCATCGCTCGGGCGAGACGGAGGACGCGACGATTGCCGACATCGCCGTCGCCACCAACGCCGGCCAAATCAAAACCGGTTCGACGAGCCGAACCGACCGTATCGCGAAGTACAACCAGCTGCTGCGCATCGAGGAAAGTCTCGGCTCGCAGGCCCGCTTCGGGTTGAAATAAGGAAGACCGAGAATTCCAGCCGCTTGCGGCTTAGCGCTCGCGTGGTGCCATGCGAGCGCTAAGCCGCAAGCGGCTAACCAGCGATTCGAGAAACCGCACGCCATGTGGCAAGAACTGCGCGACTACTGGCTGCCGCTGATGCTGTTCATCGGCGCGCTGCTGGTGGGTGCGGTGTTGATTGGCACGGTCGCCGCCCTGCCCTATGTGAAGGAACATCTGCCGGTGGAGCACGAGTTGCTCGATCTGTTCGCGGAGGATGCCGTGGTGCGGCGGTCGTCGATCGCCGGCGCGATTGGATTGATCGTGACGGCTTTCGTCTTCTTCCGTCCGAACACGTCGGTGTTGACGCGCAAAGACGCGACCCGTAAGCCGCCCGGCGATACGATGGCGGGCGCGTGAAACTCCGCTTGCGGCTTAGCGCTCGGTATGTCCCACGCGCACTTGAGCGCTAAGCCGCAAGCGGAAGATAGGGTATACCATGAATTGGCTCGTCCAAAACGCCGGCGTGCTCTACACTCTGCTCGCGATCATCGCAGTCGGCTTCGTCGTCGCCTGGCGTTTCAATTCGCGCGTCATCTACCTCGGCTATGCGGCAGGAACGCTTTGCGTGCTGGCGGCGCTTTGGCTGGCGATTCGCTTCGTACCATCGGATCGTTTGCAGATCGAAACCAACGTCCACGCCATGTCCAACGCAATCGTCGCCGGCAAGGTAGACGATCTGTTCAAGCATGTCGCCAACGACTTCAACTACAAAGGCCTGACGCGCGACGGGCTGTATGAAGTCGCCCGTCAATCGATCCAGGCGAACAAGGTTCGCGAAATCCGCATCACGGCATTTAGCATCGAGGATGTGTCACACGCCAACAAGTTCGCCAAGGCACGTTTCCGTGTCTCCGTCTGGGCCGACGGTCGCGAGCAGCCTTTCGTGTTCGTGACGCAAGCCGACTTCAAGCTCGAGGGCGATGGCCGAGCGTGGAAGCTGAAGACGATGCGGTTCTACAATCCGTTTGTGGACCAGGACAAAGAAATCGACCTGCCCGGGATTCATTGAACAGGGTTGCCGCTTGCGGCTTAGCGCTCGCACGGCGCCGCGCGAGCGCTAAGCCGCAAGCGACAACTTCTTTCCCCATTCTTCTCACAAGGTGACTTCATGTTGCGCGTGGCTTTGCTTGCGTTCTCACTTCTCCTCGCCGTCACACTCTTGGCTCAGGATGTCGGCAAGACGCCCACCAAGAAGCCGATCACGCTGCCTGGCGTCGAGGCCGACGGCGCGGTGCGCCTTCCCAATAGCTGGTCGATCAAGCCGGCGGGCAAGCAGGTCGAACTCGGCGATTTTCCCGTCGCCATCGCGCTGCATCCGTCGGGTAAGTGGGCGGCGGTGTTGCATGCGGGTTACGGCGATCACGAAATCAGCATCGTCGATTTGACGGCGACGAAGGAACGTGTCCATTCGCGCGTAATCCTCGAACAATCATTCGGCGGCCTGACCTTCTCGCCCAATGGCGCGCACCTCTACGCCGGCGGCGGGGAGTTCGATGTCGTTCATCAATTCCAGTTCGACGACGGCCTACTCTTCAAACAACGCAAGTTGCCCATCGCCGACGAGAAGTTCATCCCCGGCTCGCTCGCCATTCATCCCGACGGCAAGACGCTGTACGTCCCCGGCGCTTTCGGGCATGCCGTCGCCATCGTGCCTGTCGATGATCCGAAGAGCCGCGTCACCATCCCGCTTGGCAAGGACAGCTACCCGATCAACTGCCTGGTCGATGCCAAAGCGAATCGGCTCTTCGTCAGCCTGTGGAGCAAGGCAGCGGTGGCCGTCATCGACCTGGCTACGAAGAAAGTCGTATCCAACTTCAGCACCGAAAAACACCCGACCGAGATGGTCCTGACGCCCGACGGCAAAACGCTTTTCGTCGCCTGCTCCAACTCGACGCGCGTCAGCGTCATCAACATGGCGGATGGCAAAGGCCTGGAGACGATCAACTGCGCCCTCTACGCCACCGCGCCGAACGGCAATACGCCCAATTCGCTCAGCCTGACGCCCGACGGCAAGATCCTCTTCGTCGCCAATGCCGACAATAACAACCTCGCCCTCTTCAACGTCGAAAAGCCCGGCGAAACCAAGCCGCTCGGCTTCATCCCCGTCGGCATGTACCCGACCTCCGTGCGCTACAATCCCGCCGACAAACGCATCTACGTCGCCAACGGCCGCGGCACCAGCGTCAAGGCCAACCCCAAAGGCCCCGACCCGACGCTGCCGAAAAATCCCACCATCCGCGAGTACATCGCCGGCCTCTATCGCGGCACCCTTGGCATCATCGACATGCCCAACGAAGACGACATGGCGAAGTACAGCAAGCAGGCATATGCGTGCAGCCCGTTGCGACAGAACCTCGGCGTTCAAGGACGACCCGATGGTAGCCCCGTCCCCAATGAATTGTTGACGCACAGCGCTGCGAGTGTTCAGGGGAAGGATGATCTCTTCGTATTGCTCGCCAAAGGAAGATCGTACTTTCTCGTCTCGGAAACCCGAGCCTTGCGAGAACCGCTCATCGAATTCGCCAAACTCAACGGGGTTATAGATGGAAAGATCGATCGGGATCGCTTTGACCAGTTCCATAACTGGGTAGTTAGGAAGGCGGGCGTAACACCATCTCCCATTAAATACTGCATTTACGTCGTCCGTGAGAACCGCACCTACGATCAGGTCTTCGGCGACATCAAGGAAGGCAACGGCGATCCGAACCTTTGCATCTTCCCCGAGAAGATCACGCCGAACGCCCATCGGCTCGCACGCCAATTCGTGCTGCTTGACAACTTCTACTGCGACGGCGAAGTCTCGGCCGAGGGCCACGAGTGGTCAATGGGCGCGTATTGCACCGACTTCGTCAAACGTGTTTGGCCACTCAGCTATCGCGGCAGCCCGACGAAGAAGCTGAGCATCTACCCGGCCGAGGGCAACTTCGACGAAGTCGCCCGTCCCGCCGGCGGCTATCTCTGGGACCGCTGTGCCGAGGCCAAGGTGTCGTATCGCAGCTACGGCGAGTGGGTCAATAACGGCAAGACACTCAAGGATCCCATGACCGCCCGCGTCAAAGCCCTCGAAGGCCATATCGACCCGTGGTATCGCGGCTACGATCTCGACTATCTCGATGTCAAACGAACCGAACGCTTCCTCGACGAACTCAAACGCTTCGAGAAGGTCGGCGATATGCCCAAGATGCAGATCGTACGCCTCGGCAACGATCATACCTACGGCACAAAAGCCGGCAAGCCGACGCCGACCGCGATGGTGGCCGACAACGATCTCGCCCTGGGGCAGTTGGTCGAGGGCATTTCCAAGAGCAAGTTCTGGAAGGAGACGGCAATCTTCGTCATCGAAGACGACGCCCAGAATGGCTCGGATCATGTGGATGCCCATCGCACGGTCGCGCTGTGCATCAGCCCCTACACGCAGACGGGCAAAGTCGATTCGACGATGTACTCGACGGCGAGCATGCTGCGAACGATGGAGCTGATCCTCGGCTTGCGTCCGATGAGCCAATTCGACGCCGCCGCCACGCCGATGTACAACGCATTCGCCAATAACGCAAACCTCGCACCGTACAACCACCTAGTACCCAATGTGGACAGGAAAGCCGTGAACCTGGCGACGGCGTATGGCGCCAAATGGGCGGAGACGTGGGATTTCTCGAAGGAGGACGCGATCGACGATTTGATCTTCAACGACGTGATTTGGCGTTCGGTGCGAGGCCCCGATTCGCCGATGCCGCCACCGGTGCGAGCCGCTTTTGTGTTTCCGCATTTGCCGAAGTAGGGAGCAAGCCCAAGGTGAGGTACGCCGAACCCCTGGGATCGCGGTTATACTTGGCGCGGTTGGAAATGTCGCATTTTCGGACGAATCGAACCGTTTCCGAGCCGCGACCGTCAGGGAGCGGCCGACAGGATGCCGTGCGCTCGTTGTCGGCCGCTCCGTGACGGTCGCGGCTCGGAAAAACGACAATCCCACCCGCCGAAGGTATACATCATCCCAGGGGTTCGGCGTACCTTACCCCTGGGCTTGCATTTTTGCTTAGCCGCGAGCCGGTGCTTGCAGGCCGATGTTGACGAAGCAGTGCACGTGTGGCAGGACGCGGAAGTTCCACACGAAGCCGGGGCCTTCGATGCGCCAGTAGTCCCAGCTGCCGGCGGCGGTGCCGGCGTTCTTGAAGAAGCCCAGGCTGAGCCGATCCAGCCCGCCATTACGGCGAACCAGTTCCATGACTTCATCGCCGTCTTCACGACGATATGGCGACAGCAGATCGCGCATGACCTGTTCGACAAGACGACGCTGGTCGGCAGTCAGGTCGCGGATCGAGATGCCAGGGTACGCCTGACCCAGAGCACGGAAACGGACCGAGCCTTCCTGTTCACTCGGTTGCGGGTACATCAGAATCGTGGCCGTGCGGCGTTGTGCTTCAGACAACGCGTCCCACACTGCGATCGCGGAGCGGGTCTGGAAGTTGAACACGTTGCGAGCGCTCATGCCGTCTGGGGTATGGCCGTAGTACATCGGCCCGCCGAAGCCGGTGTTGGCTTCGGAGTTGCCATCGCAGCGAACGGTGAGGTGATGGCCGGTGAAGACCCAGGCGAACTGGTTGTCGCCGGTCGGGTCGCCGAAGATATAGGCGCCGCAGCGTTCGAACGAGTTGCTGCCGTCGAAGGTATTGCCGCGGCTCAGCTGGCGGTAGCCTTCTTCGCCGGAACCGATAGCGCGGAAGATGCGCTGGTTCAGTTCCTTCTGCGCCGGCGTGTAGACGGCGGCGATGTTATGCGCTGCGAAGATCGCGCCGTTGTACATGCGCTTGCGAGTCGGCGTCGCGGTGGCGGTCGCGCCGTGATTCCACGGGTAGACCACGCGCTGGCGTTGCTCGACGGTCAAGCCCTGATAGAGTTCGCGAATCAGCGCTTCAGCCGGCTTGGCGGCGCGGACGGGTTGAACCGCGGGTTGCACCACTGTCGTGCCTTGCGCTCGGACAAGCTGCGGGACGGCATCCAGCGCCGCCAGCGTGGCGACTGTGCCGCCCGCTGCCAGGATGAATTCACGTCGGCCGAGGCCTTCCGGCGTTTCGCAATCCGGGCAGGCGATCATGTTCTGCTCGTTCATTCCGTCGCTCCTATGGGAAAAGGACAAAGGGGGGGATTTCCCTACCATCTTTGTCGAAATGGGGCCAACTGTCAAGCCGCAAGTTTATTTTGTGCAAAGTAATCATTTGATATTAATGGTTGCGATGCAGCCGGCGTCTTTCCTTCTACCTTTCGCGGACGAGTTCCTGAATCTGCTCGGGTGTCGGCGCTTCGCTGTCGACCCAATCGAGGATTCGAAAGTAAAGTAACATGTTCTGAGTGGAACTCGGGCCGGCTTGCAACCCTACTGCGTTCATCACACCATCTCTCGAATGATGCCGTCCGCTTCGCCACCCTGGAAGTTGCCTGGCAGCGGCACGTTCATGCGGTCGAACACCGTCGCCCAGAGGTTACCGAGGCGGACGTCGTCCTTGACGATGTGGCCCTGATGCCTGACACCCAGGCGTGCGCCGCCGGCGAGCATCGTTGGCAGGTGGTGGTTGTGGTGGGCGTTGATGGCGCCGCCGCTGCTGCCGTAGGCGACGAGCGTGTGGTCGAGCAACGTGCCTTCACCTTCGCGCACATTCTTGAGTTTGTTCAAGAAGTAGGCCCAATCTTCCATGTACATCGTGTCGGCTCTGGTGAACCACTGGAGTTTGTCGGGGTCTTCGCCGTGATGGGTCATTTCGTGGTAGTTGTACGGGTTGCCCAGGCTTCGCCAGGCGCCGGTGCCGTCCGAGCCGTCCATGCGGGCCAGGTAGGAGATGATGCGCGTGCTGTCGGTTTGCAGGGCCAGCAAGATGACGTCGTACATGAGCCGTTGGTAACGGCGATACTCCAGGCCCGCCCGATCTGGGTCGAGGCTTTGGATGTTGCCAAAGGTCAAGGCGGCGACCGTCGGCTTGGGGCGGCGCAGCCAATCGCGTTCGTCTTGCATGCGGCGTTCGAGATCGCGGATGCCCGTGAGGTATTCATCGAGCTTTCGGCGATCGTCAGCGCCGAGCGTGCCTTCGAGGCGGCGTGCTTCCGCACGCAGCGAATCGAGAACGCTGGCCCGGCGGATGAACTCGGCTTCGCGCTGAGTGAGCGTTGCGGGCGTATCGGGGCGGAAGAGCTGATCGAAGAGAATGTGCGGGCGATTCTCCGACGGGATCGGCGTGCCGCTGGGGCTCCAGGAGAGCGTCTGATCGTAATACCCGCCAAAGCCGGTGCCGCGTTTGATGCCCAGGGCGAGCGACGGGAACGGCGTGGCTCGGCCAACCGCCTGGGCCAATTCCTGATCGCACGAGACACGCAGCCGAGCGCCGGCGCTGCGCGTGTTGGTTCCGGTGAGGAACGTGCGGTCACCGACGTGGCCACCGGAATGCGTGAGCCGTAGGCCGGAGATGACGGTGAAGTCGCGTCGAAGTTCCGCAAGCGGCCGAAGAATCGGCGTGACGGTGTAGTTCACGCCAGCGTTTGCCGGCGTGAAATCACGGCCATTGATGCCCAGGCCAAAGAAGCAGAAAACGGCGCGGCGCGGCGTCTCCGCTGGCGTGATCGAACCAGCCGTCTGCACCGAATTCGCCCGCACGCTCATGGCGTCCAGCCACGGCAGAGCAAGCGAAATGCCGGCGCCTTTCAGGAAGGTGCGGCGCGGAATAGGATGGCGGTTGTGGAGGATATTCATAGAGCCTTTCGATTTCAAAACAGCGGATAGTCATCGGGATCCACCGATGGCGGGATATAGTCCTCGGGTATCGGCTTGGCGACCGCCCTCCAGGCTTGGGCCATTTGATGCATCGTGCGGGGTTGGTCGGTGTCGGCAACGACTGCCCCTCGCGATTCCTCTGGTTTTCTCGCAGTTTTCACCGGCTCAATGCGCACAATGGTGCCATTCCCCAGGGGCGTTGGTTCATCCAATACAACCGCGCCATTTTCGATGTGTCCTTGAAATGACATACGATTTTCCTCAAATGTTGGTCGGAGAATCCCAACCTAACCGTAGGCTAACGTACCAAATCACACATTGTTCGCATGCACCAATTTCGGCCGCTTCGTCCAGAACCATTTTAGAAACTTGGCGGGGTCACGAAAAATCGGAGGAGCGCCGCTCAACTGAATGTAGCCGTCCAACCAATCCTCGCCATCTGCTTTTTCTATGCCGCCCCATGAAGCGAGCAACTCCCTATCGATACGCTGAGCGCGATCACGAAACTTTCCTATCGGAATGTGTTTCAAAAGGCGTCCTGATTTTGCCTGGTGTCCTTCTGCTATTGCATAAGTCGAAAATGACGAAAATTCGTCACTTTTCGACAATCTTCGGCGCCTTTCGTCACACTTTGGGGGAAATCGACAAAACAGGTACGCGAATAATGTCCCGTGCAATGCCGCTCGCCCACCAGGCGAATCATGGGTTCACCTTCAATAAACTGGGACGTTCCTAACATCGACTTGCAATCATTCCACGGACAGAAGCTTCTCGAAATTCACCTTAAATTCCTGCTCCAAGAACTCAATTGTTTTCAGTTGGCTGGAAAGTGAGGCAACGATACTGGGATTCGCGAACAACCCTGCTTTGCTGCGGAATCGCGCATCATCCTGAGATATGTGCTTGATCCATTTGACTGCAACCAGCCATTCGCATTCGTCGTCGTCCTGAGTGTCATGGAGCAGTTTGAGCATACCAGGACGAAGCGGGCGTCCTTTGTACCGAAAATCTGACGCACCGTTCGTGCTGGGTGGTACTGAGTACCTGTAACTCGCCTGGCATCGCGAATCGTCGCCGCGAAGGGAGCGTGCTGCGCTTTTGTTCCTGGTTCCCACGGAACGTGAGAGCGACGCAAAGCGGGAGAGACTTCAGTTCAGGTCCAACTCGAGTTCTTGATTGGCATGGGTGACCTCAACGACAAGCGGGGCGGCGCCGGTAGCACCATATTTTTGAACAATGGCGTCTTTGTCTGGATGGAAATGAAATTTCCCCGTGATGTGGTTCATTTCTTCCTGCGGCGTGCGGAATTGGAAAGCGACGATCACGGTATACGTGCCCAATGGGGCGCCTTTGCGATCGGCGTCGGCATGCAATTCAAAGCGGCCGTCATCGTCCGCGGCGACCCAAAGCGGTTTGCCTGATGCCGGTGCGAAGATGAGGGACAGATGCGACACCGGCTTGCCATTGCGTTTGCAGACGCCTTTGACCGGCACAAGGGTCGGACCGCCGCAACCGATAACGCACAAGACGAACATTGCAAACATTACCGATTTTGACAATCGAACGAGTCTCACTGGTAGCTCTCCGATTATTCGGGTACGGCGACGGCTTCGTTCCCAGCAATGGTGAAAAGCGCATTATAGATGGTGAGATTGATGTTGTTCGCCAACCAGATGACGTGGCCGTCACACATCACAGCTTGACAGCCGCCCGGATGATTGCTCTGAGGAGCGCGGTTGTTTCCTGAGTTGGCGTTCATCAAGCCGCCGTTGGCTGTACCTTGAACATACCCTTG
Source organism: Singulisphaera sp. GP187 (assembly GCA_945861245.1). Classification (GTDB taxonomy): domain Bacteria; phylum Planctomycetota; class Planctomycetia; order Gemmatales; family Gemmataceae; genus SIAQ01. Next base: position 11,280 of record CAMAUE010000057.1, read on the forward strand.
CGATTGGTGATGGACGAAGAAGAAGGGGTTGCTTCCTTTGTCGATGGGGGCCCAGCTGTGAATCGACCAATGGGCGAGATCCGTGAACATCAAGGTGTTGCTGGTACCATCGGTGACTTGGCCCATTTTTACTTGGCTATTGACATATGCCAATCCCGTCATGCCCGCTTGGGTTCTTTCGGGACAGCATCCGCCTTCGCCGTTGATTCCGTAGTCCTTTTGCTCATTCCAGTAGGCTACCCGTTTTGCTAACGGACAGTAAAACACGGGCGGACAGAGTGCCGATGCAGGGGCGTTTGCAATATTACCAGCTGGTCCCCGGTCGCCACCTGCGTCCCAAAGGCGAGTCGAGTAAGCTGGCTTGGTAAAATCGATCATGTTGTAGAGAGGCAGTTGGTCCAGGTAAGGCAAAATGATCGCCGCCCAGCTGAAATGACCATACGGAAGAGACGCGCCATAGAGCGTGTCATTCCAACCAGCAGGGAAGTTACTATTGCCATTCCATGGCCCTTTACTGCCGGAGGCATACACCTTGTTGGCGTCATGATAGCTATGCATGGCGATCGCCATCTGCCGAAGGTTGTTGCCGCATTGCAAACGAGCAGCCGAGTCGCGAACCTTTTGAACAGCTGGCACGAGCAGCGCGATCAGTACTGCAATAATCGCGATGACCACCAATAATTCGATCAGCGTAAAGGCGGAGGTTCTTGTACGGCGCATGGTAAATCCCCCCTCACAACAACAATAATTAGCACTTCTAATAGTGTAGCATCCGTATTGCATTTCCATAAGAGGAACCTCCTCCGAATCTCAGTGCTCGTTATTAGCGTGCCGACGGCTCCTCGCCAACGCTAAACGAAATGCACCACATCACTTCAGCAGTGCCGTCTCGCCTTCCACCACATCCGCCGTGTGCGCTTGCAGAATCGCTTCGTCGGTGCTCGTTGGATCGATCTCGCGGCAACTGGCGGTTAGGCGGTCGCTGATGTCGCGCAGCTCCGCCTGCCAGGCTTGAGGCGTGATGCCGACCGGTGTGACTTCTTTGAATTCGCCGAGCAGCAGAATCAAACGCAGCAGGTGGCGGAAGATGATGCCCTCTTGCTTGACGAGATCGCGTGATTGCACGTACTTGTTGAAGTTGCCCTCGAATCGCAACAACTCCGCCGCCGACCAAACGGTCTGTGTGAGCACGTCGGTCACGTCGGGGTAGGTCGCGTCAAACAGTAAGCGCAGCTTCTCGGCCAGTGTCGGGGCACGGGCTTCGCGTTCCTGCCAGGGGACATACTCATCATCGTCGTCTTCATCCGTCGCTTCCGGTTTGGCGATCATCAACCCGCGACGGATCAGTTCCTCGTCGAGGCGCGTCATCGCCAACGGGCCGGGCGGCAGGTCTTCCGGCCAAGGGACGCGCACATAGCGAAGCACTGAGCGCGGCATCTCCAGCACGCTCTCGAAGGCTTGCAAGCGCTCGTCGCGGTCGGCGATGCCAAGGTGTTCGAGCAAGTACACGGCGTAGATCGGATGTACGCTGCGAAACACGAGAAGCTGATCGAGCTTGGGTGTGGGCGCGGCGGTTACGAATTGATGATTTCCCAAGCCCCAGGATGAGCGCAGCGATTCCTGGGGGTCAGGCGGGCGGGCGCTTTCACCCCCACCAATCGCTTCGCTCATGGTGGGGCTTGGCGACGGCGGCGGCGTGAGCGTCACGAAGCCCGCGCTGGCCAGCGTCATCAACATGCCGTCGAGCTGCTTCTCCTGGGCCGCGATGCGGTTGTCGTCCATCAGCCGTTTGCGGATCACCGTCCGGATGCGCGACACCTCCGGCGATAGCTTCAACAGGTACGCCAGCAAACGCCAGGGCAGGGGGCCTTTGCTATAAAGCTTGCCCGGCGGGGCGGCTTGTAGTTGCTTGAACTGGCCCTCGGTCCAATAAACGCGCGTGTCGCTTTTCGTCGGCTTTTTTTTCTTCAGGTCCTTCTTCGCTTTCAGCAAGCCCAGATCGCGCGTGTCTTCCGGGATCGAATCAAACTTCAGTCGCCAGCGAAACAGCTTCACGTCGTCGTCATGGGCGACGGCGTAGACGTAGCCGCGATCGTCGAACTGGGGCCTACCCGCCCGGCCAAACATTTGCTGGGCGCCGCTGGCGTCGATCAGCTTCTGCTTATTCTTCGGCCCTTTGACGAGCGATGCCAGCACGACCGACCGAGCCGGCAGATTGATGCCCGAGGCCAAGGTCTCCGTACAAATCACAACCGACAGCAGCTTGCGATGGAACAGTTCCTCGACCACCCGTCGATACTTCGGCAGCAACCCCGCATGATGCACGCCGACGCCGCGATGCAGCATCTGCTTGATCTTCGGCCCGACGCCTTGCGTCCACTCGAGCTTGTTGACCTCGGTATGCAGCGGGCCTTTTTGTGCTTCGTTCAGCAGCGTCAGGCCTTTCAACTGTTCGGCGAGGTTCCAGCATTCATCGCGATTGAAGCAGAACACCAGCGCGGGCACACGCCGGGTGGCGAAGTCGCCCTTGCACATCAAGACGATCTGTTCGGTCAGGAACTGATCCGGGACCCATTCGTAGGTCAGCGGAACTTTGCGTTCCTTGGTCTCGACCAACTCCAGCTTGCGTTGATGACAACGCTCGAGCCAATTCATGAATTCGCGCGAATTGCCCACGGTGGCGGAGAGAAGCAACAGTCGAATGTGCTTGGGAAGGAGCGCCAGCGAAAGCTCCCAGACGATGCCACGCTCCAGGTCGGCGAAGCTGTGGAACTCGTCCATGACAACGGCGGAGACTTTGCTGAAGTCGAAGGCCTCCGGATGCAGCAGTCGATTGAGCAAAATCTCGGCGACAACAACGAGGATACGAGCATTGGGATTGACACGGCGATTGCCCGTGACCAAGCCGACATCATCCTCGCGAAATCCCCAGCGTACGGCTGAGGCCTGCATCTCGCGGAATTTCTGTTCGGTGAGGGCGATGAGCGGCGTGGTGTAGTAGGCGACGGACCCGGTGTGCAACGCCTCGAAGAGGGCGGCTTGCGCGATGAGCGTCTTGCCCGTGCCGGTCGGAGCGCAGACCATGACGCCTTGCTCGGACATGAACCACGCGAGGAGCGCTTCCTCCTGAGCCGGGTAGGGCGTGAAGGGCAGTTGCGTCAGATATAGATCCGCGAGCTGATCGCGTGTCGGGGTTGGCATGCGGGTCTTTCGTGACGTTGGCTTGGTTTACGTTTAGCGCTCGCGGCGTGATGAGCGACCATTGTTTTTGTGTCTAACGACAATTATCGAAATGACGCAAGTCGTCGCAGCGTGGCAATGTTTTTATCGTCCAATACGCCATCAGCTAGCGGCGCAGGGCGTATTGGACGATAAAAGCATGCTGGGAGTTAAGGCGAGTCGGTAATTGTCGCTGACCGGAAAAATAGTTGTCGCCAATCACCCATACGTAGACCAAGCCATCCTCGAAGATATGAACCCGCTGATTGCGATAATAGAAATAGAATGCACAAAACACCAAGTAGCATGCAGCGAAAATCGAAAGCACACCAAATACCTTATGTCCCTGCTGCACCATCCAATGATTGTGAAACCACGTGCACCAAAGCCCATAACCGAAGTACACGGGTAGTGCCAAATACCCGACGACGGCCACGACGGCACCAAATTCGATAATTCCCTGTGGTTTCTTGAACGAACGAAGTGGCCTACCCCAGCCGAGCGTTTGGCCGATGACGATTGCTTCTTGATCATTGCCCAAGAAAGGAGCGCTTTCCATCGTAACAGTGCTTCTCAAAAAAAACGGTAGGTGCGCGCCGAGCGAACGGGATTCCGCGCCGTCACATTCGGACGAAAAAAGCACCCGCCGTTTCGTGGGCAGGCTAGATGACCGTTTCCTAAGTCCCTATGTAGTTCCCTGTAGCCGAATTCGTGAGAATTCGGGTACAGGGAACTGCTCATCGACTGTGATACGGCCATCTAACAAAGATGATTGCCCAAGCGAACTTGGGCACGTTGCAGCGTTACCGGTTCTCGATATTGCGGTTCGGGTCTTTGCGGGCCGCCGTGCGGATTTGGCCACGGAGATACTCGAGGGCCATATCGAGCTGGCGATCGCGGAACTCCGTCTTCACGGCCGTGCCTGACGCTGGCGGTGCGCCGCTGCGGATGATCTCAAGCTCTCTCAGGTGATCGAAGAGTTCGTTTTCCTCCTTTTTTGTCAGCTTCAACTCAAATCCCTTGCTCGGCGTTACACCCCATTCGTCGGTGTCTTTGCCTGACGTGCTGGCCTTGTTCAGGTTTCGGCCCGACGGGCGCCAGAACGTCGCGGTCGTGAGTTTCAAGATGCTCTGATTGTCGAACCCGTGGATCGTCTGCACGCTGCCTTTGCCGAAGCTGCGCGAACCCACGACGATGGCCCGGCCATGATCCTGCAAGCAGGCGGAGACGATCTCGCTCGCGCTGGCGGAGCCGGAGTTGATGAGGCAGACCATTGGGAAGGTGAGGTAGCCGCCCTCGGAGCGTCCGACGTAGCTGGTCTCTGTGCCGTCGCGATGGCGGACCGACACGATCATGCCATCGTCCATGAACAGATCGGAAATCTTGATCGAGCTATCGAGCAATCCGCCGGGATTGAAGCGAAGATCAAGGATGAAGCCTTTGACGCCGTCCTTGCTCAGTTGCTTCATGATCTTCTCAAGCTCGGCATACGAGTTTTCGGAGAACTGGGTCAGGCGGACGTAGCAGATGCGGTTGTCTGGATCGATGACGTAATCCCAGGCGTCTTTGGCGCCGCGCTTCGCGCCGAGGACGCTTTCGACCTCGATCGTGCCGCGGATGAGGGTATATTCGATCGGCTTGGCGTTGCCTTCGCGTTCGACCATTAGCTTGATGCGAGTGCCCGGCTTGCCGAGGATTTTCTTGACGGCGTCCTCCGTCGTGAGGCCCTTGGTTGGCGTGATGATTGCTTCGGGGTAGGCTTCGCCGGTCTTTGGATCGACTTCGGAGATGATCGTCGTGATGATGTCGTTCGCCTTCAGTCCGGCCTTGTGTGCGGGGCTGTTGAAGATCGGCGTCACCACTTGAAGCTGGTCGCGGGCCTCATTGCGGCGAATTTGCACGCCGATGCCCTTGAACTTGCCCGATGTGCCCGAGCGGAACTGGTCGACAACTTCCGGCGGAATATAGCCGGTATGCTTGTCGAGTTTGCCGAGCATGCCGTTGAGGGAATTCGTGATATCCTGGCCTTTGGCAAGGTCTTCGCGTTTGCCAAGGTGTTTGCGGGCGTCGATGAGTAGGCGATGCAAGGCGACATCGTTCATCTCTTTGACAGTCGCCAGGCGATCCTTGATGTCCGATGGAATCTTTTCTTCGATGGTCTTGAACATGCCGTTGATCGCATGCTCGACCATCGGCGGCTTGACGACATCTTTGTAATAGCTCTTGCGAACCAGATCGGCGGCACGCATCACAGTGATCGCGTATTTGCCCGCCTCGGCGTCGCTGATTGTCGTCGTATCGAGGATCGTTTTTCGCTCGGCAGACAGAGACGCCACGTCATACTTGCCGAGGATGAACGCCTGATACGCCTTGCGCAGGCTCTGCTGGGCTTCGAGTTTGGGCATGCGTGCGAGCAGGTTATGGCCTTCCTCGCTGAGCTTGGCGTCGAGGCGGTTTTCCTTGGCGAGGGTTTCAAATTTCTTGAGGTTACCGAGAGCCTTTGCCCTCGCTTGTGGACTGTAGGCGACGATGAAGTCGGTGGACTGCGCTTCGAGAACGCCGGCCTTTTGCTCTTTCTGTTCCTTCGTAACACCGACGGCGCGGGCCAAGTCAGGCACGGCCTTGCGCACATACTTCGCGAGTTCGCTGACGGTGATGCTCCCGTCGGCCTCGTAGCCGAAGCTGTCGGCTTTGTCGTTGAGGCCGTCGAGAATCGCCTGGGCGAAGACGCCGTGCTTGTCGAGATCGAGCGAGCCTTTGACAGCGGAGCCGGCGATGAAGGCGACTCGGCTAGGCGATGGATCTTTGCCTTCGTCGCCCTGGCTGAGGAATTCGCGGTAGAAGTTGACGAGATTCGGTTCCGGCGCTTTTTCTTTGCCAGCGTTGAAGCCCATGAGATGGACATCGACCATGGCGACGAAACGTTCGCTGGCCAGCTTATCGATGATATGTTCGATATCACCGCTGGCGACGGCGTCCTTGGCGCGGTTCTTGAACGTGGAATCGACGGCGAAATAGCAGGAGCGTTCGCCAAGCGGCGCGCCGTTGCCAAAAATCGCGAAGATGACGAGGTCGTCTTTCTTGCCGGTCTTTTCCAGCCAATGCAGGGCGGCTTCGATGTTCTTTTTGGTGGCGGCCTGATCGCCTTGCCCTGAACCGAGCAGCAGCTTGGCGTGATCGGGTTCAACGCCAAGATGATCCTTGGAGAGGAAAAGGTCAAACAGCGCCTTGGCGTCAGCCTCGGCGTGTTTGCGCGACTTGATTTGTGGGTCCTGATACTTATCGATGCCGACGATGACGACGACCGGCCGGCCCGTTTGCTCGTCGGCGTGAAGACTCGAAGTCAACAGCAAGGAACCGACCAACGCCAGCGCCCAGAATGCAATGCGCTTCATCATAACTCGCGATCCTTTCCGATACGCAGAAGCATGCCAATAAGGGTTAATTGCCGACCGCGAGTGAAAACACCGCTCTGAACTCACGGCCATCCATTGTGACTGACGATTGAAGGCAGTCAACCGAATCGTGCCACGCTTTCATCCTAACCGATTGATGAAAATTAGACAAAGGAACTTTCTGGAAACGAGGCGGAATGCACAAATTGGCCGATTGGGCAATTTGGAGCAAACCCAGAGATGAGGATGATTCGATCAGCATTGTCCGAGCCTGAGCGCCAGCGAAGGGCGCCGCTTGGCCCTTCGCTGGCGCTCAGGCTCGGATCAGCAGACTATCCCAAGAGGTTCGGAGTACCTCACCTCTGGGATTTGGACATAAACTTGGTCGTAACGATTCGATTTCCGCCGATACGCTCTTGACAGGTTTGCCAATCGCCGGTATCGCCTGCTGCACTTCGTGGATCAAAAAGGCGTTTCGATTCACGGGGCGCTCGGAATGGCTTTTTTCGTATAGGGATCGGGTGAGCCAAATGGTATTACGTCAGCTATTTCAGATAGGTGCCAAGGTTGGGGTTGGCAGCGGTGTCGCGGCGGGTGTGCTGCTCGGGTGGGCCAGTGCAAGCCAGTCTATGGCGCAGACCGCGCCGCCGAGAGAGTTCACCAAGCCCTTCTCGGATATCGAGCAGCCCGCCTTGCCGCCCGGCCCTGTGGCCATGAAGGCGTCCGTTACCAGCTCGACGTTGACGCAGCGCAATTGTCTGAACAAGCACCACATTCAGCTGCCGATTCGGCTCGACGAATCCGCGCGGGCACTGATTCAAGCAATTCATCTTTACAGCAAAGAGTCCGCCTCCGCGCCATGGGTGTTGCGCGAAAAGGCAGGCACCATGGACGCTGCCTTTCGGACGAAAGTCGATCGCGACGGCGAATACTGGTTCGCGATTGTAACCGTTGATAAGCATGGGCGTTCCTTTCCCAGCAATCTCGCCACCGAACCGCCTGGCCTGATCGTCATCGTCGATACAGAGCTGCCGCGGATCGAGTTGAGGAATCTCGGCGTCACGCCGGCGGGACAACTGGTGCTGTGCAATGTAACCGATGCGAACCCGGACAATGGCAGCGTGCGATTGTCGTTTCAGGGCGGGGACAAAATCTTTCGCAGCCTGGAGCCGATTTCGGTGCAGCCGAGCATCTTTTGTATTCCTACGCAAGCGGTGTTCACCGGATTGATTCGCGTGACGGCTAGCGATTTGGCGGGGAACCAAACGCTGAGCGAGACCCATCTGAATCAGCTGGCACATACGGAGTCCACCGTGCCGAAGGCGCCGATGAAACCACCGGTGACGGTCGAAAACCCGCTGCCGGGACCGCTGCCAATGGGCGTGTCGGGTGGCGCGGAGGCTATGGAAATTCGTGAAGGTCCGCTGCTCGGATCGAAGGCTATAACGTTATCGCCGCTGTCGGATACCAAACTGGCGCAGCCATTACCGCTACTTCCAGCCGACGATCCAATGTCGCCGCGTCGCCCGAACCGGAAAACGCCAACCGTTTCGGAAACGGGTTCGCCATCTCCGGCGGACGCCTCCGCGCCGGAACGATTCCCCGATTCGCAGGTCGTTCAGCAGGCCAATTATCGTGAGCCGGCCAAATGTCAGCATGTGAAAGCGGCCAAGATTTTCCTGGATTATCAGGTCGAAAATGTCGGTCAAAGCGGTGTGGGGAAAATTGAGGTTTGGCTGACGCCCGATCAAGGAAAAACCTGGCAGAAGCTGGCCGAGGAAGCGAAACGCATGGTGCCGCTCGAAGTGAACCTCCCGGGCGAAGGCCTGTTCGGCATCACGCTGGTGACGGCGAACGGCCGAGGTGTTCTTGGAAAATCGCCCGGCGCGGGTGATACGCCCGATGCCTGGGTACATGTCGATACGACGCGTCCGATCGCGCAGATCGTCGACACGAAGGTGAAGGTCGAGAACAAGCTGACGACCGTGACGATTCAGTGGACTTCAATGGATGCGAATTTGCCGGAATTGCCTGTCAATGTTTTCTATGCAGCCACGCCGCAAGGCCCGTGGTTGCCGATTACGAAAGGGCTGCCGGCCGAGGGCGAAATGCGCTGGTCCCCGCCGGCGGAGTTTGGCCTACAGGCGTACATTCGGGTCGAAACGCGCGATCGCGCAGGCAACGTGGGGATTGCCGTCACGACGGTACCGGTGCAATTCGATGATTCGTCGCGTCCCCGTGCGGTGATCCGCACGATCACGACGGAGACCGTGTCGACGCCGATGATAACGAACGGCCCGGCGCTCTCGCCGACGCCCGCGCCGATTGTGGTGATTCCGTCGCCAAGAGTGCGGTGGTGATTTGATAGGTGGTTAGCGATGCTTCACAGAAGCATTGGACGAAGAATGCCTCTGCGAAACGTCGTTAACCAACGACGGAAGAGTGCTGAAATTAATCGCGTCGCTTTGAGTTGCCGCGGCGAAGCTCTTCGATCAGGCGCTCCAGGCGGTCAAGTCGAGCTTCGATTTCGCGGGAGCCGCCGGCGACTGGGCCTTTACCTTTGCTTGGCGGGGCGGTTTCTTTCTTCATCGGGCCGCCGAACGGGAAGCCTTTGCCGTACCCTGGGCCTCTGCCGGTGGTCGGCTGACCGGATTTGGACCGTTCGCCTTTACGGGATTCTTCGTAGAGTTTCTTGTAGAATTCGTATTTTTGCTTGATGGTTTCGGGATCGAGTTTCGGGGCGCCGCCGAACGGGACGCCTTTGCCCTTACCGGCTTCGCCTTTGCCTTTGCCGAAGTCCTTGCCTGGTTCGCCTTTGCCTTTGCCGAAATCCTTGCCTCTGCCAGCCTCACCCTTTCCCTTGCCAAAATCTTTGCCTTTACCGAAATCGCCCTTGCCGGCCTGTTTGGCGCTAGCCAGACGTGCTTCGGTTTCCTTGATTTGACTGCGGAGTCGATCGAGTTCCGCTTCTAGACGTTTGATGTCCGGAGGTCCACCAGGTCCACCAGGACCAAAGCCTGGTTGACCGCCCGGACCGCCTTTGCCCGGCTGAGCGGACGATTCAGAAGCCCCGTACAAAGCCAACGCGGCTCCGACAGCGAAAACAGACAACATTCGCAGCATTTCAGACTCCAATGAAAAAAGTGAGCCAACCCCCCTACGCATAATCCTTTTATAACGCAGAGAAGATGAGGTGAACATGAAAAAGCGGTAAGATTTTTTGGCTTTCCTCAAGAATGAAACGACCGACAAAACATGATTTCCGAGGCTGAAGCGTAAGCGAGGCAGCCTGAATGCCTCGCTTACTTCGGCCTCGGACGGCATTTGACTTTTGTCGGTGGCGTCAAGAATGAAGCGATTGACAGAAGTCTGTTTGCCACTTTACGAGCCGGAAGCGTAAGCGACGGTAAGGAAAGCATCGTTGCTTATGCTTCAGGCTCGTTGAGAAAATCGACGATTGTCGGTTGCGTCAGCGCTGTACGCGGGCGGAACCGCCCTTGGCGAAAGTTTCAACTTCGTCACGCCGGGCCATGGTGGTGTCGCCGGGGAAGGTCGTCAGCAATGCGCCGTGGGCCCAGCCGAGCCGGAGCGCCTCGTCGGGGGAACGTCCGGTGAGTAGGCCGTGGATGAGTCCGGAGGCGAAGCCGTCACCGCCGCCGATGCGGTCGAGCACGTCGAGTTCGCAGGTCGGACTGACATAGCGTTTGCCATTGAGCCAGAGGACCGCGGCCCAGTCGTGGCGGTTGGTCGAATGGACATCGCGCAAGGTTGTGCCTACGAGTTTGATGTTCGGGAATTCCTTGACGACTTTTTCGATCAGCTGGAAGAAAGTATCGGGATCGAGCTTGGATTTGCCGGCTTCGACGTCGGGGCCTTTGATGCCGAGACCTTTTTGCAAATCCTCCTCGTTGCCGATGAGTGCGTCGAGGTTGCCAACGATCTTGCGAATGACCTGCTGGCCTTTAGCTTCGCCACCGACAGAAGCCCAGAGCTTGGCGCGATAGTTCAAGTCAAAGGACGTGACGGCGCCGGCCGCCTTGGCCTCGGCCATTCCTTCGATGATCAGGTCTGCCGTGTTCGGACCGATTGATGCGAATATTCCGCCCGAGTGGAACCAGCGCACGCCCTTGGCGAAGATCGCCTTCCAGTCGAAATCGCCCGGTTTCAACATAGCGCCGGCTTCGTTGGCGCGGTTGTAGAAGACAACCGGGCCACGCACGCCATGCCCGCGATCGCTGTAGACCGTGGCGAGATTTGGGCCGCGCACGCCGTCGTGCTCGAACCATTTGTAGATCGGCGTGACGCCCATCTCGCGCACCCGGCCCTGGACGAGTTCGCCGATCGGATAGTTTACCATCGCCGTCGCAATGGCGGTCTTCATCCCGAAGCAGTCGGCGAGATTGGCGGCGACGTTGTATTCGCCGCCGGACACGTGGATGTCAAACGAGCGCGCCTTGCGGAACGGGATAATGCCCGGATCGAGCCGATGGACCAAAGCGCCGAGCGAGAGAAGATCAAGTTCGCAGATGTCTTTGCGGATGGACAGGCCAGCCATGAGTGCTCCTGAATTGCAACCGGAAACGATGTCAACTGTTTCCTTCAAACTATCCACAACGACCGCAAAAGCCCAGTACATCCCAGTACATCAATGATCCGTATTGTTTCGTGCTTTCGTACCTTCGCGCTTTTCGTGATCATGCATTTGTTTTCGCTGCGAATGGTGTCGTGCACACGCCGCGGTGAGCGTCGATACCAAGTGGGCCGCGGAAAAATCGACAGCCGCTCACGCTTTGCTCTTGCTCGACCCGTGCATGCCGGTATAATTCCAAAACCCAAGGACTGGGATGTTCCACTCGCATTCGCAGCAAGGAGGCCGACATATGGGCATGACACTCAACTTGATCGATATTCTCCTCTCCACAGGCCGACATTATTTTGAAATGGGCCGCTATTCCGACGCAATTACAGCGTTCAACAAACTCGCCAACTTTCGCAATCTGCCCGAACCGATTTTGTTGAAGGTGCAATCACTGCTGGCCGACGCCCATTTTGAACAGGGCAACTTCAAGGACGCGCGTCGCCATCTGACGGCGGCGATAGCGATGAAACCGACACACGCCGAGTATCATTACCTGATGGCCGTCGCCATTGAAAAAGACGACACGGCTCAGCGTGAACGGGCGGAGATGTATTACCAACGGGCGATCAAGCTCGACGCCGCCGAGGCGGTCTATTGGCTTGATTATGCCACTTATTTGATCTCAATGACGAAGCAGGCGCAGGCGTTGAAAACGGTGCGCAAGGCCATCTCGCTGGCGCCGCGCGATGCGGATATCCTCGGCCCCGCAGCCGAGTTGTTGCGTGCCAATGGCTGTGCCGAGGAAGCGACCACGGCCCTGCGCGACGCATTGTTCCTGAGCGGCGGCAGTCACGAATTCCGATCGCTTTGGCAATTGCATCAGTTCAAGTTAATTCAACTCGACCAGGACGAAAAACGACCCTCACACAGCCAATGCGATGGCACGCCCGTCATCTTGAAGTTCGTTCCCAGGCCGACCCAGGGCAAGTTTCGCACCATCGGCGGCAAGACGATCCGCATCGACCAGGCCGAGGGGCTGTCCGGACCAAGAGCGAGAAAACCGACCGCCTTCCGCCGACCGCCCTTGAAGGGGTAGCGAGACGCGCGGTTGGCATGCGCTGGAGTCTGACGCCCAGGAGTGAGGATACTCCCGTACCCCTAGTGGTGCGAAAAGGCAGAGTTGAAAGATCTGTGGGGCCAGGCTTTCCGCAGCCTGGCCCCACAAATTAAGGCTCGCCGAAGGCGAGCGGCTAAACAATTTTCCGAACTTCGTCCACGACGACGCTGCTCCGCAATGCCGGATGCAACGGCGTGAAGAACGCGATGTCCCATGACCGTGCCGTCTCCAGTGGGCGCAGCACGATCACGCGCTCGCCGTTTTGTTCCGGTATTTCGGTCGGTTTCATCTCGCCCCAAATCCACGTCGTCGGCGTTTGTGCTGAGCTAATGTCCCACAGCGCCGTATCGGTGACTTGGCCATTATGCCATGCTCCTGCCGCGACCCATTCGTTGGGCGATACATCCGACACCATCCGTTCCCCTTTGGCGACGGCGACAATCGTCGGCTTCACGCAAGGTCCGGTCCAATCGCGCGCCGACGGATGCGACAGCAAGGCGTCCTGCAAGAGTGTGAAGAGGTGGAAGTTATTGCGGATAGCCGTCAGATGCACGCGGAAGCCCAGCTCACGCTGCGTATCGAGCACGAGCAACCGCTCGTCGTCAACCAGGCCAAGCGTCTCGGCAAGGTAAAAAGCGTAGGGATTGTCGCTCCGCGCCGCTTCGGCGTTCTGCACGAGTTCAATGCGATGCCGGGCCGACTTGCGTGCATCCACGTTTCGGCAGAGCATGGTCATCGCTGCCACGCCCATGAAACGCAGCGCGAACCATTCGCCGATCACCCAGGCATGATCGGGATGGGCACGCCCAAGTGAATCCCAATCTTGTTCGGCGACCTGATTCGGATGTTCGATGTGTAAATGTTGTTGCATCATGCCCACGAACTCGCGCCCCCGTGCCAACTGTTGGGTCACGCGATCCAGGATCGGGTCCAATGCAATTGCGGGATCGCCGCCAAATTCGACGATCTGCCCGCAGGTGTTTGCGAGGCAGCCAAATTCAAAGGCTGACTGCTCTGCCGAAAAACCCTCGCGCAAACAGACGAGGGCGCGGTCGCGATCCACAGGATCAGCGTGCTTGGTCAATTTGATAAGCCGGGAATACACACTGCCAAACCGTTGTCGCGCGCCGGGATCATCGTGCGATGCCTCACGCTCACGCAAGGCAGCGAGAAAATCGTCGGCCACGGGAAACATCGCTCGACTCTTTTCTGTATTCCGCTTGCGGCTTAGCGCTCGCCTGGCATATTCCGAGCGCTAAGCCGCAAGCGGAATAGAAGCGCCGAAAATAGTGTGTGTCACCTTCGCGCACGCTCAATCAGCGTCTGCGACTTGATGACGGTGTTTTCGTCCGGGAAGGTGTGAAAGGCCGAGTAGTGCAGGTAGTGCGTCGTTGCATCGACCACGACATAACCGAGCGGAGCGACGGCAAAGCGATGATTCGGCTGAAAGTTATGCAGGTAACCACGCTTCGTGCCGTCGGCGCGGATTTCATCGTTGACCTTAAGAAAGATCGCATCGGACAACGTCTCAACCTGGAAGCTCGTCTGATAAACGATGTTGTTGCAACAATTGAACCGCCCGTTGTGCCCGCCACGCAGGCGGTAACTCAGGAATCGGCGCCGATCAGAGAATCCCTGGTCGATGTCGGCGACTTCAGTCAGCAGGACATCCTCGTTTTCCCAAGTGATGACGTGACCGGTGCGCGTGATCCAGATGCGCAGCGAATACTCCTCACGCTGCAGTCGCCGTTCGGCAAGAATGTCGAACAACTCGGGATGCAGCGGTCGGCCGTGCAGTTGGAATACCAACTCCCCAACACGCGGTCTTGTCAGTGCAAGTGTCATGGCACAACGATCCGCCTCGAAAATCGCGGTTCAAAATCGCCTCTCATAGACGATTATAACGATGCACCGATTCTCTACAATACGACTCTGATTTCCGCTCGCGGCTTAGCGCTCGGAATATACTACACGAACGCTTAGGAAAACCGAAACAAGAAATTCCAGATTCAGCCGCTTGCGGCTTAGCGCTCGCACGGCACCACGCGAGCGCTAAGCCGCAAGCGGAAAACCGAGGAGTCATTTAACGAATGTCGCTGATACCGCCTCGATTCTTGCTGCGTGTGGCGCACCCGTGCGCTTACCTCAAGGCCATGCCGACACGCAACGACGCACGCTTGCTCGAGCTTTCCGTGGACGGTGCAATCGACAACTTCGCGGGTATCGATAACGAAATGAACTTTGCCGATGTTCGGCTTGCGTGGAATGAACTCGGGCTAGGACTGCAGGTGGAGGTGCGAGGCAAACAGCAGCTTCCCGTTGGCAGTATCGAACGCCCACGCGGGTCGGACGGCGTGACGCTCTGGGTGGACACACGCGATGCCCGCGCCAATCATCGCGCGAGCCGAACCTGCCATCAGTTTCATTTTCTTGCCACCGGTGCGGGCGATGAGCACGACGAACCGGCGTTTGTGCAAACCCGAATCAACCGCGCTTTGGAAGACGCACCCTTGGCCGGCACCGGCGCTGTGTTGCTCAAGGTGCACACCAAGAAGAGTGGCTACCTGCTTGAAGCGTTTCTGCCCGCCGGTGTCCTCAACGGCTACGATCCCGATGAGCACCGTCGGCTCGGCTTCTTCTATGCCGTGCGCGACGACGAACTCGGCGAGCAGCTGCTGTCGATGTCGTCGGAGTTTCCGTTCTGGGAAGACCCAAGCTTGTGGAGCGTGCTCGAATTGACGAGGTAACGCATTCTACGCGCCGACAGCGTTAGCGACAGTCTGGAATCACCATCCGTCGCTAACGCTGTCGGCGCGTATCCGAAATCTTGGTGTTGCCAAAGCGCTAAAGCCCTGCGCCTGTGGCGTCGCCTTCTTTGTTCGCTTGTCGCAATGGTCCGCGATAGGTGATGCGGCCCTTGGTGAGATCGTAAGGTGAAATTGCAACGGTCACGATATCGCCGGGCAGGATGCGGATGAAGTTCTTGCGCATTTTTCCCGCGATATGGGCGACGATTTCAGGGCCTTGGTCAAGTTTTACACGGAACTGCGTGTTCGCGAGTGCCTGTACAACTTTGCCTTGTGCCAAATAGGGTTCTTCTTTCGCCATACTCGGTATCAACTCCGCAAAAGGGAAAATTTGCCTGCCTAACACTATTACGCTAACCGATAATCTCGGCTTTGACCAGCCGAATTCTAGAATTATCCGAGAATTGGCGAATCCCTTTCATCGCAGCTGATTCGTGCAGGAAGCTCGCGCGAAGGCGCAAGGAGGAAGATGCTCTAAGCGATTCGTGATCTCCATCATGGATACTTACTCTGCGACTTTGCGTGAAGCACTACTTCCTCCAGCATCGGCGCCGAATGAAAAAAAGCCGACAGCACCATTGCAGATGCTGACGGCTTTTTTCGTTGGGACGATTGTTGTCGCTTTACTCCTTCGGCGCCGGCAGCGGCAGATCGTATGGCAACATACTTGACACAACCGCAGGCATTGGAGCCGGGACGGGAACAGGCGGTGGGGCAATCGCCGCGGGCGTCTTTACCGCAGGCGGCGGCACGAGCTTCGGGGCCGGAAAATCGTCTGCGATTTTCGCCGGTGCTCCAACTGTCGGCAGCGCGGGCAACGTCAAGGGTGGCGTTAGCGGTGTCACACTTTGCTTTCCCGTGTTCGGCAAACCAGTCGGCGGCGCAATCGGCGCGGAGTCCAATTTCGGCGCTATGAGCAGCGACACCGGCACCTTCACCCCTTCCTCCGGGAGCGACGGTGGGGGCAGCAGCGGCGTACTCGTATTCGGGCTTAGCTTCGGCGGAGCCATCGGCAGCAGAACCGGGTCCTTCGTAATCGGCGCCGGTCTCACCGCGGGAGGCAGCGTGGGCACGACGTTTGACGCCGGGCGTACAGGCGTGTCGTCGTTGTAAATCCGCGTGTTCTCTTCACGCACCACTGGATCACGCAGGCCATCGGACTTGATCCGTGTCCGGAAGCGAATATCCCCCGGCGCGATGCCGCGAACGTGCACGCGATAAATCACGTCGGCCTTCGGCGCCAATCGTGGCAGCGGTTCAAAGATCAGATCATTGCCTTCCTGGCGGAATCGCAGCGTCGCGCTGCATTTCGCGCCTTTGAACTGAAGCTGATCGGGCAAGGTGCAGACGACTTCGACGTTGGTCTCCGTTTTCGTTCCGGTGTTGGCGACGCGAATCTCATAGGCCGTCTCCGCGCCGACTTCGAGCGGGTCATCGAGATGTCCGACTTCGATCAGCAGCGACGGCAGGCCTTCAACGATCGTTCGCGCATCGGTATCGGATTTCAAACCGCGTGCGCCGCGGACCTGGGCGACGAGTCGATGTTCACCCGGCTCCGTTGCAATCAAATCGATCGCGACTTCCTTGGACTGACCAGGCTGCAAATCGCCCAGTTTCCACGATATAACTCGCGAGGCTTCGTGATACAGTCCGCCCTGATTCGCTTGATGAAACTTGAATCCGGCTGGAACCAGTTCATTGAGTTCCACGTTATTGGCAATCGCTGTGCCCGGATTGGTAATCTTGAGCACATAGATCGCATGACGATCGAGGTAGCGCAGTTTCGGTCCGGAGATGGCGACATCGAGTTTGGGCACGAGCACTTCGAAAGTCGTGGTATCGTTGGCGACGATTTCGCCATCGCCGATCGCGGTGGCGGCAAACTTCTGTTCGCCGCCGCTCTTGGCGACGCAGACGAGCTGTAGCGTGCGGATTTCCTTCGGCGCGAGGTTGCCGACATCGAACTCGATGATTTTTTTGCCGCTAGGATGTTCAATGCCGTCGGGCAGAATGGTTTTGACACGAACCGATTCCGTGATGCCGTCGCCTGGATTGCTCAACGCAAACAGCAGCGTGACGTATTCACCCACGACGACCTTTTCCGGGCTACGTATCTTCACCGAAAGCAGCGGCTCGCGCACCTGTACCTGATGGGCGGCGACCGACGTGAACGTGACAGTCGCATGGCAGGTCAGAGGTCCGCGCGACTTGGAGACGAGCGCGACATCCAGCCGACGTGATTGATTCGGAGCGATTGTTCCCAGATTCCAGCTCAACTCGCCGGCTTCAGTGGTCGCACTCGGTTCGGTCGACTTGCAGGTCACGTCCTTGGCAAGGCGATGTTTGACGACGACATTATGCGCCGCGGTCGTGGCGGTATTGCGCACGAGAATTTGGCAGGCCATTGGCTGATTGATCCGAATCGCCGACGGACCGACCCACTCCACGGTGATGGACGGCTGCTGCCGGCCTGGCTGCACGTCGAGAGACGCGTCGGCAGCGGCGCGCGGCGACGTTCCCATCGGTGCCGCGACAGGTGTTGACCCCTGTGTCAGCACGATGCCGCCGTTGTCCGCCGAACCGATCGGCGCTAAGAGCTGTAGTTTCTTGCCAGGAATTGTCGGTGGAACCTGGGTGTCAAACGACGGCCCCGATTCCGGCTTCATGTTGGGAATCGGCAGCAGGTTCGGCAACTTGCCGAGCGGCAACTCTTGGGCCTGCTCCACAAGAGGCATCGGCAGCGCCAACGGCCTTGACGGCAGCTTGCGTTCCGGCTCCGGTTGAGGGATCACAATTGGAGCATCCAGCGGAGCCGAACCCTTTGGCCCCGGCTGTCCCATGACAGTTTGGCCAAGCAGTGCCGCCGTCACGCTCGCGCCGCCTAGCCCGAAAATCGTCCACCACTGGTATCTTTTCATTGGTTCCCCTCCGTAAGGACTATGCTCGGCTTCCCCCGCCGAGGGCCCTCGGTTTTTGCCATGAAACGCTATACGGTTACCCCTATTTAGTGATGGTTCATAGCGTGTACCCATTTCCTGTCAAGCCAATATGCCGAGAAATGAACGAATCTATGCAGGGCCGTTTGATTATCGGTGAAAGTCGCCCCTATTTCCTCACAATGCATCACACTGGCGAAGATAGGCGGAACCCAACTCGCCCAACCCCGAACATCAAACCGCCCTGCGAATCTATGAACCTGCGGAGGCAACTGGCAGTCGTCCTATGGCAAGCGGATTCATTAATGACGCACTTCGATGTCGATTCGTAACAATCTAAACGGGCTTGCCCTTGACGCCGGCGAAATGCGTAACTATCCTGATTAGAGTCAAGAGGACGTTTAGCTCAGTTGGCTAGAGCACCAGCTCGACACGCTGGGGGTCGTAGGTTCAAGTCCTACAACGTCCATTTTTATAAGTTGTTGAACCGAAACAAGTTATGTTTACCGTCTGATGGTCAGACGTGCGGTTGAAATCCTCGAATACTGCAAAACGATTTGCAAATCGTTTTGCCATGAGGAACCGCACCGATGCCACGTCCCCGATCCACAATCCCCACGTATCGCAAACATTCCGCAACCGGACGCGCCGCCGTCTCGTTTTACCGAGCCGATGGCACGCGCACGGAAGTCGTCCTGCCCGGCAAGTATGGCAGCGCAGAAAGCAAGGCGGAATATGAACGCCTGCTCTCCCAACTCCGCGCCAACGGGGGACGTTTGCCCACCGACCATCGGCAGGACTTGAGCGTTGATGAACTGGTTCTCAAGTTCATGGAACACGCCAATGCCTACTATGTCGATCCCGTCACAAAGGAACCCACACGCGAAGTTGTGACGTGTCGGGATTCCTTGCGACCACTTTGCCGACTTTACGGCAACACGCCGGCAGCTGAGTTTGGCCCGCTTGCGTTTCAGGCATTGCGAACGGCGATGGTAAGCGGCAGCTGGATGACCGATGGAGAACGGGCCAACCGAACGAAATCCCATCAAGCCATCGGCCTGGCACGCACTACCGCGAACAGGCAATGCGGACGTGTCAAACAGCTATTCAAATGGGCAGCGTCGAATGAACTGATTCCCGCCACTGTGTTCCACGGTTTGCAGTCGGTAAGCGGCTTGCGTCGTGGCCGATCCGGCGCGAGGGAAACCGAACCCGTCGTCCCCGTCGATGCCGAGATCGTGGACGCCATTGTTCGCGAACTTCCGCCCATCACTTCCGACATCGTTCGATTGCTGCTCTTGACCGGCGCTCGCGTCGGCGAAATCTGCCAACTCAAGACGCCCGACATCGACCGCACCGGCTCCGCATGGTTCGCGACGCTGGACAAGCACAAGACAGCGCACCACGGGCATACCCGCACGATCTGTTTTGGCCCGCAAGCGCAGCTCATCTTGAATCGCTATCTCAGAGCCGATCCCGATGCGCATCTCTTCTCACCAGCCGAACAAAATCGGCAGATTGATGAACAGAAACGCGCGGCACGCAAAACGCCAGTCCAGCCAAGCCAACAATGCCGAAAGAAGTCGAAGCCACGCCGAAAGCCCGGCGAATGGTTCGACCACACCACTATCAACAACGCCATCCGCCGCGCTGCCAAGCGGCTTGGCGTCGAACGCTTCCATGTCCATCAGCTACGTCATACGGCAGCGCTGAACATTCTCCGCGAACATGGCGCGGAAGCGGCACGTAGCGTGCTAGGTCACAAGCAAATCAATATGACGCTGCACTACAGCGGCATCGACTTGGAGAAAGCGAAAGAAGTGATGCGGAAGATCGGCTAATACAATTACTCCATCGGGCAGCGGCATAATTACCCGCTGAACGGCGCGGAGCGGCAACGGTCCACCTATCCCGTTGCTTCGCTCCGCGTCGGCCCGACTAACCGATAGGTGACCCCATGTCTATCAATTGGGCTGACCGCCTTCCCGATCCCCGCCTTGCCGAATTAATGCGCAAGATCAACGAGGATGCTGAACTCGTTTCGGTCGAACTTGGGTTTTTCGCCGGTCTGTTGCAGCGACCTGGCGCGACGATCCCGAAAAGCGTCGTGCGGGAAATCATGCCCATCGCTGAAGCACTGCACCGGAACACGATTGCCTTCTGCGAGGTCTGCATG
>CAMAUE010000058.1 GCA_945861245.1 Singulisphaera sp. GP187
TAGCAAGGGCGAGACTACCCAAAAAAGCCCACGGCGCCCAGCCACGAATCACCCATGGCGAAAAGGGTTCAAGGAGAAGGAATAGGGAAATGGTTGCGGACATTTCTAATGCAACCAAAATGGGGACATTTCTATTGCGTTGCGACAGGATTGCGAAGAAACGCTTGCCAACGGCAAACAAACACGCTAGATTGATATTTCCCAATGGGTCCAACCGTAGCCGTATTTTGATACCATAAGGAACCAGGAAATGCCTCATCTGAAAAGTGCGAAGAAGCGGATGCGCCAAAATGAGAAACGCCGCGACCACAACCGCGACGTGAAGAAGGCGCTTCGCAAACAGCTGAAGACCGTCCTCGAAGTCGCCGGCGAAAAGACGCTCGTTGTCGAGACGCTGAAAAAGGAAGTCACCGCAGCCGTCAAGAAGCTCGACAAGGCGGCGGCCCGCGGCGTTATCCACAAGAACATGGCGGCGCGAAAGAAATCGCAGATCGCACGTCTCGTCAACGCCAAGACCAAACCCGCAGCAGCGGCGCCTGCCAAGTAACGGCCTGGTTGATCAGAAATTAACCACGAAACACTCAGCATACACGAAAAAGAGGATGGATCAGGGATTCCATTCTCTCACATTTTTTTGTGTATGCTGAGTTTTTCGTGGTTAATTGCATTTGCTTAGCAAGCCTTTTCGCGCGAACTGCTCTTTTCTTTTCTTTCCGTTCACGGTATGCCTTCCGATCTTGGAGGGCATCCGTATGTTGCTGCGCCTGATTTTGCCGAGCTTGATCGCCATCGCGATGCTCGGTTGCATGACGACCAATGACGAACGCTGGCGTGGTTACAATGACGACGGCGTCCACCTCTTTGCCGCCGGCGAATATGGCAAGGCTCTCGAATGCTTTGACCTCGCCCTCACCCTTCATCCGCACGACTCGGTAATTCTTTACAACATGGGCCAATGTTACGAGCGCCAGGGCGATCTTCCGCGGGCTGAGCAATACTACGCAAGCTGCGTTGAACGCGATGCCAAGCACGCCGACGCTCGGCTTGCCCTTATTACGATCCAATACCGCACCGGCCGTACCGGCGCCGCTAATATCGTCATCGAGGATTGGCTCAAACAGCAACCGACCACTGCCGATGCCTTGGTCGCTGACGCCTGGCGCCTGCGCCAACAGCGTGCGATCCCGGCTGCCCAAGCGCGTTTGCATCAGGCGTTGTCGCTCGATCGCAATAATCGGCGAGCGCTGACCGAATTGGCGATCCTCTACGAATTGCAGGGCCTGCCCGACCGCTCACTTGCGCTCTATGAGCAAATCCTTGAACGCGAACCAAACCAAATCGACATTGCCGACCGCGTCGCCCAGCTGCGTGCCCGCGGCGTAAAACTGCCGACGCCGAAATGAATCGAGCGCAGCTTTCATATTTCGCTTGCGGCTTAGCGCTCAGACGACCTCACGTGAGCGCTAAGCCGCAAGCGGAAAACGCCTCCTATCCAATTCCGATTCCGCGCAAGTTTCCCCTTCTCAATCGTTCTCCTGACGTCTCAAGCCAACGCCCTCAGCTTGACCAATACAAACAACGGATCGGGAGAAGAACAATGCGTGCTTTCATCGCTGGTGCAGTTCTGACTGTAGCTATTCTGACGGTTAATCCCGTCTCGGCCACCCCTCACCATGGTCGATACGAATCGCTGGTGGATCGCTGGTATCACCGCTACCTCGGTCGACATGTTGATCCGGTCGGACTACACGACCATGTGCAATCGCTGCATCGCGGCGCGCCACGAGAAGCCGTCGAAGCGTCGATTCTTGACAGTAGAGAATACTACCATCGTGCCGGCAGCACAACGGAGGGATTTGTCGCCGCCCTGTATCGTGATGTGCTTGGCCGCGGCATCTCGATTCATGAACTGCGGCGCGAAGCCGAGCACGTTCGGATTCATGGTCGGATGCACGCGATTCGCCACGTTCTACGTGAACGCTCTGGGACGGTGACCTCGTCGTACGCGCCGCCGGTGATTGTGACGCATCCCAGCGTAATCGTGCCGAGCTATCGCCACGCTCCGGTGGTCATCGATCCGCTGCCGGCGATCACGATACGGTTCAATTTTGGCCGATAGAGACGAAATTGTACGAGCCGGAAGCGTAAGCGACGGATTTCGATCAATCCGTCGCTTACGCTTCCGGCTCGTAATTTGACTAGGTTTTTCGTGTTCGCAGTTTGATTGGGATTTCGAGTTTCGTATTTCGGATTCTCCCCGTCATGCCACCTGCTTGCGTTTCATTGCCTCGGTGCAGACGCTCATAAGTTGGCGATAATGCAGGTCAAAGGTCCATTGGGCAGCGGTGCGGCGGGCGGCTTGCGAGAATGCTTGTCGGCGCTGGCTGTCGAGCATCTGCGCCATGCACCAGCCAAGTTCCTGATGATCGTGCGGATCGCTGACGACGTACCCCTCTTGCATCGGCGGCGTCGGATGAAGCAGTTCGCTGGCGCCGTTGAAGCGTGTCGTGATGATCGGCAAGCCGCACGCCAGCCCTTCAAGCACGACCAGCGAGCAGGGATCGTAGAACGTCGGGTGGACGAGAAAATCAGAAGCAAAGTAAGCGTTGCGCATCTCCGGGCAGTAGCCGACGAATTGCACATGATCCTCGATGCCCAGGTTGCGAGCCAATTGGACATAAAGGCCGGAGTTGGGGTGGCCGACGATCATTAGCCGAAACCGTGGCTTGCCTTCGAGCCATTGCGGATTCGATATGAGCCGTTTCGTCGCGTGCAACAACGGCTCTAGACCTTTCAGATAATAATTCATCGCGGCGAAAAGGCCGACAACTTCGTCCGCGCCGATGCCGACCTGTTCGCGATACAGCGATCGACATTTGAGGCGATCCTGCTCCGGGAAGCGGTGCGGATCGATCGCGCTGCGCACGACATTGAGTTGGCCCGGCGCAGCATGGTAGTAGCGGAGAAAATGTTCGCGGACCATGTGGCTGTTGACGATGATCGTCGGCGGATTGGCGCCGAGGTACTGCACGCGCTCAAGCAGCGAGAACGACCAATGGGCCATGTCGAGCCATTTCCCGAGGCGAGCGAGGTGGCGGTGGAATCGGTTGGAGTGTTTACGCAGGTTGTGCTGGGCGCAGGCGATATGCAGGCCGCCCTGGGGATAAAGTATGTCCTGGCCCCAGGTCTTGTCGAAGCCGATGGTGACGTCGTGGGTCGTTTCCGCCAGAGCGCGGTTGCAGTTGCGACCGAAGAGCCATGGTTTCAGAAAGCGCGGCGCCCAGGGCGTCGGCATGCGATGGAACTGAATGCCTTCGGGGAGCAAGCTCGCGTCCCATCGGCACGCATAGACGTGGACTTCATGGCGTTCCGCCAGCAATCGGCGCGCGAGATCGGCGATGTAGGTTTCACACCCACCTCGAGCCGGCAGCACGCTTTCATAGCAGAAGGCGATTTTCATTCGAAAATCCTTTTGGGCCGTCAGTTTGTAGGGTTGGTCTCAGGCACGTCGTCACGAATTTCCCAAAGGGTGTTTCTCGTTATGTTCTCGATAACGCCAGCCGCGGTATCGGGCGACACCGCGCAGAAATCGGCTGCGCAGCGAACGACGGTCGGTTCCGCGATAGGCGTGCCAAAATCGCAGCCGATCGCGGGCGTCGATTCCTTCGACTTCCGAAGAAAATAGCAGCTGGCCCAAATCCTTGGATACCCAGAAGGCCCGCGTAAGCGAATGTTGCGTCAGGCGGTGGAAATCAATCAGAAAGACGCGATTCCGCCAATTGGGAATACAAAATAGATCGTCGCGAGGGATGAAGAAATGACACAAATAGAAGTCCTTGTGGAAACTATTCTTGTCATGCAGCAGACGCGCAATCCGCGCAATCTCTTTAACCAGGCCATTCTTCCATTTGCGAAACGTCAGCGGGTCGAGCTGTCGAGCCGCCTGCGGAATCGCTTGATGCAAAGGCAGCATGTTGGTCAGTTCTTCGATCGCCAGGAAGCTTTGCAGTTTGCCCCACGGTCCCAGAAATTCACCGGCGGCGACGACGCGTGGCACACAGATGCCTTGCTCGTGCGCCCATTCGAGATTGTGCCGTTCGAGCATGCCTGGCGACCAGTCGCCTTCGGGCCAAAACGCCGCCAGGATGCCGTGCCACAATGGCAGCTGATAGTGACGTTTGAGATAGACCGGAAGCTGGCGACCGTCCGTTTCGAGGATCCATCGACCTGTCGATCGGCCTTGCTTGGCGTTGAAGTCATCGGTGACATCGGCGGCCATGATGTGGTCTGGCCAATCGCTGCCGACGAATTCACTCCAGTCCGCACGCGCGTATAGCCGCCGAACACCGGTGAACAGCCGTTGGAAAAACGTTCCAGTGTCCATCGACGTTGGCGTGTCGACTGCGGCGTGCGGCTCGGTCTGCAAAGCTTGACTCATTGGGGTCGCCTACCTTTGCCACCTGCGGGCGTGAGAGTATATCTGGGCGATCGTCATTCTTGCATTGTCGACTGCGTTGCGGCGATTGCACGCCACGGGGTGAAGTCGCGAATCAATCGGTCGGGATGGTCGAGGATTACTTGGCCGGTACCCTCGGTTACGCCGAGAATATCCCACCAGGAGTCCGGCGTGTCGATGCCTAACCCGGCTGCGCTGATTTTCTCAATCAAATCGTCGGCCTGGCGCGACAACTCCGCACAGCGATCCATGGAGGCCGACTGCAGCGCCTGGCTCAACGAAATCGTGGCCGGCGATTTCGTGAGAAGCCGCACGCGCTCGGCGGATCGCGCCGCCGCCAGGAGACGTACGCCAGGTACGTGGAAGCGCTGTAAGCGAAACAGCTTATGCGCGAGTTCCGGCAGTTGCCAATCCACGCCGCGCTTTTCGGAGGCAGATTCGATCCAGACACGTTGCGAATCATCCAGATCGGTCAGCTGAATTTCCGTGTCGGAGTCTGGCCAACTGAGCAGCCATGCCGGCAGCCGGCCTTTCTTGTCGTCATGGAAAGAGCGAACGACGAGCAAGCGTCCGTCACGCATCGATACGAATTGCTGATCGCAACCAGGAATCGCCAGCTGCCTCGCCTCGCGAATCTGCCGACGGCCTCGCAACCGATCGGACTCGTGGCGTATCTGTTCTGCCAGGCGCGGTAACGGCGGACAGCATGCGCGATCCGTTAACGCATTGCGGTAGGCACGCAGACAGCGCATGCGTAAACGATCCGATGCCAACGACTCGTGCAGCGTTGCGTCAAGCCTGGCAAGATCGCGTCGGCGCGTATGCCAACCGAGCACGGGACTGTGGCGAGTGCGTTGCCAATCCAGAATGCAGATTGGGTTATCGCAGGCATCGGGACCAACGAGCACATGCTTCCCGAAAAGGTCCGGATGCGCGAACCCGGCGTCATGCGTTTTCGCCAGCATCGCTCCGAGCGAATCCGCCAAGGCCGATCGGCATACGATGTCGCACGCATCGCGCAGCCAGTCTCGCAGATCGACTTTATTTGATTCATCGCGGGTGACGACGAACGCCTCGCGGTCGGCTTCGCCCAGGGCGACAACCTGCGGGCAGGCGATGCCGTGCTTCGCCAACGCCTGCAACGTGGCTGCCTCGCGCACGGCGTTCGCACACCACCCAAAGCCATGCCAGGCGTTGCGAAATCTATCACGCCAAGTTACCCAGCGATCTTTCTTGATGTAGAATCGATGCGTCTCACCGTGGCCGTCTTCAACGCAAATCTGCTCTACATGCCTGGTGCGATGCCGATTGACGACAACGCCGGGGACGCGCAGCATCGCCTCAGCCGAGGCCCAGCCCCGTTCGCAGAATGCTGCTTCAAATGTAGGCATGATCTCGATCCAGCTCATATCACGACGCCTTCCTTTCCGTCAGCGGTGACGAGCGTGCGAGCAGTTCCAGCCCAGCGGCAAGTACCCTGCCGGGCGCGAGCCGCGTCATGCACGCATGATCGGTCGGACAGATGCGCTGCTGGCATGGGCCGCACGGGACGCTTTCCTGCAGGTTGATCTCCTTGTCGAAATAGGTGCGCGTCCAATCGATAAACGTCGGACCATACAACGTAACGACCGGCCGATCAAACGCCGCCGCAAAGTGACGAGGCCCGCTGTCGGTCGTCACGAGCAATGCGCATCGCCGGATCAACGCTTTGGTCAGGCCGAGCGAAAGGTTCTGGTCCGCGATAGAAAGCACATTCGGATGATTCGCGAGCTTGACAATCTGATTCGCTTGTTCGCGTTCGCTCGGGCCGCA
Source organism: Singulisphaera sp. GP187 (assembly GCA_945861245.1). Classification (GTDB taxonomy): domain Bacteria; phylum Planctomycetota; class Planctomycetia; order Gemmatales; family Gemmataceae; genus SIAQ01. The sequence goes on from CAMAUE010000058.1 coordinate 6,269, forward strand.
CAAAGTGAGAATTTTGCAGCCGCGAGAGCGAATGAGGTCATTTGCAAGCTGCGCGAAGTATTGCTCCGGCCAATGTTTCGCCGCGCCGAACGCCGCACCAGGGTTCAAGCAGACAACGGGATCTCCCGGACGAATGTTGAGGCTTGCATGCACGGCGTCGGCAGCGGCCTCGTCGGCGGGCGTTGTGAACAGCTCCATGCGATGCCCCGGTGCCGGTGTGCCCGCGGCCATGGCGATGCGATTGTAGTCGTCGATCACGGGACACGGAACCAGGCGTCCATGTTCATCGCGCGTCGGCTCGAGCGAATCGGTTAACATCCAGCCGCGCATGTAACGCTTGAAGCCGACGACGCGTTTACTGCCGGCCAAGGATGCGACGAGGGCCGCCCGGAAGGAATTAGGGAACAGCACGGCCAAGTCGATGCCTTCACGCCGAAGTTTCCAGGCAACGGCAGGCCAGCTTTGCGACCACGCCCTGCCGCGATCCAGCAGCAGATGCCCGTCAAACCAGGACGACCCGGCCAGCACCTCGCGGACGTACGGCTTGCAGACCACAATGCACTCTGCGCGGGCGTAATGCTCGCGCAGCGCGCGGACGGCCGGCGTGGCCATCACCACGTCGCCGATCCAATTCGGTAGAAAGATCGCGAGTTTCATTCAATCATTCCATTGTTTAGCCGCGACGCGGAGCGGAGCGCGAACCGCGTCGCGGCTAAACCATTACGCCGCCCGCATGCGTTCGAGTATCAACGTCGTCGAATGGCCATGGTGCAGATTCGCGAGATGGACTCGGCCGCCGTAGGATTCGACGAGCTGCGAACCGACGATCTCTTCCTTTGAGTAATCCGAACCTTTGACGAGCACATCGGGCTTGATGGCCTGGATCAGATGCATCGGTGTCAACTCGTCGAACACGGTGACAAAATCGACCGCCTGCAAGGCAGCAAGCACCACCGAACGTGCCGAGAGCGGTTGCACCGGCCGCGTCTTGCCCTTGAGGGCTCGCACACTGGTGTCGCTGTTGAGGCCGACGACGAGCAGATCGCCCTGGGCTCGCGATTCCTGGAGGTACTGCACATGGCCGGCGTGCAGCACGTCAAAACAGCCGTTCGTGAATACGACGCGCTGCCCGAGCCGACGGCGATAATCGATTTCCTGAAGCAATGCTTCGAGGCTCAGCGTTTTGTTCGTGCCCGTGACCGAGGCATGCGTCGGTGAGAGCAGGTCGCGGAGGATTTCGTCGCGCGTCAACGTGGCGACGCCGATCTTTTCGACTTCCAGACCGCCGGCGATATTGGCGAGCTGAATCGCTGGCTCATAGTCGAACCCCGCCGCCAGCGCCAACCCGAGCACGCTCATGACCATGTCGCCGGCGCCGGTAATGTCGTACACCTGACGTGGCCGAGTGGGCAGATGCTTCGCTCGGCCATCGCGATGCTTCATCGCCATGCCGTCCTTGTCGAGCGTAATGATGGCGGCTTCGAGATCGAGCTTTTCCTGGAGGTGGTTGGCCGCCAGCCAAACCTCGTTCATGTCGTTCAGCTCTCGGCCCGTCGCCAGTCCTGCTTCGAGTCGGTTCGGCGTGATCGCCGAGCAACCGTGATACTTGCGATAGTCATGTCCGCGGATCGGATCGGCGACGACCCTGATACCCTTCGTGCGGGCGGCGTCGATAATCGTGCTCAATAGTCCAGGCGTGCAGACGCCCTTGTCATAATCGCTGATGAGGACGATGTCGGTGTGCTTGAGTTGGCTTTGCACGACGTTGAGTATCTGTTGCCGAATCGTGTCGCTGATCGCCCGGCGATCTTCGAAATCGACACGGATCATCTGCTGCGGATGGCGGTGTTGGGCACGGCCGACGTAGCGTTCTTTCACTGTGCTGGGCCGACCGACGTCAGTGATGACGGCTTCGTGATCGATGGAAAGGTCGGTGAGCATTTGGCGAATGCGACCGCCGTCGTGGTCGTTGCCGACGATGCCCGCGAGCATGACTTTCGCGCCGAGAGCGCGAAGCATGGTGGCGACGCTGCTCGCGCCGCCGAGGCGTTCTTCACGCCGATCGGCCCGCAGGAGGATCACCGGCGCTTCTTGACTGATGCGCTCGGCGTCGCCCCAGACATAGCGATCCATCATCGCATCGCCGACCACCAGCACGCGCGGTTGGCCGAGATTGTTCACTAAATCAATCAGTTCCTTGGACATCGCAAGTTCCTCCATGAATCGCACGATGGACCGACAAAATTCTGCCGCTTTCGGCTTAGCGCTCAGGTCGAATTATCCGAGCGCTAAGCCGCAAGCGGAAAACGCTAAGTTACGCCGCGACGGTTGCCCGGTGTGTCGCCTGCTGCTTCGCCAGTTGGCACGTCGTTGCCAGGTGCAACAGCGGCAGCATGATTTCGTGATGACCGATCAGCTCGATTCCTTCCGAGCTGGGCCGTTCCAGTACGTTGACGCGCGAGCGATATTGCGATTGCTTGTCGAGATTGACGGTGACCAGGCCGTCAAGATCGTGGCCGAAGTTGTTCGCGACCGACACCGCTTTGACAAAGACTTCCGGCATGATGACAGCGCTGCCGAGATTCATCCACACGCCCCAGGCCATCGTGGAGACTACGCTGCACAATCGGCGGAAGTCGATGAGCGATGCTTCGCCGAGCGCCGCGCCGGAAACATGCGGATGCATATGCACGATATCGGTGCCGAGCGCGACGTGAACGGTACATGGGATGCCAGCGCGATAGGCGGCGAGGACAAGGCTAGATTCCTCGTGCGGGCAGTTCATATCGTCGAGATGGCGACCGATTCCCCAGCCGAGACCGATGTCATTCTCCGAGCCGATGCGAGCGCCGACTGCGAAGGCGTCGGCGGTTTCGCGGGCCATGCCGAACTCGCCTTTGGGGAGTTGCGTGTTGACGTTCTCGCTTGTTTTCCCGGCGAAGGCTAGTTCGAAATCGTGGATGGCCGCCGATCCGTTCATGGCGACTGCTTTGACCAGGCCGGTCTGAATCCAGTCGATCAGGTACGGTGCACAACCGGTTTTGATGACATGCCCGCCCAGCGCGATCGCGACGGTTCGGCCTTCGCGTTTCGCTCGGCAAAGGTGATTCGTGACGCGGCGGATTTCGTTCGCCGCCAACTGACGAGGCAAGCTTAGCAACCAGTCCTCCGCCGTGGCGTCATGAGCAACGGGTCGACCGAGATCGTCGTGGAAAACTTTCGACGGGCGTGATGCCAGGTCATAGGTCTTCAGGGCACCGAGATCGTAGGGCTTGTAAGTTTCCAGCGCCGTGTGATGGGGCGTATTGCAAGCCGCATGCGTATGTGATGTGAAATCGGTCATGCCGTCTCCTCCTTGAGTTGGTGATGTAAATCTTGGTGGTTTCCGCTTGCGGCTTAGCGCTCGGAATATCTCATGCGAGCGCTAAGCCGCAAGCGGAGTTCGGTTCACGGTCTTCCGTAGGAGCGCCTCAAGGGCCTCTTGCCCCGAGGTCAGTTTCATCGCGATTCGCAATGCCCAGAGGTCGCGTTCACCCAGGCGATCGAGCCGAATCTTGACGAGGTCTTTCTGTGTCGTCACCACCACGGCGTCGGTTGGCAGCTGCCTGGCCCAACCTCGCAAATTCTCGATATCGTCACGCGAATACGCATGATGATCCGCATACACGCGCCAGGCAATGACGTTCAGCCCTAGCATTACCAGCGTTCGGCGAAACGCTTCCGGATTGCCCAGGCCGCAGAATCCGGCGACGGGACGATCTCTCAACGCCTCGACCGCCAATTCATTGCCGCCCGTGTTACGCCAGTTCGCCGGCTGATGCGTCGCCTCGGCAATGGGCACGAGCTTGATTCGCGTCACCGTCTTGCGAATCGTTTGCAATACCTCCGGCGATACCAAATCACAGCGTGTCAGGATGACGGCATCAGCTCGCTTCAAACTGCCGATCGGCTCGCGCAACAAGCCGCGAGGGAGGAGATAACCGTGACCCCAGGGATTCGTTGCGTCGATCAGCACCACATCCAGATCGCGATGCAGTCGCCGATGCTGGAAGGCGTCGTCAAGTACGAGGACGTCGCTTTCTAATTCCTCGACTGCGGTTTGCGCCAACTGCACGCGATCGGGATTCTGCAAGTGGGGCACGTCCGGCAGGTTTTCTTCCAGGACCATTGCCTCATCGTTCCGGCCCACTTCGCTGCCGTAGCCTCGGCTCAGGAGAGCCACCTGCAAATCCATTTCGCGATAAAAGCGCGCGATATACTCGACGCACGGCGTCTTGCCCGTTCCGCCGGTTGTCAGGTTGCCAACGCTGATTACGGGTATGGCGACCCGGTGTACGTGCTTCCAGCCACGGTCAAAGGCCAAGTTCCTCAAGCTCACGGCAAGCCGATATCCCCAACTGAGTCCCCGTAGGCCGGCCCGCTGCAATGCCGGCATGAAGCCGTTGCGTTGACCGCTGATCAGAGCATGGTAAGCATTATTCAATACGCAATCGCTCACACTTTCCAGGAAGAAGCGTTATAGTCGGAAACCGAAACCCATGTCAATTGCGCTTTTCGCGAGATCGCACGATACGATTGGCGAAATCAAAATTCAAATGCGAATCACGAAAGCATGAAAGGGCGAAAGACACGAAATAGAGCGGTATGGGAATGGGTTGCCTTTCACCGGTAATGGTCGAAGTTATTCGTGTCTTTCGCCCTTTCGTGTTTTCGAGATTCAGCTTTTTGCCTTTCTGCATTTACGCCTTCGAGCCTGACTTGACGCGGGTGGCGGGCTGCGGGTATGGGATGGTATGGACGTTACCCAGAATCAACCGCGATATCGCCGTCTGGCCTGGCTGCTAATCGTTTCCACGGCGATTGCGCGGATCGTCTACCTCGGTTGGTTCTGTCCGTTCGATCTTGCCCCGGACGAGGCCCACTATTGGGAATGGTCGCGGCGGCTCGACTGGGCCTACTACAGCAAAGGGCCGCTCGTTGCCTGGGTAATTCGGGTTAGCTGCGAAATGTTCGGGTCGTTGGCAAGTGTGCTGACGGGCAACGAAGCGCTTGCTGTCCGTTTGCCCGCGGTGCTGTTCGGATCGTTGCTGCTCGCTGGATTGTTCACGCTCACGCACTTGGTATATGGCGACGAGCGCCTGGCCCTGGTGGTGGCTGCCGTCGCGCTGACGCATCCGCTGGTGGTGGCGGGATCGATGCTGATGACGATCGACGCGCCGTTTCTGTGTGCGTGGATGTGGGCTCTGGTGTTCGCCTGGCGAGCGCTATTCGCCGGCTCCCGGTGGGCATGGAGTGGGACAGGGTTGTGCGTGGCACTCGGATTGCTCGCGAAACCGACGATGGTCCTCTGGCTGCCAGCCTTCGCGCTTCTGCTCATGACGACGCCGAGCTTGCGTGGCCGATTGCGAGAACCGGGTGGCTGGATCATGCTCGCGATCGCGCTTCTTGGCGCGATACCGAGCTTGGTGTGGAACCTCCAACACGACTGGGTCACGCTGAGGCACACGAGCACGCATGCCGGCCTCGGCGACATGCCGACCGTCACGTGGTTCGGGCCGTTGCGGTATCTCGGCACGCAGGTCATCGTGTTGCTTGGCGTCGGGTTTGCGATCTGGCTCGCGGCGGCATGGCGTCATCGCCCGTTGCGCGAGGACAACCCGCGCCTGCTATTTTTGTGGTGGATGTCGGTTCCCATCGTGTTGTTTTTCGGAGTCTTCTCTCTCAAAAACGGCGGCGGGGAGCCGAATTGGCCCGTCGCGGGATACCTCGCAGGTTGCGTGCTCGCCGCCGGGTGGCTGCGCGATTTAGTTAATAATATTTCGGACCGTTATCGGCATTTGCTGACGGCAGGCGTCCTCGTCACTTCGTTCATTGGCGTCCTCGTGATTGGCGCCATGCACGCGCCGATCCAGGCGCAACCGATTCTCCTGCATCTCGCCGGCTTAGCGACCGAGAAGCACCCGATGCCGATTCGTCGCGTCGATCCGACGGCCCGCTTGCGCGGCTGGCGTCATCTTGCCAGGGAAGTCGATTCGATTCGTATGTCGTTAAGCAATCCCGTCATCGTCGGTGAACGCTGGACCATCGCCAGCGAGTTGGCGTTCTATTGTGCGGGCCATCCCGAAGTGTTCTGCATGGGCGTGGCGGTCGGTGATCGGCATAGCCAATACGATCTCTGGCGGCCCAACCCGATCGCCGATGCGGCTGTCTATCGTGGCCGATCGTTTATCCTGGTGAATGTGGAATCCACGAAGGTAGTCGGCGCATTTGACCAAATGGATCCGGTTCGCCGAGTGGAATACCGTGAGAATGGCGTGCTGATCGCGACCTGGACGATACAAGTCGCACACGGTTTCCGCGGGTTCGAGGTGAAGGCGGGGAAATCGTATTGAGGAAACGTCAAGCAATGGATGCCCTGGTTTTCTGCTTGGCAGATTAGCGCATGCGCGTGACGACATGTTCCGCCGCAACGAACGGTCGTGATTGCACGCGATGGTGAATATCTTCAAAGATCACGCCCACGCAACGATGGCCGAAACACGAACATCATCCATCACTCGCCGCGGCAGGGTTGCACGCGAATGGCGAGGATCAGGCGTTCCTTGGATTTCGTTTCGTAGCGTGTGACGATGGGCAGAAATTTGCCACAGGACGCGCGATACTCGATTTCGCCCATGTTCGGCGGGAAGACGGAGATGCCGACGCGGTTATCGCTGTCGGCGCCGTGGCGGATGACGAGATCGACTTTTTTGCTGTCCACGGTCGGCAGCGACACGCGTTCGCCGGGCTTGATCGATTTGCTCTGCATCGATTTGAGCGAGAAGCTCTTGAGATTCGGGTTGAGCTTGCGTATTTCCTCAGCAATGGCCTTCAGACGCGGATCGACGGCGTTGCCCTCGTCCGTTGCGAGGATGACGACGAGCGTAACTTTTACGGGATCTTTTTCGCCGCCGCAGGGGCAGGGATACGCCCAGCCTGCGAGCAGGATGAAGGGCAAACTCAGGGGAATGACGTGGAGGTTCACGACGATATACCTTCAATGGGTGAGTTTCTCGCTTTTCCGAGCCGCGACCGTCAGGGAGCGGCCGACTGGATGCCGTGCGCACATTGTCGGCCGCTCCCTGACGGTCGCGGCTCGGAAAAAGGTTCGATTCGTCCCAAAATGCGGCATTTCCAACCGTGCGAAGTATAGTCACTCGGTGTTGATCCGTGCCCAGATCATGGGCCGATGCGGGCCATTCTGACGCACGGTGAGCATTTGATCGGGCGAATCGGGGCGTTCAAAGACAAGTACGTCGCCTGGGTCGGCCAACTCGATCTCACCGATAACGGGTAGCGTGCCGACCGCCAGTGTGTCGATATCGGGGCCGTCCACACGCAGGATCGTTATTTCGTCGGCACGTGCGACCTCGAACGCTTCGATATCGTTTGGCCCAACCGGGGTCGGCACGATTCTCGGCTGAATAGCAATCAGCTCGCCCGTGCGTTCCGGCGATGTCGCCCAGCGCAGCGTGCCAAACAACACGCCGAATGTCAAGGCGATACTCGCTGCCAATGCTCCAGCGGTAAGCCACGACCAGCGCGACAATGTCACCGCCGGCTTGCGTCGGGTCGTGGCGCGTTCACGAGTCGCTTGCCACGCCGCTGGGCTTGGCTCGGTCGGCGTCGTCGCGCACCAGAGTTGTTGCAGCTGCTTGTGAGCGGTCCACTCGACCAGACCGTCGGGATGCGAATCGAGCCAGGTCTCAACACGCGTACGCAGATCCGCGAGTTCGTCGCGGCCTTCCATTTCGCCGTCGAAATAGGCCGCCAACAACTGCGGATCGGGTTTCCAGGTGTTCGTCGTTTCGTTTTTCATTCGGGATTCAACCAAGGCTCAAGCAAATTCCGCAGGCGGATTCGAGCATAATAGAGCCGACTCATGACCGTACCTATCGAAATGCCCAACGCTTCCGCTACTTCACGATAGCTCAATTCGGCTTCCGCGTGAAGGACAAATGTCTGCCGTTGGGCGATCGGCAACTCCGCCAACGCCTCTTGCAACGCCCGGCGAAGATCCTGCCGATCCAGTTCGCTGGCCGGGTTAGGCGTCGCGATCGGTTCGTGTTCTTCGCGCTGCTTCGGGCCAAGCGCGTCGATGCTCAGCGTCTCTCGGCGGCCGCGCTGCCTGCCCAAGTCCAATGAGGCGTTGCTGACCACGCGAAGAATCCAGGTCTTGAACGAACTTCGGCCCTGAAAGCTCGGCAAGTGGACCATCGCTTTCAGGAACGCGTCCTGCACGGCGTCGAGTGCGTCGGCTTCGTTGCCCAATAGTCGAAACGCGACACGATACGCCAACGGTCGATAGCGTAGAAACAGGTCATCCAGGGATGCCCGGCTGCCGGCGACTGCCTCGCGGTAAAGCGATTCGTCGGTCCTCGCCAGCGGGAAGGTTGCCACGCCCACGCCCATGTCGTTCGCGTTCCTTTCCTATTAGACGCACCACCACACGTTCCTATTTGATTTTACAGGCATGCGAAGAGGAAAGAAAAACAAAATCTGGAAGAATTGACCAGAAATGTTCAAATAGCTTGGCAAGAAATGCGGGAATATGACAATCGCAAGCCCGCAGGCGACAGAGGAGCCTGCGCGGATCTGACCCGCGCAGGCTCCTTCGTCGCCTGCGGGCTTGGCAATCATTTTGCCCGCTTGAAGAAAAAAACTGAGACGAAGCATCGGCGGAGAACCCTATTCGTACTTTTCCTTACGGTCCCTTCTTCCACGGATGCATACCAGCGTTGCGCTTCTGTGCGTAGACGATGACGCGCGCGTTGGCCACAGCCGCGTCCGTCGGCCAATGGTACACCACTCGCGCGTCCGGTGTCAGGAATTTTTCGTCGCGCTCCTTGGCCAACTCCGGATCGCGCGAGCGCGTGACAACGACGTAGCACGTCGGCTGAAAGCCGCTCGGCACCGTCGGCTCGCGGCCCTCCTGAAACAGATGCCCCGCGTAGTAATGCGACCAGTTGTGATTGTCCAGGATGACATCGCCATCGACGACACGCTCGGCCAACCACAACCCCGCGGCGTGGTTACCGGCGCGGTTGCCATGCAGATGTTGCATCGCTTTCGGCAAACAGGCGGCGAAGAACACGCCAGCGATCAATAGACTCCAAACGATCGGCGAACGCGTCCACGATGTCGGCGTTCCCTCGCCCCTCTTGGCCAAGAGGCGGCGTGGCAATTCGTCGATAGCCGCAATGACCAGGTACGACGCCAGCACGACGAGAATCATGACGTGTCGATCCGAGACGTAGGACACCGACATCGCCAGCATTACCAGGACCGTGGTGTGAACGGCTGCATAGATCGCGACGGCCCAGAAGCCGAGGCTGCCGCGCAAGCTGCGGAAGAACGCCAAACCGCCTAACAACGCGGGGATGACGCCGACATAGTGCAGCCCTTGCGTGATCTCCATGGCGACTGCGGTCACACTGCGCTGAAGGCGCACGGTGCGAAGATCGGATGGAGCGAACGTCGTGGCGAAGAGAAAATCGTTATCGGAGAGCATCGCCGTCGCCACGCCTTTCGCCTTCATTGTATCGTTCACGCTCGGTTTATTCGTGAACCCGCCGATTATGATCGCATAGGTCGCCCCGACGAGAATCGCCGTGCCCACCGTGGCTAATCCACACGATACAACACGCTGCCAAGTGACACGCCATGCCGGAATCATCTGCCCGACGCAAAGGGCGCCGGCGACGCCGAGCAGAACGAGCGCACCCTCGGGCCGCACAAGGTATGCTAGCCCCGCGAAAGTGCCGCACAGGATGCCGCGCATGATGCAGCGTTCGCGCATCGTCTGGACCATCTGCAACACAGCACTTACAAGGAATACGAGATAGACAGGTTCCGAGATTGCATCGGAAAGATGCGCCGAACTGATCGGCAGATACTGATAAAGCAGCGTCGCGCCAAAGCTGATCCCGCGATGATAAAATTGCCGACCCAGAAAGTACATCGGAAACACGAGCACAAGCGCCGCCATCAGATTCACGAGTTGAGCGCTGAGGACCATCGCGTCCGGCGTCTCGCCTTGCCAGGCGCGAATCGGTTGCGAAACCAGGTACACCAGGGCCGGATAGCCGGGGTGCTGATGATTTTTCTGCAGCGTTTCGCTTACCGTAAGCTGCTCAAACATGAGCGCATAGCGGATGTACCCGATGCCGTCGCGAGCACAGACCTCGGTGTTGTGAAGCACCCAGACCCGCATTGGCAGCACCAGCACCAGCAGAACGCCAAGCAGTATCCAGTCGATGCGAGCAATGCTGCGTGAGTCATGCTCCGTCATGCGGGTAACCTTTCCATAGGCCGATTGACTCCGTCACGCGTGGCATCGTACCGAAACCAGGCAAACGGCGTCAAGTCACGCTTGAGAAATGCTCATTTCGTGATGACCAAATGATCTGCAGAAGAACAAATACAACCTCGGATAGCTCAGCACGGCCAAGCCACAACCGGAGAGAACGTAGAGAATTCAGCCGAGGCCGGGAGGTGTGCGCGGTTTGCGCAGGTTTTGCATATTAGTAGAACGGATTCCACGGATAGGAAATAACATGCAAGTTTTTTCCCCTATCCGTGAAATTCGTGCTATCCGTGGTTCATCTTCCAAACCGTGTCTTGCACCCGCGGAGCTACTTTGTGACCAGTTTGAAATCGACGGTATTTACACCCGATTTGATCTCGACGACCGCGCCGGACGTGTCCGGGTTGTTGTACTGTTCGGGCAGTATCGACTTGCCGCTCATGTAATTTGCGTCGCCGGGAGCGACATCCTCGAATGCCCAAAAAGCGACTTTGTGAGTGCCAATGAGAGCGCCGTCGGTGCCCTTGAAGGTGGTGACTTCGACGATCGCGCCGTTCTCGATTCTGCCAGTCGCCGGCCGACCGGTCGATTCGAAGCGAACCGTACCCTTCTTGATCGGTTTGCCGTCGAGCGAGACGGTCCCTGTCACCGTTGCCAATGGGGCGCTTTGTTGACAGCCCATGCCTAAAGCAAGGAAAACCGACAGCACGATCATGGCAAGACAGCGAGAAACGATCGACATACATCAGCCCCGATTCTTGTTTTTCCTTGGCGGCTTAGCGCTCAGGTGGGATTTTCCGAGCGCTAAGCCGCCAGTAGAAAACAGGGAAGTTGAATCACGGTAGTGTCACGGCTTCATTGTTGGCTCGCGACGCCAGCGCACGATAGGACACCATGTCGATGTTCTGGTCAAGAAAGCGAACCGTGCCGTCGCAGAAGAGGAAATTCGCGCCGCCCATGTGGTAACTGCGAAAGCCGATCGATTCATCCCAGCGTGGATTGCCCTGCGTAGGCAGATTGTTGGCGAGCGAGTCGTTCATGTAATTGATCGGATGCGCGGTCGTGCCCCAGCACTGACTGGCGAGATTTTGCGTGATGCAAAAAGCCCCGACGCACTCGCCGACGGCTATGGTGTTCGACGTGCCATCGGCGATATTGGCGATCTTGGCGGCCCAGCCCCATCGGCCCATGACGCCGCGAACCTCACCATTGGCGTAGGAGAGGTTGCCATAGTCCGGTTTGGCGCCCACGCCGGACGCATTCTGATAGTCGCCGGCGTTGGCGGCGTAATCAGACTGTGACAGGACAAAGTTCGGGGCGAGGTGCGTCTCTTCCTCACGCATCACCAGAGCGAACGGATTGGCCGGGCAGAGGAACAACGGAAACGGCTTGCTCAGCAATGCGTAATTGGGCGCCAGATCGCCGTTGATGGTGAAGTTCATCTGGCGATGCAAGGGGTCTTGATCGGCGTGACTCAGGATCTTCGGAATCCAGTTCCATTTGACCGGCTTGGTCCCGTTGGGATGAAACTCGCTCGACGGCAGCTGTTTGTTCGCATCGTGATAACCGTGCAAGGCGATGCCAATCTGCTTCATGTTGTTAATGCACTGCGTTCGCGCCGCCGCCTCACGCACCTTCTGGACCGCCGGCACCAACAGAGCAATGAGAATGGCGATGATCGCGATCACGACCAGCAATTCAATCAGCGTGAACCCGATCCGGTTTCGTCGCATGGCAAACTCGCTTCAAACTCGCGGAAAAATCGATGAAGGTTTCACGAAATCATATTCGTTCATCCGGCGTAGCACAACAACAAACTCGGTCGCTTCTCAGGGTTTGTGAAAAAAGCTCACGCAAAGACGCAAAGTAAGAATTGCCGATGGTTGCCACTGAACCCCTCTTTGCGCCTCTGCGTTGCCTTATTCCTCCTCGCCGCGCACCAAATGCCACGGCGTCCAGTCGATGCACGGCACTTGGATGACCGGGTGATTGAGGATACCGCGGTATTCGTTGAACACCAGAAAATAGCCGAAGTAGAAACGCATCACGAAGAGTAGCCAGATTAGGCCGACGACGCTGAAGAGGAAGACGCGGTACTTCAGACCGATCGTCGCGTGCAGCATCGCGCCGATCAGCGAGCGCGCGATCGGAGTCTCGGGGACGATTGCGAGCTTCGCGAACCACACGTGCAAATTCGTCGGCAGCTCGTCGATCGCGATCGTGCCGTTGCGTACCGCCTTCAGCATTGCCGATCGGTAGATCGCCGCGGAAATCGTTCGCAGAATGAGCAACGCTGCGAAGAAAAAGATCGACCAGCCGAACCACCAGGCTTGGAGCATGAAGTAAGCCGCCTGGGGCGAAACGCCTTTATGGTTGGGGATGAAGTTTTCGTTGAGCGTGACGAGCCGCGGTATCTCGAAGACGAGCGCGGTAAGCGCGAGACTGCCGGTGAGGAAGGCGTAGGCGGTGAAGCGTGTGAGGATGAGCCGTACGACGACGCGGAACTGGAAGAACGCCGCGACTTCGCCCGCCGCTGCCTGATGCGCCTGCGCCATCGGTACGTAGATCAGCGCGAGGATCAATAACGAACTGCCGAACAACGCCGCGAGGAGGCCAAGAAACGCGTCTTCATAGCCCTTGTGAAACGAGTTCAGCCAGCCGAAGTACCACGAGAACAGCATGATCATCCCGCCCCAACCGGTGAGCATGCTGGTTGCGAATAGGCCGCTCAGCCCGACTTTGAAATTGACGAGCAGCGAATGAATCGGCAACGTGACGACGTCCCAGATGGCGACAAAAAACGATCCGAACGAATTGCCACGTGATATTTCGCCGAGATGCTTGGCGAACCGTTCGCGCAGAAACCAGCGTGGCCGTTCGACGGGAGCGTTCGGGCCGAGGTCGTCGAGAAAGTCCTCGAAGCTGCTATCCTGCCGGCGCGGGCTGGCCTCCCACCATGCTCGCAGGCTTAGGGCTTGCATGCGTCGTTGCAGCCAGCCGAACGCCGCGATTGCCGTGATGAAGCTGAGCGGAAAGAAGTTGCAGATCATGAACACGCCGACGATGAATCGCGCGGTCCAGGCCGCAAGCGTGTGAAGCGCGCTCTCGCGGATACGGCGATCGCGCACGGGCGGCAGGTTCGTTGGCTCGGGAATCGGCGGCGGCGTTGGCGCGACGGCCATCACCACCGGATCGACGACCTGCGGCAGGTTCATCGCGGGTAGATTCTGTATGCCCGTTTCGTTGCTGTTCGACATGGATTGCTCACGCGGCTCGTCAAAGGATTGCGTTCACACCAAGCATACCGGTCGCGCGCCAGCAAAGTTTCGATACAGCGTTTAGCAGCGGAGCGCGTGGTTTCTGTCCGAGGCTGAGCGCCAGCGAAGGGCACTGCTCGGCCCTTCGCTGGCGCTCAGCCTCGGACATCGTTTCAATCATCGCCCGGCCGTTGCCGATCACGCTTGACTACGCCGCGGCGTTTCTTGTCTTGCAACCGGACACGCTGGGAGCCGCGCGTCGGGCGGGTCTTCTTGCGCGGCTTCGGGATGAACGTCGCCTGCACGATCATTGCTCGCAGCTTCTCCAGGCACTCCTCGCGATTGCGCTTCTGATCGCGATAGCGCTGCGACGTGATGATAACGCCAGCGTCAATCGTAAAGAACCGCTTCTGCTGCAGCGCGAGGCGAATCTTTACGTCAGCGGGAATCGACGTGTTGCCGGCGATGTTCCAGCGCAACACCGCCTTGGACGCGACCTTGTTGACGTTCTGCCCGCCGGGTCCGCCGGAGCGCGCGTACGACCACTCGAATTCGTCGTCGGGGATATTCAGAGTCGGCGATATCTCAAACATTGACAGCCTTCATTACGGGCAAACGTAATGTACGGTCGCTAGGTTATGGAATACACTTGAAACTGGCGGTCGATTTCGAGGGTATGATAATCAATGTATACCACACGCGGTTGGGAATGTCGTCTTTTCAGACCCTTAGCGCCAGCGAAGGGCCCCGCTGCCTTTCGCTGGCGCTAAGGCTCTGATCGGACTAATCCAGCCGTGGGGGTATAGACCGATCATGATTGGCTGATAGCTGATAGCTGACAGCTTCGAGCAAAGCCCGCATCAGGAGATTGTATCATGCACCGTCGCGACTTCTTGCAGAAAACAGGTATGCTCGGCATCGCCGGCGCGTCGCTCAGCTTTGCGTATCAGGATCAACCCGCGCAACCTGAACCGCCACCCGCGGATGAACCCGCACCCGCCAACCGTGTGCCCTACCCCGCGAGTCGGCCTCGCGTCATTATCGTGCGGTTCGGCGGCGGCGTGCGGCGGCGCGAAACGATCGCCGACCCCGCGCGCACCTACTGCCCGTTCATCTACCACGATCTCTTCGAGCGCCAACAGGGCCTGCTCTTCCCCAACACCGAAATCGAATCCCAGCAGGGCATCGTCACCAGCCATGGCCAGGGCACGCTCTATCTCCTCACCGGCAAATACGACCGCTACGAAGACGTCGAAGGCGGCATCGGCGATCGCTTTGAACCCAAAGCCCCGACAGTCTTCGAATACTTTCGCCGAAAGTACGACGTACCCACGCATCAAACGTTGATCGTCAATGGCGAAGATCGCATCGATGAGGAGTTCTACACCTTCTCGAACGATCACATTTTCGGCGTGCGTTATCGTTCCACAGTGCTGAGCCTGTACCGCTTCAAGACCTATCTGCTGCGCCGCGCGATCGATGAAGGCCGATTCGTTGGCCGCGAGCTGGAGGAGAAACGCCGCGAGCTCGACCAGATGCGCAATCGCGATTACCGTGTCGAGGATCGCCAGCGCGTCGAGATCCCCGAGATTGACCGCTTTTGGGACAAATGGCAAGCCTACTACGGCCGATCCGGTTTCGTCAACCCGCGCGGCGACCGCCTGCTGACCACGCTGTCGCTCTGGGCGTTGCGCGAGCTTCGGCCCAAGATCATGATGATTAACTACCAGGACCCCGACTACGTGCACTGGGGCCCGCGCCAGTTCTACACGCGGGCGATCTCGATCATCGACGAGGGCGTGCGCGAGCTTTACAGCGCCACGCAAGCCGATGAAGAATACCGCGACCGCACGGTATTCGTGATCGTGCCCGATTGTGGCCGGGATAGCAACCGCACGATGCCTGTGCCGTATCAGCATCACTTCAACACGCGAAGTGCCCACGAGATTTTTGCCATAATCGCCGGCCCGCGAGCCTTCGTTCCGCGCGGCGGCATGGTCGATCGGCTGCAACAGCAAACGTTCGCCGCCAGATCGATCGGCCAGCTGATGGACTTCGAAACGCCGCGTGCCGACCGGCAGTCGTTGCTGGATCATGTATAACGAAGGATGAGGGATGAAGGATGAATTGTGGATTTTAGCGTAAGCCCAGTGGTGAGGTACTCCGAACCGCTGGGATCCCAAGGGTTCGGAGTACCTCACCCTTGGGCTTGAGTTTCTTTTCCACAACTTTGGAGGAGAACCCCCATTACTCAGGAGCCATCCCATGCGACGTGGAATCCTATTCGGTGTTCTCGGTTTGCTCACGGTCACGGGGCTTGCGATTCTCTTCTCCGATTCGGTGAAGGGAATCCTTGGTCCACTCTCCAACGAGGAAAGAAAGCTCGCGGAAGCACGCACGAAGCTACCGCTGGTATCGTTGCAAGACCGGTTGCCCAAGGGCAAACCGATCGCGCCCGCCAAGGCGCTCTCCGCCGATGCGCAAAAACACTGGGAAACGCTTGAAACCTATTATGGCCAAAGCGATCGTGGCGAGATGCTCAAGGCGCTTCATGAAGGAACCCGCAATATTTTTGTCGATCGGCCCGGCGCGGGAATGAGGCGAATGATGGAGACGCCTGAAGATATTCTGCTCGCTGCCGATCAAGGCGAAACCGATCAGCGCGGGGAACCTGCTTACTTCCCACTCTCCGAAGGCGACCTGGTTTCTCGCGTCCAGCCCGATGCCGATTTTTTGGGATTCCACATATCGAGCATTCGGACCTTTTTTCCCGCGAGAAGTTTCGGCTACGCCAAGGATCGCGATCATGTCGCGGGATTCAAGCCTCACGGATTTCGCCATGCGTTTCTGCCAGAGACGGAATCGCTGCGAGTCGACCACGTCCTGCTCATCGGCATTCTAAAACATGACCAGCCAGTCGTGTACATGACGGAAAAGCTGCCGAGCATGGACAAGATTCACCTGGAGAAAGCGCGGCCGCTCGATCTTTTCGAAGAAGCAGGCCTGTCGTCGTTGCGTGCGGGAGACGATCTGCATATCGCCAGCAAAGAAACGACATTCCGCATGGTCGGCGCGCTTCGTGCGACCAAGACGTGCCAAAAATGTCACGATGCGGAGATCGGAGACCTACTAGGTGCATTTTCTTATACGCTACGGCCGACTCCGAAGGACAAGAAAAGTACGGAAAGCGAAAACAAAGGAACGCCATAGTCCCCTGAAAATCAAGCAGAAACTTGTCGCAGCCGGCTGACCGTTACACGATCGCCCATCGCCCACGCTTATCCCGCCAGTGCCGGTTCGATTGCCGTTCCTTTCAAAGTCACATCGTCGGGATGCCATAGCGCGACGCCATGCCTGACGCGCTCCGAGAGCACGGCGATTTTTTCTGGCGAACCGGGCCTTGCCTGGGTCGGAAACGCCGGCGCGGGCGGGGCGAAGCAGCCATTCGCCAGGCCGCGGCGACCGAATCGGCTCGTCGTCGGATACCGCAGGCGAACGCCCGGCAGGTCGTAACACGCCAAACACAGTCCGCGAGGCCGAGTCGCCGGGCGTTCGTGACAATGTCGGCAGTGCATGGCGAGGCTCCGGCTTGTCGCACCGCTTGCGGCTTAGCGCTCGCATGGCGTTCTGCTGAGCGCTAAGCCGCAAGCGGAAAACAGGAATCGGTCAAACAATCCTCACGCCGCCGTGGACTCCAATCGCCCCGCCAAAGCATGAACGACCTCGGCCAACAGCTCACGCCGCATCACTTCGCGCGGCGCTTCGTCGTACCAGTTGAAGAAGTATCGACACGCCGCCGGTTCGCTGAAGGCGGCATCGGCGCGCTCGCACAAGTCGTTGAAGAACTGCTCCAACTCCCCGACGGTTTCGCGGCCCTCGCCACGCCAGCCGCAATAGCTGATCGCGCAGGCGCCTTCGACGGCGCACTCGGACCATTCGTCAAGAGGCGGCGGGGCCAAACTCCAGCCTTGCAACAGCCGACCGTTGTTGTTTACCAGCGCCGACAAAAGAGCACACAAGCCCGCCTCGGAGAGGTTCGGCACAAACCCTTCCCGCCAAACGCGACGCCATTTTTCCATGATTGCACCTCGGTTTCGGATTGATTGTTGCTGCCATACCTATAATATACAAATGTACATGTTAAATTGTCAATAGAAGCGTCTGTAAAATTTGCATAAACTTGTGAAATGCCCGAAAGTCGTTGTGGAAACGTATAAAAACTTGTGGGACGTGGGGAAAATCCATCCTGCATTGTACCTTTCGCAATGGCGTTAGCGCTCGAAATCTGACGTGAGCGCTAAGCCGCAAGCGGCGAATGATTTGTTAACAACCGACTTTGCATTTCCCCTCGTTCGCGTGTTACGCTCGGTTTCATGAACACACATCACGCACTTGCTTTGATGCTCGACCCGACGCTCATCCTTCGCACGCAATCGATGACGCCGGACCCTTGGCAACGAGCGCTGTTGCTTTCGCGCGAGCGATATGTCTTGCTCAACTGCGCCCGGCAAACGGGCAAGTCGACGACTGTCGCCGCCCTCGCGCTGCATCAGCTGCTGAACACGCCGGGGTCGCTCGTGCTGGTCGTCGCGCCATCGGAACGGCAAAGTCATGAGCTGTTTCGCAAAGTCGTGCATGCGAATCTCGCCCTCGGGCAACCGATCCCATCTCAGCGCTGCAATCAAAGCGAACTCGAATTGGCCAACGGCTCGCGCCTCGTGGCGTTGCCTGGCCGTGAGGAAACGATCCGATCGTTCTCGGGCGTTTCGCTGTTGATCCTCGATGAAGCGTCGCGCGTTCCGGACGATTTGTACCGCTCGGTGCGTCCGATGCTCGCGGTCAGCCAGGGTCGGCTGCTTGCGTTGTCCACGCCGTTCGGTCAGCGCGGCTGGTTCTACGATGAGTGGATCGGCCCTGGCCCGTGGCGCCGCGTGCATGTGCCGTGGTCGATGTGCCCGCGCATCTTGCCGGAATTCATCGCTGAGGAAACGCGCGCCCTCGGCCAGGCGTGGGTCGATCAGGAGTACAACGGCCTCTTCACGACCATGGAGGGACTCGTGTTCCCGGAGTTTGGACAGGCAATCATCAAGCCGGATTTCAGATTGCAAATTTCAGATTGCAAATTGGAGGAACAATCATCGGAATCTCAATTTGCAATCTGCAATCTGCAATCTGAAAGGAACGTTGGCGGCATCGATTTCGGCTGGCGCAATCCGTTCGCGGCGATTTGGGGCGTGCTCGATATCGACGACGTGCTGTGGATTCTGCACGAACGCTACTTGCGCGAGACGCCGCTGTCCGATCATGCGGCTGCGCTACCGAAGGACGTGATGTGGTACGCTGATCCCGCGGGGCGCACGGAGATCGAAGAACTGCGCCGCGCGGACTTGAAGATTCGGCGCGGCGACAACAGCATTCGCCGGGGTATCGCGATGGTCACCGCGCGGATTCGCACAGGGCGGTTGAAAGTCTCGCCAAGCTGCGTGAACCTGATCGGCGAGTCGCGGCTGTATCGCTATCCGACGCCGGCCGAGCGCGACCAGCTGGGCGAGAACCCGATAGACGCTCACAATCATGCGCTGGCGGCGTTGCGGTATCTCGTGTCGCGGTTGCCGACGGCGGGTGAGCGCGCATAGTTTAGCCGCTCGCCTTTGGCGAGCGCGATTTCTGCGCTCGCCAAAGGCGAGCGGCTAAACAAATCCGAAAAGAATCCGCCAACCGACTTTGCATCGCATATTCCCCGTGTGATACCATCACGTTCACACTTCACGGATGACTGATTTCGCGCAGGATCGCATTCTCATTCACGCAGGATCAAATCATGCAAAAGCTACTACATCGCTTGGCTCGCTGGCTGGTGCGCAAGACCGCGCCGGGAGTCGGACAGCCGCCGCTGGACGACGGGTTCGTTGACCTGTTTCATCCGCATCGCGCGCCGCTGCCGGCGGAGCTGTTCGCGGAACTCAAGAGCACGGCCTTTGCGTGTGCATCGATCAACGCCTCAGTGTGCGCCGCCCTTCCGCCGAGACTGTTTGTCTCGACGGCGCCGCATCAGGCACTGCCGAGATGCGCGACGCGGTCGCTGGAGCCGAGCGTGCTTCACACGATGCGAGCGAACAAATCGAGCATGGCAAGAAGCGACATCGCGGAGGTCGTCGATCATCCGCTGCTGACGCTGTTTCGCCAAGTCAATCCGGTGCACAATAGCTTCGACCTTTGGGAGCTGACGCAGCTTTCGCTGGAGACCGTCGGCTCGGCGTATTGGCTGCTCGATTTCGATCCGGCGCTTGGCACGCCGTCGGCGATTTGGCCGCTGCCCGCGCATCGCGTGACGCCGAAGCGTGAGCCGAACAGCGCTCGGGTCGTCGATTACTACGAGTACCAAGGCCAAACGCTCGAGCGCTTTGGGCCGAGCCGCATCGTGCAATTCCGCTGTTCCGATCCGCGTGATCCGTACACATCGGGTTTGAGTCCGCTGCGGGCGTGCTTTGAGCAAGTCGCATTGGCGTCGGACTTTGTCGCCATGAAACGCAATATCTACGACAACACTGGCATGCCGAGCGTCATCCTCACGCCGAGCGAATCGATCGGCTCCAATGAGCGCGATCGGCTCGAAAAGACCTGGCAGCAGAAGTTCGCACGCGGCGGGCAGGGCCGGGCGCTGGTCGCGGAGTCGGCGCTTTCGGTGACGCTACTCTCGCGGTCGATGGGCGATTTGGCGGCGCTGGCCGACATGCGGGCGACGAAAGAAGACATCGCCAATGCGTTTCACGTGCCGTTGCCGATGCTCTCGGGCGACACGAATCTCGCGAACATGCAAGCCGCCGATCATCTGCACAAGTCGCTGGCGATTCTGCCGCGCATACGGCGACGCGACGAAAAGTTAAACGAGCAGTTCATTCCGCTGTACGATCCGACGGGCCGACTGTTCTTCCACACCAGCGACCCCACGCCGGCAAACCAACAACTGCTGCTGCAACAGGAGCAATCCGACCTACGCTGGGGCGTGCGCACCGTCAACGAGGTGCGGGCGTCGCGGGGATTACCACCAAGGGGGAATTGATGATTTATGATTGTAGATTGCAGATTGACGGAAGGTTTACGTTTAGCGCTCGTGGGATGCCTTGCCGGCGAGTGTCCCAGCGAGCGCTAAACGTAAACCTATCCGTCGTCCTCAATCATCAATCTTGCATTCCAATCATCAATCTAAAATCATCAATCATCAATCTCAGAAGGAGTAACCGATGTCCCAATTCCTGAAAACGAACTACGAAACCGAAGGCCCCTTCGGCGTGCCCATGAAATCCGCGCAAGCGACGGCTCTCGAAGCCCGGCTGCGCGAATTGCCCACCGACGAAGCGTTCACGCTACGGCGCTGTAGCTTCGAGCGCGGCGTGTCGGAGTTGCAGCCGGGCGAACGCGCCGATGTCTCCTGGATCACCGAGGAGACGCCCGATCGGCTCGGCGATGTCGTCCTCGCGGCGGGCATGGACGACTCGCACTTCCAGCTCAACCCAATCGTCACGCTCAATCACGCCTACGATCAACCACCCGTCGGGCGCTCGCTGTGGCGCCGCCGGGCGAGCGATGGTCCGATGCGCGGCGTCAAGGCGAAAACGCACTACCCGTCACGGCCAACCGGCTGGACGCTCAGCGATTGGCCGCCCGATCTCGCTTTCGAGCTGGTGAAGGCGGGGTTGCTTCGCGGCAAGAGCATCGGCTTTTTGCCGTTGAAGCTGCGCAATCCGACGGCGGACGAAATCGCGAAGTCGCCCACGCTGGGCCAAGTGCGTTACCTCATCGAGCAATGGCTGCTCGTGGAATATGCGTGTTGTTACGTGCCGATGCAACCGAATGCGGTAGTCGAGACGGTGTCGAAATCGGTCCCGCCGGCATGGGCGGAACGGCTCGGCCTGCCCGTGGTGCCAACAGTCGGCTTTACGTCAGCCGATGCGATTGCGTCCGCGGCGCGACGGCTGATCGCGTCCTCCGTGGTGAATGGAATCACGCCAGCGCTCGACCGGGCATGGGAGAAAGCCCGCGGGCGGGTGTGAGGCAGTTCCCTACCGCGGGTCGAATTGGCGCTTTATCCGAGCCGAGTGCCAGTATTGAAGGTGCGCTTTTCGACGCTGGAAGCGGGCCATGTCGCAGCGAATGCGAAAAATGCAACGATAAATAGTAAACGGTAAATAGTGAATGAAAAATGACGGACATCTTCCAAACTATCCAATGCCTCGGCATGTTACTTCGTCATTTATCGTTTCCCGTTTACTATTTATCGTTGGATTTGGGCCACGAGTAGGAATGCGCAACTTCAAAACTGGCGCTCAGGCTCGGATGATTCGTCACGCCTTACCCCCACAGCTTGGCCATTTTGACAGCAAAATTGGGGAATTCGGCACGGCCGTGGTAATCTCGCTAACCTGTTTGATCCGATGAAACACCTGCGAGATATTTTTGCGGGTTTGGGAGCCTTCCCATTTCCGTGTCTCGTACCCGCCGGCGGTTGAACCGCCTTGCATTTTGATTGTTCCCGTGGAACAAACAACGGAGTGTTGTCCATGAGCCGTCCTTCTGATTCGAATCGTATTCGAAAGAGCCCGTTTAATAAACATCGCACGCAGCTAAACATCGAGAGGCTGGAAGAGCGTTCGCTGCCCAGCTGCAATACCATCGGCGGCTACGTCTACTACGACGTGAACAACAACGGTTTGTTCGATTCGGGTGAGACGCCAATCGCGAACAGCAAGGTCGAATTGCGCAACGCAATCGGTGTGGTTGTCGGCTCGACGACGAGCGGTGCGGATGGGTCCTATGTATTCAAGGACGACCAAGCGACGCCGAAAATCGACAAGACGTTAGAGAAGACCGTTGATTTCGCGGAAACGCAAACGGACTTTACGAATCTGCAAGGCTTTGTCGACAAGTTTGATTCGACACTGGGCGAATTGGTATCGATCGACATCAAGCACGATGGCTCGATCACCAGCGAAATCATGGTGGAAAACTACAACAGCAGCACGGCGTCGACAATCAGCGGAACCGTGGCCGGCACGTTGACGCTAAAGGCCCCAGGTGTCACCGGGAGTCCCCTGTCGATCACCGGGTCCGCGGGCACCGTCAGTGTTCCCGCCTTCGATGGCATTATCGATTTCCTGGGCACCAGCAGCGCGACCTTTGGCAAAGTGACCAAGACCGGCACGAACACCGTTACCCTCACCGGCGCGGCGATGAATAACTACATCGGCAGCGCCACCAGTAAGGTCGAGATGAAGCTAGACGGCGTCGCCACCTCCAGCGCCACAGGCAGCGGCAACGTCGACGTCCGCGTCCGCAGCACCGGATTCTCTCACGTCACCGTCACCTACAAATACAAAGTCCCCGCCTGCCTCCAGCCGGGCAACTACACCATCCTCCAAACCGAACAGCCCGGTGGGTACTTCGACGGCAAGGAATCCAAAGACGGTACGGTTATTCCGAACACCATCGGCACTGACCAAATCGCCGTTGTTCTCGCCGATCAGAACCTCGTCAACAACAACTTCGGCGAACTCAAAACCACGCGCCTCTCCGGGCACGTCTATTACGACAAGAACAACAACGACAATCGCGAGGACACCGAAACGCTCATCAAGGCTGTCAAGATCACGCTCGTCGGCGCCAACGGCACCAAGGAAACCACGACCGACATCAACGGCTTCTACGAATTCATCGACCTCGATCCGGGAACCTACACCGTCAAGGCAACTCAGCCATCGACCTACATCGACGGCCAAGATCAGCCCGGCACAAAAGGCGGCACCGTAGTCAACGACGCTGCCGTCGATCAGATCCAAGACATCACCCTCGTCGCCGGCGATTATTCGCAGAACAACGACTTCGGCGAATTGAAACCGTCCAGCCTCGCCGGCCATGTGTACTTCGACGCCAATAACAACGGCACCTTCGACATTGGCGAAACCCCCATCGCCAATGTCAAAGTCAAACTTGAGGGCTTCGACAACAACGGCCCCGTCATTCTCGAAACCACCACCAACACGGCTGGCGAGTACAAGTTCAGCAACTTGATGCCGGGAACCTATTCCCTCAAGGAAGTTCAGCCGATCGGCTATGACGACGGCAAAGACAAGATCGGCACGCCCGGAGGCACGGCAGGCAACGACACCTTCGCAGATATTAACCTGCCCGCTGAATTCGACGGCGTCAACAACGACTTCGGCGAAATCAAACCCGACAAGCCAGGCGCGCCGTTGCCCAAGGACATCGCTCCGCTCGGCAACCTGATCATCATCAGCAAGACGCAACTAACCAACTCCGGCCGCAATGGCGAGTTTCTCCATCCAACATTGCGCGGACAGATGGCGTTCGTCGTCGGCACCATGGTTTCGCTGACGGGTCAGCAACCGGACTACGCATCGGTGATGGCGGGAATCCAGCAACTTCAGAGCGGCGTAACTCAGGCGTCGTTTATCCAGCAGGTCTGGAACAGCGCCGCGCATCGCGCTAACCAGGCCGCCGCGATCTATGACGATGTCTTGGGCCGCGCCCCGACGGCAAGCGAACTCGCTGCCGCGATTACCGACTTGTCCACCGGTAAAACCGAGCAGGATCTCAAAGTAGCGCTTTTCACGACCGCCGAGTATGGGCAACAGCACGTGGGTCAGGCGAATCTTGCCGCCGCGCTGTACCAGGACATTCTCAATGTCACGCCCGGAACTATATCGACACAGGCGCTGGTCCAATCCATGGGCGGCGCCACGCTGCTCTCGGATGTCGTGCACGACCTGTTGGCGACGGATGCCGCTCGGTCCGACCAAATCGACGACGCCTATCGCCTGACGGTTCGCCGCGCTCCGTCGGCCTCGGAAATTGCCACCTGGTTGGGACCGATCAAGAACGGCACGATGACGCTGGACGAATTGACGCGAAAGCTCTTGGCCTCGGCGGAGTTCTACCAACTCACGTTCAACAACGTGCACTAAACATCATTTGCATTTTCCGCTTGCGGCTTAGCGCTCGGAGCATCCCGCGCGACCGCTAAAACGCAAGCGGAAATTCCAAGAACGACCTAGCATTGACGCGAAATATCTGAGCCGCGACGGATACCCACATCCGTCGCGGCTTTTTGTATTTCGCTGTCGATGGAAAGCTCTTCGGATCGCATAGGCCGGGCGAAATTGATACGGTCGCGCGAATAAAATGGGTCGAAACGCAAACACTCGGCATGCGGGATTTTCTTGTCGTCCGTTGCAAAGATTGAGGCTTCAAGGTCGGATCGCGTCAGTTTTCACGGAAGTATTGGACGATGAGATAGGCGACGTATGGCTGAGTTTGGCGATCTT
>CAMAUE010000059.1 GCA_945861245.1 Singulisphaera sp. GP187
GAAAGGCGGGATCGGCGCGGCTCATCTGAAAATCACCGATCATAGCTGGCATGAGACGGTGACAATGACGCCGATCTTTCCCGTCATTCGCGTCGTCGGGCGTGTAACGATTGATGTCCTTAGCGCGGAGAGTCGATGACTGTATCCGAAGTAAAGAAATCGCTTTTCGCCAAAAAGAGCACTCGCGAATACACTACATTTGGATGTTTTTTTCTTCTGTTCCAAAATTCACCAACTTTTTTTCTTGCGAAATTACAAACTCTCCGATACTTTGTAACTAATTGAACGTCTATAGATTGCAAAGAGATTGCCGCTTTATTAGAGGAGCCGTCGACAAGAGTACGCGATTGCCTTAACCAACACGTTCCGGGCGATGGATTTTTCAGGAAACTCGCAGTTGCTCAGCGAATCCCGATGAATTCAACGCGCCCATCACGAGAAGCGTGGTGGCTGCGGTAATCGACGGCGGCTATTGTCGGTCACACCATTAGTAAAAGCGGATCGCAATCGCATGCCGCTAAAAATCATCCAACAACGCGGCTTCGTTGCCGCAATCGCTCGAAAACTGGAATCGGAATGGCACATTTTAGGATAGCTTGCCGACTTGGCGGCAGTTTGTGGGTTAAGGAAACTGCATGACCCTTCGGCAATCGCAAGCACCTGGCGCCTCCACATTGACCGCTCCCACAAGCAACGGGATCGATGGCGGCACGGATCGCGTCACCTCTTTCTCATGGGAAGACTGGTTCCGCCACGCCACTCTCCAGCAACGTGCTGAAGCACTCGGCCTCGCCAAGAAACAGGGGCTGGTCTATCCCTACCAGCTGTCAGCGCTTACGAACGGAACCAAATCGAGCGAGAACGGCAAAGCAACCGAGTCTGGCCTCGCGCCCTGGTTCAGTCGCCTGTTCGCGGGCAAGCCCGATCTTCAGGCTATCCCAAAGCGTGAATCATTCCAAACCTTCGATAAAGATTTAGATGCCGTGCAGGCCGAGGCGGTTGCCCGCGCCTTGGTGACTCCCGATGTGTTCCTCTTGAACGGCCCCGTGGGAACCGGGAAATCGCGCGTCGTGACGGAGATATTGGCCCAGGCCGCCGCACGCGGTTGGCGGTCGCTGTTCCTTGCTAGACACGCGGAGTCGCTCGATGTTA
The DNA here is from genome assembly GCA_945861245.1 of Singulisphaera sp. GP187. Classification (GTDB taxonomy): domain Bacteria; phylum Planctomycetota; class Planctomycetia; order Gemmatales; family Gemmataceae; genus SIAQ01. The sequence continues at coordinate 1,153 of CAMAUE010000059.1, forward strand.
CTCTGGAACCTCTGTCGGCGCGAGCGGACCTCTTCTTATTGCGGTATCTCGACGCGGACGAAAAATCGGACAGGCTGGCTCCCTGTTTGCGAAGTCAGACCTCCGACGAACAAAAGAAAGCCTTTCGCGAACGCCTCATCGCCGGCGCCGAAGTAAGCAAGGACGCCGCCGAGTCGGCTTGTAGGGCGTTTCACCAACAAGAAACGGCCTGGGCGGCATTGGCGAACGCGCTGGGCCGCATCACTGAAGCGTCGGGGCAACTTCAATCGGCATGTAGCGAACTCGCCCACGTTGGCGAGTACGTTGCGCGCGACATCGAATCGGCGTCCGGCACGGTTGCGGCCGAAATCGCCACCGCCGCTGTGCTTCATGCCGGCGACATAAAGGGGATTGACGCTGAATTGCAATCCGTCACTGACGTGAAAACTAAATTGACTGCGGAATTGCACGTAGTGCTTGCCCGAATCGCGATTATCGAGCCTGCCTTCCGAGCGAAGACCTCCGTCCAGGTCTGGTCCCTGTCCTTCTGGGCGAACCTCTTCAACTCCAATGTCGTTGTCGAGATGGAATCGCTGACCCAACGCAAAGCCGCTCTCGAAACGCAACACGACGGTGTGGCGCGGGACGCTGCAACGCTTGAATCGCGAAAATCGGACAGCGTAAGACAATTTGAAGCGGCCCGCCAAAACCGCGTAGCCGAGGAAATCGCAGGTCGAACCAAAGTGCTGTCCGATCGGATCGCGTCAACAACGATCGCGGTTACTGACGCTGAATCGGCGTGGGATTCATGTGTTACCCAACTCCGCCGTCGAATCGAACGGTCCGACGAGGCGATTGCCCAATCGCGCCGCGTCTGGGATCAGCAACGTCACGTTGCCGACCAGCAATGCCGATTCGCTCTGCAATGGACGCGATTCGTCGAAGGTGCTGCTGACTCACTCGCCGAAAAGTTGCCTGGATTCGCCAACCTCATCGCCGTAACGTTTGGCCGATGGCATGCGGACCTAAAATTTCACGAAGCGTTCACCAGCCCGATCGACCTACTCGTCATCGAGGATGCCGAACATCTGACGGAAGCCGAGGTACTGAAACTTACTCGACATGCGAAGAAAGTGGTCATGGTGGGCACCGCCCAGCCGGAGGTTTTATTGCCGGTGAGTGAAACGAAAGCCCGCCCACTCAACGGATCCGTGGTGCCGGCGCCATCCGCATGGAATCGGCTTTGGCAGACCCTAAGCGGCGCCGGTAACCGCTCGGCGTGCACATGGAAGCGCGTCGATGGCCGCCTCATCTGCCAGCTGCAGCCGCTGACAGCGGAGGATGCTCGCTTTCTGGAAACCGAGATGCTCGTAGATTCGCCGGACATCGAGTTGCGCATCCTGCACCGCCCGCGCACGCGGCCGAGCTTGGCGCAGATGGTCTTTGCGTCCCGTAGCGAATTTGTTGAAGCGTTCTTGTTCATGACCCGCGAAGTGCAGGAATTTCCGCTCGAACCGCTGAGCCGAACGGCCTGGTGGAGCGAGGATGAAAAAACGATCTGTCGTTGGTTCGGACTGCCGACGCATCCCGTGCATGAGTGGGTTGAACTCGAACGTGGGCTGCGCTTGGCATTCGCACCGTTGACTGCGAATCAACTGCCTCGCGTTTTGGTAATCGAATTCGACCGATCATCCGGTTGGGATCGCCGATTAGCAGACGCTTGGCTGCATACCCATCGCGCGGGCGGAAACAGCGAACGTACCGTTTATCTGCAAACACCGTATCGATTCATGCCCGAACTATGCAACCGCTTAGGCGAGTTGGAATTGGGCGATTGGTTGCCAATCGAAGCAGGTGACACAAACACGGCAGGCGGTATCGACTTTGTCGCGGTACCTGCAATGAGCAATGCCGATTGGCCCAGCCATGGAGCTGGCCTCGAGCAAGACCTGACCGCCCCTCGGCATTCGGACAAGTTGCCGAGCATGCTTCGTACTGGGTTGCCCAGCACCGGGTACGCGAACCTATACGAGGCCCAGGCCGTGATTCGCCGACTCGAAGCACTCGTGCGCGAAGAAGCGCCGAATGCCACGCGGGCACATTTCGTAGTCGTGGCGTTGTATGAGGGGCAGCTGGAACTCATCCGTAAGCTCATGGAGCAATCAACGCTCATCAAAGGACGGTCGCGCACCATTGAACTCACAACGCCGGCAAAATTGCGTCAGCGTGAATGCGACATCCTTATCATCAGTCTGACGCGTAGCCACGCACACCGTGCGGTTCCGTTCGGAGATGATGCCGATGATTTGAAGTTGGCGTTGACGAGAGCTCGCCGTCGAATCATCGTGATCGGCGATCCAGGCACGCTGCAAAAAAGGATTCAGACGACGGGCGCCATCGACCGACGCGATGGGTTAAGTGCCGCCCGCGAACAGTCATTGATCGGCAAGATCGTGAAGATTGCACGCGGTTGAGAATTCCGACGCGCGTAAAAAGGTCAGAGTCGGAAGCGTTAGCGACGGTACTGGATACAACGTCACTAACGCTTCCGACTCTGACCTTTTTACGCGATTGATGCGGAATCTAGCCCGTCGTCAGGCTATCCACATCCGCCTGCGTGATGCGCGTGCTAGCCTTGCTCAGCGTTTGGCTCAACCAGCTCATCACAGACGGGATGTAGGGGAGCTGGCGTGTCTTGATAATCTCGAGCATCCGAATGTTCCGCCTAACGGTCTCTTTTTTCTTGAGAACGCCATTCTTCTTGCGCGAGAGCTTCATGTCCAATTGACGTTGATCGCGTGCGGTACGACGCTTTCCCATGACCCACCGTTGCGTGAAAACCAAGGTTGAATCGAAAGAGAGATATTAGCAAATATCGGTCGGTTGTCCAGTAGATTATGACGCCGAATCACGAATTGGAAGATTTAGGCGAGCCGAGCCGCGTGAGCGGCCGGTTGACGCCGTCCTCAACCGGCCGCTTACGCGGCTCGGCTCGCCAATTACGGATCACTGATTTGTTACAACGACGAGGCCCGATCGTTTGAACATATCCTGGCGCCGCCCGACGACGCGGACCGAACCGTTCAGCGCCGGCGCGATTCGTCGCCAATGTTTCTCTGGCATGAAGACATAGGCGGTTAGTCTACTGCCGAGCAATTCTTTGATCTCATGCTCATCGGAAAGATCTTCGATCATTCGTTGGCTGTAGAAATTTAGGCTAGGCAGATGCTCGACATCCCAACCTGCCAGGCGAACGTCCGCGTGCTGCGAGATCAACCCCACATCCTCAAGCAGGAGTTGCGGGGCCTTTATAGGATTCACAAGGGCCAAACCGAAGCTACCGAGCATGCCGGTGAACACAATTGCTGAAGCGCCAAGCGTCACGACAAAACGGTGATTCTGCCCAGCCCTCGCGAACCGCCAGCATCCAACGGCTAACGCGACGATTGCGAGTCCTGTCAAGGACCACCAGTGCAACTGCAGCATTTCCGCGCCCGCAAAGATCGGACCGAACTGCTCGCCACTCGATGCGAAAAAGATCACAAAAACCACCAGACCCATCAGCATCATCGACGCTACACCGGATAACATCAGCCGCAACGGCACCCCGATTTTGCCTTCACGCCAGCGATACAAGAAACGACCCACCAAGATCGCGGTCGGCAGCGTCACCGGAAGGATGTAGTTTGGCAACTTCGTCGCGGCGATGCCATAAAACGTAAAGAAGGCCGCCAGCCAAATCAACAAGAACCGATAGTTCGACGCAGTGTCGAAGCCGTTTCTGCGCGAAACTTCCGCTTCCATATCATGACTTCGTTCCCAAGCCGATCGGCAACGACTCCACGGTTCGCGTACGGCCGAGAATATCGCCATCCACAGCGACGTGAATAAAAAGATCGACCACGGCAAGGCTCCGAGTATCCACACGACACCGTAGTATCCGAAGAAGCCGTCATGCGCTTCCATGGCGACGAGACCACGGCTAATATTGTGTTTGAAAAAAAACTGCCGAACGAATTCGCCGCGAGTTTCGACGGCAACCCAGATGTACCACGGCAGCGCCGTCAGGCAGAACGAGAACGCCGTAAGCAGCCAACGGCGGTGGAACAGTAAGGCCCATCGGCGTTCCAAAATCAAGAAGAGAATCGCTGTGGCGGCAGGGAGTATGACACCAACAGGCCCTTTCGCCAAAGCGCCAAGACCGGCTGTCACACCCATCAGAACAAAGCCGGTCCCTGCTGGTCTTCGTGTTGTAAACCAGAAGACTGCCAGGTTTGCCGCCGTGAACAGGTTCAACAGGGCATCGGGATTCGCGAACCGCCCGGCGCCGCATAGCATGGGCATCGTCGCCAGGGCGAACGCCGAGAGCAGCCCCGTCGCCCGGCCAAACATTGCGCGTGCCAATTCAGACGCCACAGCCACCGTCGCCATCGCCGCCACGGCCGACGGTAGCCGAGCGGCGAATTCGTTGACGCCGAACGTCAGGTAGGCCAACGCCTGCAGCCAATACAAGAGCGCGGGCTTGTGCTCGCGCAGCTTGCCGTTAAATGTCGGAACAATCCAGTTGCCCGATTCAAACATTTCATAGGCGGCGGTAGCATTTCGGCCTTCGTCTAGGTCCCACAGAGAAGCGCTTCCCAGGTTAAGGAAGAGCATCAAGCCGCCGACTGTCAACAGGAGTGCGTAGTCCCAACTGCGTCCATGCGTTTGCTGAGTCATGTCGTGCCCCGTCGTGGAATCCATTTGCGTGAGGGTAGGCAAATGAATTGGCCCATTATAAAACAATGTCGGATTGAAACGAGACCAGTCTTGGATCGCCCAGCCAATGTCAGAGCCGGACGCGTAAGGGCTGTGTATTTTGACTATCGCTTACGCTTCGGGCTCTGATGGCATGGAGAAATTCGGATCATGAAGAACCCCTTGTTTGTCGGATTGGATGTTGGCGGTATGACCATGAAGGCGGGCGTTGTGGATAACAACGGCAAGCCGCTGGCGTCAGTGAGCTTGGCGACGGAAGCCCATCGCGGGCAAGAGCTTGGGTTGGAGCGGATGTGCGAGGCGATCCGCCAGGCTGTCGCCGCTGCCGGCCTGACGATGAAAAAAATCGCCGCCATCGGCGTCGCTACGCCGGGGACGATGGACATTCCGGCCGGGATTATCTTGGACCCGCCCAACTTAAAGCCCTGGCGCAACGTACCGGTTCGCAGCCATGTTGCCAAAGCTTTCCAGCTTCCCACGGTCTTCCAGAACGATGGCAACGCCGCTGCCCTCGGCGAATTCTGGGCTGGCGTGGGACGGGATGTGCACAGCCTTGTGCTCTTCACTCTCGGCACAGGCGTCGGCGGCGGAATCATCTTGGGCGATATCGTCGTACAGGGCGAACACAGTCATGGTGCAGAGCTAGGCCACATGAAGATCGAGATGACGAATCCCCGCCAATGCGGTTGTGGCCGTTGGGGCTGCCTGGAGGCCTACGCTAGCGCCACCTCCGTCGTCAAGCGTGCGATGGAGAAACTGGGGCAACGCGGCGGCGCCAAGTCGCAGCTCCAAGCGATGGTCGGCAAGGTTGACGGACTCACAGCCAAAGACATCTTCGATGTGGCGCTAGCGGGCGACATCCTTGCGGACAAAATTGTCGACGAAACCGCGCTCTACCTTGCCATCGGCGCCATGAACATGATGCACATCATCGACCCTGACATGGTCGTGTTTGGCGGCGGCATGATCAAGACGGGCGATTGGTTCCTTCAGCGGATTAAGAAATATGTCAGCGAGTTAGCTTTCCCAGTGCCAGCCGAGAGAACGAAAATCGAATTTGCACAACTCGGCAGCGATGCCGGTTTCATCGGCGCAGCTGCATGCGGTCGGCAGCTGCTTGCGACGAAATAGATCCTGATTTGCGGACCCCGATCACCGCCTGATGGGACACTTGGCTGGTTGTCATTGGATTTCCCAAATCCCCAAGAGCACCAAATTGGGGGGACTTGGCAGCCGGTCGATATTATTCACAAATCGAATCTATCACGCCTTTTGGGCATTTCTTCGTTATTTTCACACAGGTATGTCGCACCGATTGTGCGGCCCGTGCTGGAATACGCGCAATTCCCTAATGAATTATGGGAAAATACCGCTCTACGTGCTTGACCATATGAAAAATGACGGGTACGATAAAATAAGGATGAGTTTTGCGCAGTGCTGGAGTTTATTGAAACTCAGAGGATTTGGTGCCACTTCACAAAACTCACCACGATTTCCTTCAGGGGAAGCGGAACTTCACCGGCGTGCCATAACGAGTCAGCGCTCGACTCTGCCCAGCGCGTGGGAATTCGTAACAGAACAATGCTCTGTCCTAAAAGGATTGACAGCAATGTTAGTACTTTCTCGAAAGAAGAACGAGAGTATTGTCATCAATAATGACATTACCATTACTGTGGTGGAAATCCGCGGCGATAAGGTCCGGCTTGGTATTGTTGCCCCTAAAGAAGTCCCCGTCCACCGTCAGGAAGTTTACGAAGCCATTCATGGCAAACCCGATAGTGCCGATGCTACTCCGACTGTAGCCAAGCCTGACTGAACAAAAAAACTCGCAACCCTCGATTGACCCCTTTGACTCTTCCTCGGGCCTCACGCTCGATTGAAGAGTTTTTTTATTTTTACAAACCGAATGGTTGCAAGGCAACAATTAATTCCAATTGTAAATTAGATGACTTACCGCCTACTCTTTTAGGTTGGCCGCCACAATTTGCCTTTCGACTCCACACGCTTCACCATGAATTTGTAGGCATCTTCACATCAATAGCCAATCGTTCGCTTCACGTACTGCCGAATCGCCTTGTGATTCATCTCCAATAGCACGCTGACGTTCGTCGTCGCGGTGTGCCACGTTCGTTTGTCGAATACCGTCATGCCACGCGTCAGTTCGCCTTGGGTTTCGACATCTACCGACATCATTTTCGTCGTGGCCGCCTCCGGAAGTGCCACCGCCGCGATTCCCAGGACATCCTTCAAATGAAACCCTTCAATGCCATAGCGCGACGAAGTCGCCGCAATCCCGTACGGAGTGATTTGCCTGAGAAAATGAAACACAGGCGAAAGTGCCGTATCCGCCGCCAGGAGTTCCGAGGGTGAGTACAGCACCTGTCGCATCATATCGAGCGGCACCAGCATGACGGGCATTTCACAATGCAAAGCACGACGGGCAGCCACGGGATCGCAGAAGAAATGGAACTCGCTTACAGGTCCGGCGTTGCCCGGTTCGTTCATCGCCCCACCAACCAATACGATTCGTTTGAGCAAATGTGGCAAATCGGCGCAAATATCCAAGGCTCGGGCCAGCACTGTTGCCGGCCCCATGCAGATCACCGTCAACTCATTAGGGTGTTGGCGAGCGAGTTCGACGAGCAGCTTTTCGCTCGGCGGGAGATGATGCAACGACACGCAGGGAAAATCGGTGTTGCCCAATCCTCCCGGGCCGTGCAGGCTTCGTCCATCGACTTCGTATTGCACGTTCGGGCCCGCGCCGAGGCGAGGCCAGCGCGGCGGGTCGATTTGGTCGAGTACGATCCGCACGTTTTTGGTCGCGCGGTCGGCATCGACGTTGCCTGGCGTGGCGAGTATGCCTACGACATCGAGTTGCGGATCGCACAGTGCGATGGCGATGGCGAAGGCGCCGTCGATCCCGGGATCACAGATGAGGACCACCTTCTGTGCCATGATCGTGTCCTCCGGTTGTGTTTATTATGTCTGAGCCTGCGCGCCAGCGAGGGGCCGTTTGCTGCCCTTCGCTCGCGCTCAGGCTCGGACGATCAGGCCATGCTCACGCAAACTTGGCCCATTTTTCTTTCATGAACGTGAAGCCTTTTGTGTAAACCTCATCTGAGGTCGGGAACAGATCGCGCCAAACCTTCGTCGCCGCCGCCAACGCCGGTAGCGCCCGACCGAACGCTTCGATGACCAGCCAGCCATCGTATTTTACCTCGCGCAAGGCATTGAACGTCTCATCCCAGTGGACCATGCCCGTGCCCGGCGTGCCACGATCGCTCTCGCTGATATGCACGTGGCCAAAATGCGGATTCAATGCTTTGATCGTCTGGGCGGCGTTCTTTTCCTCGATATTCGCGTGGAACGTATCGTACATCGTTCTAAAACTTGGATGGTTCACTCGCTGAACCAAATCTTTCGCCTGAGCCGCAGTCGTGAGGAAATAGCACTCGAACCTGTTAAGATATTCTATACAAAGATTGACCTTGTGTTGCTTTGCAATTTCTGCCGATTGTTGCATGACTTCGACACAGCGTTGGCGTTCATCTTCGGTGGGCGGCTCGCCGGAGAACTCAGCCAGCGGCGAATGGTACGGGCCGCACAGGTTCTCGCCGCCGAGGATCGCTGTCATTTCGATTGCCCAGCGATGCCGTTCGACCGCTGCCTTGCGAATCGCCGCATCGGGGCTGATCGGGTTGGCGTCCGGCCCGACGACGGTGACGGTGGTGCAGCCGAGCCCCTGTTTCTTTAACTCCGCAGCTATCGTTTTGTAATGAGCCGCATCGCCCTCGAAGAGAGGGATTTCAACGCCATCATACCCTGTTGCCTTGAGTTTGCCAAGCAAAGGAAAAAGCGAATCGGTGACGTGCGTGGTCCAGAGCAATAGATTCATGCCGGTCTTCATGCGTGATCCTCCAATATTCCGCTTGCGGCTTAGCGCTCGCAAAGGACATTCTGAGCGCTAAGCCGCAAGCGGAATATAACAATCGGGAATTTACTATTACTTCGCATGGTTGGGAATGTCGCATTTTCGGACGAATAATTTTTTTTCCGAGCTGCGACCGTAAGGGAGCGGCCGACAACGAACGCACGGCATGCTATCGGCCGCTCCCTTACGGTCGTGGCTCGGAAAAACGACAAACCCACCCATCGACGGTGTCATCATATTGTCGATGCGAACGTGTGAAACGGCAAGCGGATAACGCGGCAATAATCACGACAATCGTTTGCGGAATTTGGCCGCCGCCAGCGCGAACGATGCGATGCCCATGCCCCACAGCACGACAGCGTGGAGCCACAGTTCCGACCAACCCGCGCCTCGCAGGATCACGCCGCGAGCCGCATCGATGAGCCAGGTCGTCGGGAAGATGAACGCGACGTACCAGAAAAACGTCGGCATCGAATCGAGTGGGAATATGTAGCCCGACAGAAAGATCGACGGCATCATCGTGCCCATCGCCATCTGCCCCGCCGCCTCGCGTGTGTCCACCCGCGTCGAGATGTACAGCCCCATGCCCAAGAACGTCAACGTAAACGGAAACGTCAAGCCCACCAGCGTCGAAACGTAGCCATGAATCGGCACCTGAAACACGGACCACATCAAGAACAAGATCGTGCCGAATTCAATCAGCGTCAACACGAGGTAGGGAATCAGCTTGCCGAGAATTAATTCGCTCGCTCGCACCGGCGTCATGAACAGCTGTTCGAGCGTGCCCTTCTCTTTCTCGCGCACGATGGCGTTGGCCGACAGCATGATCGCCATCATTTGGCACATGACGACCATCAGCCCCGGGATGAAGAAATTCGCCGACCGCGTGTCGGGATTGAACAAGATGCGTGGCCGCGATTCGATCAAAAGCGTGCGTTCGGAAAAGTACTGCTTCAACGACTCCTGCAGGGCGATGGCGTTGGAGACGTTGAGCGCGACGCCGGCGACACTCGAATGCGAGCCATCGACGAGCACAAGGATTTGCGCCGAGCGTTTGGCCTCGATCTGCCGCGAAAAATCCTCGGGAATCTTGATCGCCACTTGAGCCTTGCCCGACACGATCATGCTGTTCATCTCCGCGTCCGAGTAGACTTCCTTGATAACGCGAAAGTCTTTCGAGTTCTCAAACATGCGGATCATACGCTTGCTTTCCTCGGTTCGGCACTGATTAAACACGACCGTGGCGACAAAGCGCACATTGGTGTCGATTGCATAGCCGAGCATGAAGAGCTCGAGTACCGGAATGAAGAGCGCGAAGAACAGCGTTGCCGGGTCGCGGATGATATGTAGAGATTCCTTCCGTGCGATGGCGTACATCCGCTGATGCGAAAATTCACCTAGCATTCGCTACTCCATTTCCGCCGCTTGCGGCTTAGCGCTCAAGTCGTCCCACGCGAGCGCTAAGCCCCAAGCGGCAATCAGCTCGTCTTCTTATCGGTTTGCATGCGCGAGATCGTCACGAACACGTCTTCCAGTGACGGTTCCGTTTCAACCACTCTTGCCTGGCTCAACCCGAGTTCCGCATTCGTGCAACCCTCGCGCACCAGTGCGTGAATCGATTGCCCGAAGATCGTCGCCTGCAACACGCCCGGCAGGGAACGCAGCCGCAAGAGGAGATTCGCGGAATCGGCGTTGTATATCTCCAACCAGCGCGCACCAGGCGGCGTCACGCCCGGCATTTGTTTAAGTTCATGGGGAGTGCCCAGCACCAGTAGATTGGAGAGATAGATGTATCCGACTCGGGCGCAACGCTCCGCCTCGTCCATGTAATGCGTTGTGATTACGAGCGAGATGCCCTCAGCCGCCAAGCGAAATAGTAAGTCCCACAAATCTCGCCGCGCGACGGGATCGATGCCTGCGGTCGGTTCGTCCAGAAAGATCAACCGCGGACGATGCAGCAATGCACAGACAAGCGCGAGACGCTGCTTCCAGCCGCCCGACAGCCGGCCTGCGTACTGATCGAGATACGGCGCGACACCGGTAAGCTCCATCAATTCTTCCGAGCGTGCCTTGGCCTCGGCGGGCGATAGGCCGTAGATGCCCGAATAGAACTCGATGTTCTCGCGCGTAGTCAAATCTTCGTATAAGGAAAACTTCTGTGACATGTAGCCGATCTGCGCTCGCACCCGTTCGGACTCCGTGGCGACATCGCGGCCCAGGACCATCGCCTTGCCTGCCGCGAGCGGAACCAAACCGCACAACCCGCGAATCAGCGTCGTCTTGCCCGACCCGTTCGGGCCGAGCAAGCCGAATACTTCGCCCGGCGCAACCGTGAGGCTGACGCGATTGACGGCGGTGAGGCTGCCGAATCGAATGGTCACGTCCCGAGCGTCAATGGTGGGTGGCAGCATGCGGTGTCACAGTTCAAGCCCAGGGGTGAGGTACTCTGGACCCCTGGGATCGCTGTTAGCAGGGGTTCGGAGTACCTCGCCCCTGGGCTTGAATTTCCTGACGCATCGATCAATCCAACGGCACCGTCACCTCGGCGGCCATGCCGGCGTTGAGTACGCCTTTTCGGTCGGTTACGCGTATCTTGACGGCGAAGACCTGGTGCCGGCGTTCGTCGATGCTCTGCACGTTTCGCGACGTGAACTCGCTGATGTTGGCACGCTGTTGTACTTCACCTTCAAGCATAGTTCCGGGGTGCGAATCGATGGTGACCTTTACCTTCTTGTTCAGCATGAGCTGCCCGTACACAGTTTCCGGCACGAATATCTTGACCCAAAGGTCGTCCGCCTGCAAGACGCGAACCACGGGTTGGTTGGGCGCCACCAGATCGCCCGGCCGAACCGCCACCACTTCGACGACGGCTTTGCCGAGATTCGTGGGCACGACGACGGTCGCTTCCTTGATGTTGATATCGATCTCGGCGATCTTCGCGTGAATCTCATCGACGCGCGATTGGGCAAGCTGGATGTCTTCCCAGCGTGAGCCGTTGAGCAGTTCCGTCTCCTTGGCCTTGACGCGTTTCCACTCGGCCTCGGCTTCGCTTTTGTCCTCTTCGCGCGATCCCTGGCGCACCATATCGAGCTTGGCCCGCGCGGAATCGACACGGCCTTTGGCCCGATCACGAAATGCCAGGGCCGCTTCGTATTCGGTGGGCGACACCGCCTTCATGCGGTACAACGGTGCGACACGCTCCCATTCTTTCAATGCCTGATTGTAATCGGCCTCGGCAGACTTGTGGTCATATTCGATCTGAGCGATCTCCTCCTTCCGCCAGCCAAATTTGACGCGATCCCAGCGTGCCTTGGCGGCGGCGGCGGTTGCAATCGCCGCATCCTTCTCCTCTTGACGAGCGCCCGCCAAAATGCGCAACCACTCCGCCTCGGCGGCGAGCAGTTTGGCCTGCATTTGCACGCGCTGATTCCGTAGCTCCGGGACTTCGAAAACAACCAAACGCTCACCAGCGGAGACGGAGGCGCCCTCCTGCACCAAAATCTCGCAAACGCGCCCGCCGAGCTTTGAGCCAAGCCGAACCTCTTGAATTTCGACGATGCCGGGCAATTTCAGCGTGCGGCTTCCGTTTGACAAGAAATACCACGCCCCGCCCGCCGCACAGATAACGGACACGATGGTGAGACCAATAACGACAATTCGCTTCATGGGAGATGCTCAGATTTGCTATTTCGCCAGTTCCTACGTCATTATACGTGTTTAAGACAACCGGCGAAATAACTTCCCGATCTCGTTTCCAGCCTCCCGGAGACCGCTGAAAAAGTCTGCTCAGTACGTCGGGGAGCACCATTGCCATGTCGACGCGCAGGTTCCTTCGCCGCCTGCGGGCTTGGGGGGTTACTTCACTTCTCGCCATTGTCGCGCCTTCGCCGAATCCAACACCGCGTCGAGCACGAGTTGCGTCTGGTAGGCATTGCGGAAGTCGGGTTGGGCGGGTTTGCCCGTCGAAAGCGCTTCGATGAAGTCGGCGACCTGATGCGTGAAGCTCGTGTCGTAGCCGACGGCCAGGCCGGGGACCCACCATTTGCCCATGTAGGGATGGTCGCCGTCGGTGACGTGGATGCTGTGCCAGCCGCGGACTCGGCTCGCATCGCCGTGGTCGAAGTATTCGAGGCGTTGCAGGTCGTGCAGGTCCCACTTGATCGACGCTTTTTCGCCGTTGATCTCGAACGTGTAAAGCGCCTTGTGGCCGCGGGCGTAGCGGGTCGATTCAAAGAGGCCGAGGCTGCCGTTCTGGAAGTGGCAGAGGAAGGCGCAGGCGTCGTCGATGCTGACTTTTTCGACCTTGCCGGTGAGGGTGTGCTTGCGTTCTTTGATGAAGGTCTCGGTCATGGCAGAGACGTCGCTGATGCCGCCGTTGAGCCACATCGCGGTGTCGATGCAATGCGCGAGCAGATCACCCGTCACACCCGAGCCGGCGGCGGCGGCGTCGAGACGCCACAGGCCGGCGCCGCCTTGAGGCAGTTCCGCGGAGATCGTCCAGTCTTGCAGGAAGTTCGCGCGGTAGTGGAATATCTTGCCGAGCCGGCCTTCGTCGATCAGCTGCTTCGCCAAAGTGCACGCAGGCACACGGCGATAGTTGTACCAGACCATGTTCGGCACTTTCGCTTTTTCCACGGCCTCAACCATCTTCAGACCTTCGGGGCCGTTCATGGCGAGCGGTTTTTCGCACAGGATCATCTTGCCCGCTTGCGCCGCCGCGATGGCGATCTCGGCATGCGAATTGTTCGGCGTGCAGATGTCGATGCAGTCGATGTCCTTGCGGTCGAGCAGCTTTCGCCAATCGGTCTCGGTCGATTCGTAGCCCCAGTTGTCGGCGAACGCCTTGACCTTGTCAGCATCGCGCGCGCATGCGGCCTTGAGCACGGGCGTCCGCTGCAGGTCGAAAAACTGGCTGACCTGCTTGTATGCGTTGGTATGCGCCCGGCCCATGAAGCCATAGCCGACCATGCCGATGTTGAGAGGTTGTTTTGCCATTGGGAGGGTGTCCTTTCAGGTGGAACTGGAAAACGGAGAGAAGTGTGGATTGTAGCCGCACTCGCCGTTTAGTTTGCGCTTTACTTACGGAGTGTTTTCGGGAAAATGGCGGGAAATGCAAGGCGATGGACGACTCGATGCACAACGGATGATCGCTTCGCGCAGCACGTTGAATCGCGTAGGATACAACAAGTAGATTGGATGCAGTTCAAGCGTGCAGAGATGTGACAGTCAACGAATGAAAGTAAATGCGGAGATAGCTCATGATCGAGCGAAAGCGTCGCTACTCCAAGGCGGAATTTGCCAGCCGTGGGATCGCGTGGCATAAGAAGCTTGCCTCGAGTCTGCCGGAGGTTGATTGGCACAAATTCATTGCGATCGACATCGAAACGGGTGAGTTTGAACTTGACGCAAATGAGATGACGGCTGCGGCTCGTCTGCGTAAGCGGCTTCCCGATCCGCAAATCTGGCTCGTCAGTGCGGAGACCGGCTATCTCGACCGTTTTGGCGCGGGAGAGTTGGCGTGATTCACGGGATCGTGACGAGGCGAGAACCGCTGATCGACAATCGCGCCGAGACGTAGCATTGAGAAAGGTAGCAACCGCTGGACAACCAACAATCACATGATCGCTGTGAAACGCTGCCGCCGAGCGTTCCGTTGACTTATTCCGGGATGGCGATCCTTGGCGGCATCTTCGCGGCCGTTGGCTTTGTATATTCAATATTCCCTGTGTACTTCGGATTGGGCCTGATGGGCGGCGGCCACGGTTGGGGTGGCGGTTTACTTGCATTTCCGTGCGTTCTTGTTATTCCGTGGCTCGGATTTACCTGGAGTTTCTTTCAATCTCGACTCGCCGACCTGTTCATGGCTCCTATCCTCATCTATGCCGTTTTCTCGGATGTGCTTTTTTACATTGGATTTGATCACGCATTGTACCTTCGCGCTCCCGGATCCTTCCAGATGTTCTTCTTTCTCTGGGCTCTTTGGCAGATTCCGCTTTTTGTTTTATTGATCGTACGGCTAAAATGGTTTGCTTACAACCTTGGTGAGCGGATTCAGCACAGCAGTAAGTGAGAACAAAGAGGAATCGCGTACTTGCGTATCACCTCACCCGGAGGCGTGAGGGTGTCAAGGTTGTCGAGCGCCTTGATCTGTTTCATCTCGGTATGGATATCATGCGGTGGATCATCACGCAGCGAATCGGCAATCTCGTCCTCATCGAGTCCCATTCGCTGCATCCAGACCACGCGCAGAACACGCGCGGCTTCCGCTTCGCTGGCGCCGTCCTGTCGGAACTTGGCGTAATCATCCTTGGGGACCATGACGTACACCGATCGGTGCCGGTCGGCGGTTTCTGTTTGTCGTTGATTCGGTGCGAAGCAAGATGGCTAGCACCGGGAAGCCGTCACCCCACCAGTTCGCGTACGACTTCGCCGTGCACGTCGGTCAGGCGGAAGTCGCGCCCGCTGTAGCGGTAAGTGAGGCGCAGGTGATCGAGGCCGATGAGGTGCAGGATGGTCGCGTGGAGATCATGTACGCTGACGCGATTGACTTCGGCGCGATGGCCAACCTCGTCGGTGGCGCCGTGCGAGTAGCCCGCCTTGACGCCGCCGCCCGCCAGCCAATAGGTAAAGGCGTGTGGGTTGTGGTCGCGCCCCGTGCCGCCGCGTTGCACAAGAGGCAGTCGGCCGAACTCACCGCCCCAGACGACGAGCGTCTCGTCGAGCAAGCCGCGATGCTCAAGGTCGGTCAGCAGCGCGGCAATCGGTTGATCGGTTTCACCGGCGAATCCCGAATGGTTGGCGGCAATGTTCATATGCCCGTCCCAGCTGCGTTCGTTCTCTTCGCCGCCGGAGTAGATTTGCACGAACCGCACGCCGCGTTCGACCATTCGGCGAGCAATGAGACATTGCTTGGCGAAATGCTGGCAGCGCGGGTTCTCGGTGCCGTAGAGCCGTTTCGTCTGTACCGTTTCGCGGTCGATATCGATCGCCTCGGGTGCTGCCATCTGCATGCGATATGCCAACTCGAACGTCTCGAGGCGAGCGCTGAGTTCGGAGTCGCCGGGCCGCGCTTGGGACTGCCGACGATTGAGCCGGCCGAGCAAATCGAGCTGATTGCGTTGCTGCTGGTCGTTCAGGTCCGTCGGGCGGAAGAGGTTGTCGATCGGTGCGCCTTGCGGCTTCAACGCCGTGCCCTGGTAGATGCTCGGCAGGAAACCAGCACCCCAATTTTGCGAATAACCCTTCGGCAAGCCGCGTCCGAGAGTGTCGTACATGACGACGAACGACGGCAGATTTTGGCTTTCGCTGCCCAGGCCATATGTCACCCACGAGCCGGCACACGGGAAGCCCATGCGCGTAGAGCCTGTGTTGATCTTCATCAGCGCCGGTGAATGGTTGTTCGAGTCGGTCCAGCACGAATGGATGAACGCCATCTTGTCAACGTGGCGAGCGAGATTAGGGAAAATATCGGATATGTATTTTCCGCACTGCCCGTGTTGCCGAAACCGGAACGGCGACCGCATGATCGGCCCGACGTTGTCGCGAAAGAACCCGGTATTGCGATCGAAGCCGGCGAGTTCCTGGCCATCGCGTCGGATCAGTTCGGGCTTGTAATCCCAGGTATCGACGTGGCTCGGCCCGCCGTTGATGAACAGCCAAATGATGTTCTTCGCCTTGGCCCGGTGATGCCCGATGCGCGGCGCTAGCGGATAGCGCGGATCCGGCGCCCGCCAATTCGATTCCTGCGCGTTCAACATGCCGGCCAGCGCGATCGCGCCGAACCCGCCGCCAACTTGCGTCAGAAACTCGCGGCGTGAGCCATAGCTTGGCAACGCCGGTGCGAAGAATTTGGGGATGTTGTTCATTTTCTGCTCCCGCTCACAAAAAGTCGTTCATGACAGGTACATGTAATGTGTCCTTGCGTACCGAGTCAGGCCAATCGGATTTCTGCCGCCATTTGAGATTTTCCAAGCCAAAGAATTCGATCCATTCCGCTTCTTCAATTGTACCGAACCGGACAAGAAAAACGTCGATTGCGCCCGCTTTCTTCACAGCTCGCTTCGACACGAGGTACTATCGACTTTTGAGGGGCGCGTCACTATTGATCCGGCTTCAACGCGAATTCAAACGACGCTGATGACGGCGACGGATTTCTCCAGTCCGTCGCTTTCGCATCCGACTCGTAAAGTGAGTTTTTCGGTTGCGTTCCTTATCTCGTCGGCAGAGGAATGCTTTGGATCAGCACAAACTCGCGGCTGTCGGTTTTTTGCGTGGAGGCGGGCATCTGCGCCAGAGTTTTGCCGTCGGGGCCGATGAACCAGGCACCGCTCGCCCAGCCACCCGATGGGCCTTTGTCTGGGGCCGGTATGCTGAGATCGGGGTTCGCCAGGGCGGCGTGATTGTGCAGGGCGGCGTAGACTTTCAAATCGGCGATCCAGCCGTTCGGGCCGCTCCATGCGGAGCGGAATTTGTACCAGCCTGCTGTGGTCCCGCCTGTGGTGTTAGCGTGCGGACCGTAGATGAGTTGGGCACCGTTCTTGACGAGTGCTTCGAGATTCTTGCGATCGCTCCCGTCGGCACAGATCGCGATCCCCATCTTGATGCCTTTGACGTCGAACACGTTGTGCAGCGTTCCCGCCTCGGTGAAGCCTTTCTCCTTCGTTAAATAGATTTTTCGATGGATGCCGATGATTCGGCCCTGCGGATCGATGACGATCTGCGTGTTCCAGCGTTTGCCGTCGGCGTCGATCTCCGCCACGCCGACGCTGATGTAGATTTTTTTCTCGATGGCCTTTTTCTTGAGAGCAGCGATTTCAGGGCCGTCAAGCCGAAGCCAGGTCATGGTTTTGCTAAAGGCGTAGCCGTTGACGGACAGCTCCGGGAAGCCGACGAAAGCGACGCCATCGCCGGCGAGTTTATCGATGAAGTGGAAATGGCGTTTCAGATTGGCCTGTATGTTGGCGTAGTTGGCCTTTGGGTCAGCGCTCGCGGAAGTAAGGCAGCGCATGTTGACGAGCGCCATCTTGAGGACGCCCGTTTTTTTGTCATCGCCGACTTGAGCGCACAGCGTGGCGCACCCGATCGAGATGCAAGTCAAGGCGAAGAACACGCGGAGCATGTTCATAATTTCTCCCAAGAGATAGTTTACCGCTTGCGGATCGTTTGACGTTGAGCGCTAAGCCGCAAGCGGCGGCATTCGTCACATCCCGTTTCGAGCCAACGCGGCATTGACGATTGTCATCACCAGCTTTTCATACGACCAGTTCACCAAGCCGGCGATGAAGACGAGATCGCTGTCGATTGGATTCAGCCCGGGCAACGGGTTGACCTCCAGAAAGTACGGCGTTTCGCCTTTCAGTCGAAAATCGACGCGCGCGACATCACGACAACCGAGCGTGTGGAACGCGAGCTTGGCGTCTGCCGTTACCCGGTCGAGTATGTGGGCCGACAGCTTTGGCGGGCATTCATACTTGACAAGATTGCGATAGTCTCGCTTCGTTTCCAGGCTGTAGATGAAGCGATTCGTTTGCCGTTTCGGCACGACATGCATGATGCCGAGTACGCTAGGGTCGCCGTTGCCGAGGAGGCCGACGGTCAATTCCTCGCCTTCGATGTATTCTTCGATCATCACGGTTTGCGAATGATCTTTGCGAAGTGATTCGATTAGGCTCGGTAGATCAGCGGCGTTTTCGACCAGGCATTTATCGCGTATGCCTTTGCTCGATCCCTCCCACGCCGGCTTGACGACGACGGGCATCTTCAGGTTTGCCAGTGCCACTTCCGACAACGGCACGCCTGCCTCGATTGCGATACTCGCCGGTACGGCGATGCCGGCGTGGGCGACCAGTTTTTTGGCGCAATCCTTGTCGAGCGTCACCGCCATTGTGAATGGATCGGAACCTGTATACGGGATGCCGAGCAGTTCCAAAAGCGCCGGCACGCGTGCCTCGCGCGATCTGCTAATGCCATGCCCCTCGGCGAAATTGAAAACGAGGTCGGGCTTTTCGCGCAGGACCTTTTCGACGAATTCGCGGCCATCACCCAAGAGCACAACGTCATGTCCCTGGCCGCGCAACACGCCGGCGATCGCGTCGATCGTTTGCGGGCTGTCGAATTCCTCGTAGGCGTCGTCTGGTATGTTTGGACCTGTCGGCATGTTGGCCTTGAGATCAAAAGTGATGCCGATTTTCATGTGCACGGACCGACGTAGGTAGGTTGGGTGGAGTAACAACGAACACGATAAGAATGATTATAGGCAACGTTTTGCAAGCCGAGGAGAATATAGATCGGGAGTATTCCGGTCGGGAGGCGGAATACGACACCTGATTATAAGAATTGAATTATAAGTGTAACGGAAAACACAGATAGGGAAAATGCCTGCCAAGTATTTCCCATCCGCGTAATTTGTGAAATCCGTGGTTGTATTTTGTTCTCTGTACATACAGTCGTGAATTCCTCGGATATCGTTCATGGCAACCGGCATGGCGGTTCCGCTCCTTCTTCCATAGGATGTCTGCCCCTCATTAATCCTACCCCGTTGGAGAATCCGCCAGATGAAACGCTTGCTTTCTCTACTCGCCATTTGCTCCCTCACCGCCGTTGCGCACGCCGAGGATTGGCCTGCCTGGCGCGGGCCGCGCCTGGACGGCAGTTCCACCGAGAAGAACCTTCCCACGACGTGGAGTGTTGTCAAGAACAAGAAGACCGGCGAAGTTCAGATGGACAACATTGCCTGGGCAACGTCGATCGCGGGCATCGGCCATTCGTCGCCAATCATCATCGGCGATAAAGTATTCCTGACATCTTGCCTGCTGAAAGAGCAGAAGCGTGTTCTCGTTCGCTTGGATCGCAAGACGGGCAAGATCGAATGGCAGCGCGAAGTCTGCGAATCGCCGCTCGAACCACGCCATCGGCTCAACAGCTATTCGAGTTCGACGCCGGCGACCGATGGCAAGCTTGTCTACACCAGCTTCGTGCGCGTACGCAACAAAGTCGACAACGAAGGCCCGCCGTCCAAACCGCGTGAAAAAAGCCGGCTCTCTCCCGATCTCGTCCCCGATATGCTCATCACGGCATGGGACTTCGACGGCAACAAGGTTTGGGAAAAAATCCCAGGCCGATTCTACTCGACTCACGGCTACAGCAGTTCGCCGATTCTGTACAAGGACAAAGTCATCATCAACGGCGATCAGGATGCCGAGGCGTTCATCGTCGCGCTCGACAAGACCACGGGTGCGGAGAAGTGGCGCATCAATCGCCCGAATCGCCTGCGTTCGTATTGCGTACCCCTTCTCGTCGATGTCGGCGGCAAGACGCAGATGGTCCTCTCCGGCGCGCTCGGCATCAACAGCTACAACCCCGAAGACGGGACGCCCATCTGGAACATCAAAGGCCCGACCGAACAATATGTCGCTTCGCTTGTCTATGGCGACGGCCTACTGTTCATGACTGCCGGCTTCCCGACGTATCACAATCTCACGATCCGACCCGACGGCAAGGGCGATGTCACCACGTCGCACATCCAGTGGCATGAATCGAAGACGCTGTCGAAGAAGGCCTCTTACGTGCCATCGCCCCTGGCCGTGGATAAGCACTTCTTCATGATCTCCGACCTGGGCTGGCTGTCGGTGTTCGATTCCCAGAAAGGCACGCGCGTGTTGATGGAACAACTCGGCAAGCACCACAGCGGCTCGCCGATCCTCGCCGACGGACATGTCTACATGACCGACGACGACGGCATCACCTACGTGCTCAAAGCCGACGGCAAGTTCGACGTCGTGAGCCGCAACCCGCTCGGCGATGAATGCTACTCGTCCCCGGCGGTATCCCAGGGGCAGTTGTTCATTCGCACGAATAACTTCTTGTTCTGCATTGGGAAGAAGTGAAATGAGTTGCCGCTTGCGGCTTAGCGCTCGGGTGACCCCACATGAGCGCTAAGCCGCAAGCGGAATACGAAGAACTACCAATCCCCGACGCTGCCGTCTTTGTAAGTCACCCGTTGCAACAATTCTTGTTGGAACGGGTGTTTCTTCACTTCTGCTTCGTTGATCGCGATGCCCAAACCAGGCTTTGTGTTCGGCCTGACGATGCGCCCGACTTTCTCGACGGTAAAGCCTTCCTGTACGACATCCTGCCGCCAAGGCACGTCGGCGTGGACGGTCTCGCAAATGATGTAGCTTGGCTGCGAGAAGCCGAACTCGAGCGACGCCGCGGTGCTCACCGGCCCTTGCGGATTGTGGGGCGCCAGAGCGATGCGATACGCCTCGGCCAAGGCGGCGACGCGGCGTGCTTCGGTGAATCCGCCGCAGTGCGTCAAGTCGAGCTGGCAGATTTCGCAGGCGCGGGCGGCGAAGAGATCGCGGAAACTTGCGAGGTTCGTCACCCGTTCGCCCGTTGCGATTGGCGTCGAAACCGCGGCGTTGATCGCTGCCAGGCCATCCACGCTTTCCGGCCAGCACGGTTCCTCCAGGAAGTACAACCCGTACGGCTCCAGCGCATGGGCGAATTTCAACCCCATCGCTGGTGATGGCCGCGCATGGCAATCGACCATGATGTCGATCGATTCGCCGACCGCCTCGCGCATCGCTCTCACTGCTGCCTCAGCGGCGCGGATCGGCTTCAAACCCTCGATCGGCTGCGTCGGCGGAACCGCCATCGATTTGAATGCCGTGAACCCGTCGGCCACAGCTTGGCACGCCAAGTCACCGAAGCGTTTCGCTTCATCGACGGCGGTTTCGTAAAAGTCTTCCATACGTCCGCCGCCGAGATGGCAGTAGGTGCGGACGTAATCACGCACCGGTCCGCCAAACAGCTTCGAGCATGGCATCCCCGCGACTTTGCCGAGGATGTCCCATAACGCAATATCGATACCCGCGATGGCGGTGGCGCGGACGATGCCCGAGCCATGCCAAAAGTGCTGGCGGAACATCATCTGCCAAAGATGTTCGGGCCGAGTCGGATCCTCGCCGATGAGGAGCTGGCTGAGGTCCTCGATGGCGCCGACGACGGCGCGCGTATGCCATTCGAGCGTTGCCTCGCCCCAGCCGAACAGGCCGTCCTGATCGGTGACGACTTTGACGAAGATCCAGTTGCGCATGCGGGCATGGCAAATGTGCGTTTCGATTTTGGTGATTTTCATAAGTGGCTCCGCCTACACAAATTTGCAGTTTTGATTGACATGTTACGGCCTTACACTTTATAATCCATTCATATTCTTCATTTGTTGTTATTTGGAGCGTACCATGATGTTGCGTCGTCGGGTCGGCTTTACGCTGATCGAATTGCTGGTGGTGATCGCGATCATCGCGATTTTGATTTCATTGCTCGTGCCTGCGGTGCAAAAGGTGCGCGAGGCAGCAAGCCGATTGCAGTGCGGCAATAATATGAAACAAGTCGCCATCGGCATGCATGGGTATCACGATGCGAACAAAAAGTATCCGCCCGCTCAACCGACGGGCTTCTTCAGTTCCGTGTGGTACAGCGATCCGCAGGTGCAGGACGCTAATCGCAGCTGCTGGATCGGTTTCTTGTTGCCTTTCATTGACCAGGGACCGATGGCTGAGCAACTCGCGGCCTTTTTGAAAGCGCCAACCGCCAGCCACACCTGCTTCACAAGTTTTGCGCAGATACCGATGCCCGCGCTGCTCTGTCCGTCGGATCCAAACAGCAACAAATACGGTGCCGTGGCTGGCAACAGCCAGGGCACGCATGTCAACATCGTCGTTTGCATCGGCAGCAGTTACGCGACCCCCACGGCGGATCCGAAAGGATTGAGCCTGGACGGCATCTTCTTCGGCAGATCGGCTATCAAGATGGTCGAGATTAATGACGGGACATCCAATACCCTGATGGCCAGTGAATTGCTCATGTCGCCCGACACAACTACGCAGCACGACGTGCGCGGACGAATCTGGAATTCAATCCACGCGGGAACCGGGTTTTCCACCCTCTTTCCACCCAATTCATCGATCGGGGATAACGTCCAAAGTTATTGCCTGCCACAGGCTCACACCCCGTGCGCTACCCAATCCACAACCAACGCCTACGCGCTAGCCCGAAGCGAACACTCCGGCGGCGTCAATGCGGCCATGGCGGACGCAACGGTTCGTTTCTTCGCGAATAACATCACGCCGTCCGCCTGGCTGGCGCTAGGCACGCGTTCTGGAAATGAAACAGTGAACATCGAGTAACTACGCTCGCCGCTCACAGATGATCGAGGAATAATGATGAAATTGCTGCAGACGATTTTAGCCGCGCTTACGCTTTGCGTCACGCTCTCGGCATGTGGTACGCCATTGGCGGAAGTATCCGGCACGGTCTATGTCGACGATCAGATACTCAAGGAAGGCGAAATTATCTTTCAGGAAGTTGACAACAGCAAGACGCCCGTATCGAACAAAATCAGCGACGGGAAATATTCGCTGAAAATGGTCCCCGGCTCCAAACGAATTCAGATCAAGGCGTCGCGCCCAACGGCGAAACCAGATCCTGTGATGGGCACCGCCGCCCGCGAGGCGATGATTGCCGAGGAATTCAACGAACGCACGACGCTGCAGATGGACGTGACGACGGGCAAGCACAATAACGTCGATTTCAAGGTCAAATCAATTCTGCGGGATCCCTGAGAAATGCGACGGAAGCCCCAGGATGATCGAAGTGATTCCTGAGGGTGTTTTGCCTACCTTCTATTTCGTGATCAGCTTGATGTTGTGGTCCTTTGCGAACGCCCGTTGTTTGGCTTGCAGGTCCGAGAGCGCCGCCTGCTCGCTGCCTTCGAGGTTTTTGAATATCTCCGCGATCCTTTGGCTCCTCACATTGTTCGCCAGCTTGGTATCCTCGACGACCTTGGTGACATCGCCGAATAGAGCGATTGCGCCTTCCTGATTTTTCATCATGTTCACAAAGCTCTGATTGAGCTGTTGTGCGCTTTCACGTGCGGGGATTTTCCAGGTCGTCATCTCGGCTTTGATTGCCGTCAGGACCTCGACGGATTCGTCGTGGGCCTGGCGAACCAAGGCTGGGTTGGCGTTTTCGCCTTGGGAAAGCGGCTCGATCGTTCGACCAAATTTCTGCCCGACCGTGTTGAGTCGTTGCAGGGAACGCACGATGTTGTCGTTGAAGGTGGCCGCCGCCTTGCCGTCGCCACAGCCGGGCAGCATACTGGCGAATGCCATGAGCAGAATGAGGGCGAAGGTGCGAGCAATGAATGGGCGCATTGGGAATCTCCGGTGGTAAAATTATGTTCAGAGCAGCTTATTGGAGGTGATGCGGAATTGCCAAAGGAAAATTGCGTTTTCCAGGAAGAAGTCCAACTGGAAATACGGGAGCGGCGGAAGCAGCCTGCCTGGGTTGCTTCCGCTGTTTGTTGATGTTTTTTTCAGTCTGAGCGTTTATTTCACTACGTCGGCCACCGCCTGGAAGGTGATCCGCTCGCCGCCCGATTTCAGATCGGTGACGACTTCGATATTGCGGCGAATGGTGCCGACCTCCGTCGGGTTGACCGTTACCGTCAGCACCTGAACGGCTTTGCTGTCATTGTTCGTCGTGCGGACTTGTAGTTGGCTGTCGGTGCCGGTTATGCTGAGGATGCGGAATGGCCGTACGCCGCGGATCATGACTTTTCGATCGGTTTCCGCTCCGGCTTTGACTTCCCCGAGCGAGACGATGCTGGGATTGACGCTAAGCGGCGCTTCGACTTCGACAGTGACGGGCACGCGGAGTTTCGCCATGTTGGAGTTATTAGTCTTGAGCCAAAGGTCCGTGTACCACTTGCCCGCGGGGGTGTCTTCACGCAATTTGGCGCTGACTTCATAAGCGGTTTGGCCGTTGGCGCGTTGTATCTTCTTGACGGACGGCTGCACGTAGTTGCTTTCGCTGGTGACTTCGATGATGTTGGTCTGCTCGCCGCCGACGAAGGTGACGGTCATCGAGCTTTCGGGTTTGGCGCCGCGTTTGACTCGACCGAACCCGATGCCGTCGTTCGGGCTGAACGTTACATCTTGGCGACTGTTGGATTGAATCCAGAGTCGCACTTCTTCAAGCTTGGGCTGATCGAAGGTCACCCAGATGGTGATCGGCTTGGAGCCGATAAACCGATTGGTGTCCATCGTGGCGATGATGGCGGTCTCTTCGCCGGGCTGCAAATAGGATTGCAGCGCTCGTGCCGAGGAGCAGATGCCGCACGAAACGCGAACGTTGGCGATATGCACCGGCTGCTTCGTGTTGTTGACGATTCGGAACGGGTGCATGAGTATCTGGCCGCGAGGCACGGAGCCGAAATCGCGGGAGAGCTCGTCGAACATCCCATCCGCCCAGCTTTGGGCGTGCAATTGTCCGGCGACTGCTAACATGGCGACCAACATGAGACTATATCGATACATGGTTCATCCCTGTTTTTCTCACCCTCTCGATCGTACGCCTGTTGCCGAATGAAACATTTGGCGGAGCGATAAATGAGAGTCACTTAATTCTATGTCGCACAATCGGCATGAAATCAAACATCCAAGTCGCGATTTCAGGTCTACCCCTAAATTCGACAAGGTACGCATCGCAACTGACTAAAACTCGCTACTCCACCTACTTTCATTATCTTCTTGCCAATCATAATGCGAAAAAGTTTCCGCACCCGCAATTGCTTCGCACCTGTTAAAATTTACCGAGAAGGAGTGAAAAACCAGGTGTCCGCGCGAAATAGCTTCAAGTTTTCATTGGTGAGCCTTGCCGCGTATGCAGCGAGGCTCGGGAAGTCACTCTTCTTCGCTGTGAGAAGCATATATATAGAGAGGATGCACCAGGGAATTCTCGGCTTCGATATCGGCGGCGCGAACCTCAAGGCGGCGCACAGTAACGGCGTGGCGATGTCATTGGCGTTCGAGCTGTGGAAGCATCCCGCACGCTTGGCCGACGCTCTCGTGCGGCTCGCCGAGCTACTTCCCGCTTTCGATTCGCTCGCCGTTACGATGACCGGCGAGCTTTGCGATTGCTTTGCAACCAAGCGTGACGGTGTACGCGCGATCATGCAAGGTGTGCAGGCCGCGTTTCCTGCGGCGCCGGTGTCCTATTGGGCGCTCGAAGGGCGATTCGTCGATTTCGACACGGCATGGATGCATCCGCTTCAGCTGGCGGCCGCGAATTGGCTGGCGACGGCGCACCTTGTTGGCGACCTTTTCCCGCGAGAGCATGTGTTGCTCGTTGACGCCGGTTCGACCACAACGGACATCCTGTTTATTCGGCAAGGTTTGCCCGAACCCCGTGGTTTCACCGATGCCGCTCGGATGGCTGTTGGCGAACTCGTGTATACGGGAGCACGGCGCACGCCGATCTGTGCTCTATTGAATGATGTCGCAGCTGAGCTTTTCGCGACGACCGGCGACGCCTACGTCCTGCTCGGGCTGATCCCCGAACGCCCTGACGACACGGACACCGCCGACGGACGACCGATGACGCAGGCCAGCGCTCACGCCCGGTTGGCACGCATGCGGTGTGGCGATGCCGATTCGATGTCGATCACCGAGGCCAGGCAACTCGCCCAACAGGCGCTGCAAGTGCAGTGGTCGCGCGTGGCGTCGGCGATCGCCCAGGTGTGCGCGGATCGGCCCAGCGTAGAGCGCGTTGTTATTGCCGGGTCGGGCGAGATCCTGGCGAGGGCGGCCATCGCGCGATCGGCCTGGCGTGAGACGTCGATTTCGCCGCTGAGCGAGACGCTGGGGTCGGCCCTTTCGGCTGCGGCGTGTGCGTATGCCGTTGCGCGGTTAGCAGTACACCTATAACCCGCCATTTATGGCGGGTTATATCGAGACCGTGGAGCATCAGCGATGATCGTCGCGAAAGTCGGCGGCAGCCTTTTTGATTGGCCTGGTCTTCCCCTCGCCTTGCACGCCTGGCTTGGGGACACCGGGGCGGAACGCATCTTGCTCGTGCCCGGCGGCGGGGCGACGGCCGATGCCATTCGGGGGTTCGATAGAACCTTTCAACTAGGCGAGGCGACATCGCATTGGCTGGCGATCGGCACGCTATCCGTCAATGCTCAACTGCTGAAGGCACTGATGCCGGGTGCTGCGTTGATAGGGCAGGGGGCTGAGTCACCGAACTGGCACGGCTGGCGTATCCTCGACCCGTTGCCGTTCTTTCAGGCTGACGAAGCGAACGTGGATCATCTTCCGCACATCTGGGATGTAACAAGCGATGCGCTGGCCTTGCGTGCGGCTATTTTGTGCCGAGCGAAGGAATTGGTTTTGTTGAAATCGACGGATACTTCGTTCGCCCGCTGGCAACAGGCGAGCGAAACGGATATCGTGGACCGGTACTTCGCGACAGCGATGCAGTCCGCGCCGACAAGTCTCGGCGTGCGTGCCGTCAATCTGCGACGTTGGCATGCGGAATGTTTGGCCGAATCAGGTCCGCGAGTGCCTTGACCTTCTGCATCTCGATGGCGTTGCTGCGGTCGCCATCGCCACAGGCCGCTCCGCGGACTGCGAACCAATCGGGCCAATGGGGTTGCAGGTGACCGAGGGCGGCGATCTCCCTTGGCCCAAGCGACCCGGCAAGTGCGATGCGGATGCCAAACCCGCGAGCTGTTTCCAAAACGCGCTGCACCTCCCCAACTGGCAGCCAATCGAGCAGCGTCGGTCGATGTCCGTTCGCGCCGACTTTGCAATGGGTGTCGATCAACATTACGCTGCCTGGATTCTCGCACGCCAATTGCAGCACGTCAGCGAAGGGAGGCGCCTGGGCGCATTGCCAATCAGCATAAGCAACGAGCACGAGTGGCGGCGAACCGGTGCTTTGCAACCGTGACGTCAGCGCCGATCGCCAGTCGGGATCGTCTCCGCAACCTGCCAGGCCCCACTTGACATACGCCAGGCCCGGGATGGTGAATTCGTTCTTGCGGTCCGCCCATTCGCCGAGCGCGGCACTGACGGGACGCCGACCGGCGATCGCGCGGACAATAGCGTGCACCGTGGCTTCATCGGCGCGGCCGAGCGAGCCGTTCGCAGGTTCCTTGACGTCGATCAGATCGGCGCCGCCGTCGAACGCCGCCAGGGCTTCTTCGACGGAACGCACACTTACCAGGAGTTGTGTCATTGCGGGAGTTTCGGATCGAGGTCGGGGACGGAGAAAAATCGAAACCATCCGGGGTATGAGCGGAATGGTAGAATTTCAGGGTTCACCAAAACGAAACCGTACAGGCCGGCGGGTTCAAACCAGTCGGGTTCGTTGCGGTGTTTTTCCCAATCAACGAGAAACTTACTGTTATCCGTGTAATGTCGGCATTCGACGAGATCCACCGCACCGATGATTCCACCATACAGCTGTGTAAACGGTTTTACTTCCGGGGAAATATGTTTTAGCGATTCCTCGCGTGGATCGGGGACGCGGGCGGCGTGTATCAGGATTCGGCCACGCCGCGTCGTCGGCCAACGGCGCACCTCGATCGACTTCACGCCGGTGACGACTAAGCCCGCCCACGGCTGCTTGATCGAGATCGAGAATAAGAGCGGTTTTTCCTTGGACATTGTCGCCTCTGGCCACCTATTTTATTGCCCATCACCAATAACGGGAACGGTCGCAATCTCGCAAACACTATAGGGCGGGCTAGTGGGAGATCGCCCAAAAACGCGTCTCCTACTTTCGCCAGGTTGCCCGACCGGCAAAATTCGCCAGCATTTTGCCTCATTGACACATTTTCGGAGAAAAAGAAAATTTGTCTTGATGCAAAACCTAAGACAGAATATATTGATGCGGGATTGTTTTTCCGATTTCCACAAATTGAGGGGGGACTCATGCTGAACCTGATGGGATCGAAATTGAAGTTCTGCGACGGAATGAATCGTCGCGGTTTCATGAAAATTGGCGCTTTCGGCGCCGGCCTAACGCTTGCAGACATGCTGCGTGCCAAGGCCCAGGCCAGTCAAAACGGCACCGCGCCGACGACGGCCAAATCGGCTATCATGATTTATCTGCCCGGCGGCCCGTCGCACATGGACATGTACGACCTCAAGCCCGAGGCGCCCGTCGAATACCGCGGCGAATTCCGCCCGATTCAGACAAACGTCAACGGCGTTCAAATTAGTGAACACTTCCCGCGTCAGGCCCGCATGTGGGACAAACTCTCGACGATCCGTTCGATCGTTTCCGTCGATGAGCATTCCGACAGCTTGGTCATGACCGGCTACAGCGAAAACACCAATCGCATCTCCCATCACCCGTCGTTCGGCTCGGTGATGTCCCGCGTTCGCGGCGGCGTCAACAGCGACATCCCGCCTTTCGTCAGCTTGCGCGGCATGTCGATCGGCAGCGAACCCGGCTTCTTGGGCGTCGCCCATCGCGCTTTCACCCCGAGCGGTGAAGGCCTGTCCAATCTCCGTCTGCCCGGCGGCATCACCGGCGAGCGCTCCGATGACCGTCGTCCCCTGCTCGAAAACTTCGACTCCATCCGTCGTGACATCGATCAGTCCGGCACGATGCGCGGTATGGACACCTTCGCGCAACGCGCCTTCGGTATGGTCGCTTCCGGCGCCACCCGTCGCGCTCTCGATGTCAGCAGTGAAGACGCTCGCACCCGCGATCGCTATCGCGGCATCGAATCGTTCCTCACCGCTCGCCGCCTCGTCGAATCGGGCGTCGGCTGCGTCACCCTCGCTTACGGCGGTTGGGATACGCATTCCTTGAACTTTCCGACCCTCCGCATTCAGCTGCCGGAACTCGATCGCGGCATTGCCAACCTCGTGCAAGACCTGCACGACCGCGGCATGGACCGCGATACCGTCGTCGTCGTCTGGGGCGAATTCGGCCGTACGCCACGCATCAACAGCAGCGGTATGGGCGGCGGTCGCGATCACTGGGCGCCAGTCATGTCGGCCATGGTCGCCGGCGGTGGACTTCGCATGGGCCAGGCGATCGGTTCCTCCAGCGCTCGCGGCGAATACCCGCGAGATCGCCGGTACACCGCGTCGCAGGTTCTCAGCACTCTCTACCGCGCGATGGGCATCGACGCATCGATGACCTTCCCGAACGGCTCCGGCCGTCCGATGTACGTCCTCGACGACCGCGAACCGGTCACCGAGTTGCTATAAATCGAACGCGGAATTGTAAAGGTTAATGAAAGCTCGATGGCTCACGAAGCCATCGGGCTTTTTTTGTCGACATTTAGCCAAACCGCTCATCCCGCGGGGTGCACGACAGCACTTGTAACGAAAACAAATGCACAATCACGAAAGGCACGAAAGAACGAAAGCTCGAAAAAATACAGTTCATTGTTTGGTAATCTTCTTTGCGCATAGCAATTCGATTTCCTTTCGTGATTTCGTCCTTTCGGGC
>CAMAUE010000060.1 GCA_945861245.1 Singulisphaera sp. GP187
ACGCCGAGAAACGTCGGCGTCGTCAGCGCTTTCGTGAACGCGCCCGACAGGCTCCACAGCACCGCCGCGATCAGAATGCACCAACGCCCATGCACGACGGATGACGGCGTGGGGTTGTTGGGCTCGTTTGTCATGTGTGACGTTATACGGCGCGCACACGAAACCGCGCATTTGTTTAGCCGCTCGCCTGTGGCGAGTGCGAGCCTGGTGTTTTGCCTACATCTCAAGGACTGGCAAATTCCAGCGCCCGCGCTCGCCGAAGGCGAGCGGCTAAACAATGGCAACTTGTGAACAAAAATCACCGTTGACGTATTCGCACGGATAGCCTATCGTCCTGGCCGCGCGGAAAGTGCGCTTGAGGCGAGCAGGAACTCGCTTTCGCCGGAAATCTGGGAAACGAACATGGACTGGCGGAAATGGATAGTCCGCGGGATCGTATACGGCATCGTCGGTGCTGCCGTCACCGGTGCGCTGATCTATCAACGCCTGACGAATCCCGGCGCTGTCCGTGAGCAAGTCATTGCCGAGATCGCCAAGGCGTTCCCTGGTGCCAACGTCAGTGTCGATTCCGCGCGTTTGCGCATTCTAGGCGGCATTCAACTCAACGGCGTGCGTCTCACCCGTGCCGACGATCCGGAGAAGAGCGAGTTTCTCCATATTCCCTCAGCTATCTTTTACCACGACAAGGAAAAAATTCTCGAGGGCCAACTCACGCTTCGCAAGATCGAACTTGTCCGACCGCGTATGCGCGTTCGCAGAGAGCGCGACGGCACGTTCAACCTGCAAGGCCTGACACGACCGCCG
The DNA here is from genome assembly GCA_945861245.1 of Singulisphaera sp. GP187. Classification (GTDB taxonomy): domain Bacteria; phylum Planctomycetota; class Planctomycetia; order Gemmatales; family Gemmataceae; genus SIAQ01. The sequence continues at coordinate 805 of CAMAUE010000060.1, forward strand.
ACCGACGCGCCGAAGACGATCATGCCGACGATCGTGATCCACAATGGCACGCTGATTCTCGAAGACCGCGCCGACCAGGGCAAGGCGACGTCGCTCGAAATCAACGACATCGGCATGACGATCGTCAACGATCCATTGCCGCGCGTCACGATTCGCGGCGCCGCCGAATCGGGCCTGCTCGGCAAGCTGAATTGGCAGGGCACGCTCGACCGGATGACGAACGAAGCGATCCTCGCGTTCAAGGCGAAGTCGATCGTCTTGTCGCAAGCGCTGATCGCCCGGCTGCCTCTCCCGATCCCGCCGGAGGTGCAGGTCGGCTTGCAGCTCAATGCGACTGCGCATCTCGAAGGCCGAGTGTCGTATCATCCCAAGCAAGCCCAACCGCTTTTTTATGATGTCAACTGCGAGATCGAGGATGGCAAGGTGCAGCACCCGAAGCTGCCCTTGCCTCTCGAAAAAATCGGCGTCAAACTACATTGCTCGAACGGTGCGCTGCAGGTGCATCAGCTCAGCGCCGTCTCGGGTTCGATGGAAATATCGGCTCACGGCGCCGGCCAGCTTCCCGCACTCGATCAAGAATTCGAGATGCACGTGGACATGAAACACGTTTCGCTCGGCGAAGAGCTAGCGATTCGCCTGCCTGAAAAGATTCGCGAACTGCACCGCCGATTTCAACCTGAAGGCCCGACGACGATCCGCATCGCCTGCGCCCGCCACGACGGGCAATGGGTCACCCTGAGTTCGGGCAAACCATCGACAGTATCGCTTGAACCCGAGAAGGTCGCGATCGTCTTCAAGAATTTCGCCTATCCGCTTCGCGATGCAACTGGGAAGGTTGATTACAACCTGCTCAACAAACATATCGATGTCCGCCTCACGGCTTTCGCAGGCAAACGGCCCGTCTTCCTCAGCGGCCATTGGACCGGCGATGTCGGCAATCAGGCTGATGTCGAATTCAACTTTCACGGCCATGGCCTCGACATCGACGACACGCTCATTCGTGCTCTCCCGCTCGGTCTGCAGAAATTCGCGGAATCGTTCCACGCGACTGGAAAACTCGACGTGCGCGCCCATATCCGCCACGAAGTCGGCAAGGAGTATCGCAACGAGTACCACATCCATTTCCACGACGCCGCCATCTGCTGGGCCGAGTTCCCGTACCCATTAACTAAGGTCAGTGGCAATCTCGACATCTATCCGGAACACTGGGAGTTCCACGAATTCCAGGGCATTCACAAAGAAGGCCATGTCATGTTGCATGGCAAGTCGATCCCGAAGGTCGAAAAGAATGGCGAAAAAACATTCGGCATCTCCATGGAAATCACCGGACGCGACATCCCACTCGACAACGCCTTGCAGGCAGCGATTAGCAAGATGCCCGGCATGCAGAAGGCATGGGAGACCTTCAGCCCGACGGGTCGCCTTTTCTTCACCGCCAATGTCAATCGCCCCACGCCCGATATCAAGAACCTCGTAGTCCATGTCGATGCGCATGGATGCAACATCAAGCCGGCGTTCTTCCCGTTCGACATTCAGGACCTGCGCGGCAAGTTCCACTTCCACGACAACCGCCTCGATCTCGCGATGCTGCATGCGAAACATCACCACGCAATCATCAAACTCGACAAGGGCTACGTCGATCTCAATCAACGTGGCGGCTACTTTTCCGATTTGGCGAACGTCGAAGTGCAGGGCCTAAAGCTCGACAACGACTTCATCAACGCCACGCCGCGAAAGATTCAGGATGTGCTGAAGACCCTCAATTGGCAAGGCCCGATCCGCGCCAAATCGCGCATCGTCGTCTCGCAGCCGCCCGAGATCGGCAAACCGCCCGATGTGTACTGGGACGGCGTCGTGCAGATGTTTGACGCGAAATTCACGACCGGCCTCGAGTTCGCCAACGTCACCGGCGAACTCGCCTGCACCGGACGCTATAACGGCCGGCAGATCGTCGGCCTGACCGGTAACGTCAAGCTCGACAACGCCCTCGTCTTCGATCAGCCGCTCAAGAACATGCACGCCCAATTCCAGATGCGCGAGACCAGCCCTGACGTGCTCCTCGTCAGCCTGCGGGCGCCGATCTTCAGCGGCGACCTCACCGGGCAACTGCGCGTCGATTTCGGCTCGTCCATGCGCTACGAACTCAACCTCACCGCCTCGCAGATCAACGTCGCCGAGTTCGGCCGCCTTAACTTCGGCCCGAAATCGCAAATCTCCGGCATCGCCGGCGGACGCCTATTCCTCACGGGGCTGGGCACCGGCATGGATTCGCTTGAAGGCAACGGCTCGCTCGACATCGCCCGCGCCCATCTCTACAACCTGCCCATCCTTTTCGATTTGCTCAAATACCTCGGCTCCAAAAACGACGACCGCACCGCCTTCGAGGAGTTCCACGCCGACTTCGCCATCCAGGGACCACGCGTTTCGACGCAACGTTTCGACCTATTCGGCAGCACCATCAGCCTCGCCGGCAAGGGCGACTATCATCTCGAGACCAAAAAAGTGGAAATGGACGTCTACCCGATGTGGGGCCGCGTCGAGCAGCTGCTGCCGCCCGTCATCCGCCCGCTGCCGACGACGGTGAGCAAAAACCTGTTCACGGTAGAAATCCGCGGCAAAATGACATCGAACCCGAAGGACTTGCGATTCCAGATGAAGCCCGTGCCGTTAATCGTGGACCCGTTGCTCCTGGTGCGCGACCGTATTTTTGGCCAACCGAACGCCACGCCCACCAGTTTGCCGGTACAGACGCCGCCAAGAGTGCCGGAACGCATCCGGTGGTTTCGGATGTTTGAGTAGGGAATGACAATAGAACTTATTTGAGCAACACCTGAAACCCCACCTGTTCAAAATGGTGGTCGGCGGTGAGAGCTTCATGAATGCCGTGCTCTTGCATCACGACGAACGAAATACAGTCGGTCAATGACCAATTCTTGGGGTGTGAATTGAAGAACTTCAGCCCGCGTGGGGGCTGAAGAGGGCAACGTAGAAGGAGGTATCCGCCAAAAACCGCGATCATTTCTTGGGGTGTCCATAAAGGTAGTGATCGACGTTCTGAGAGGCATCGGAGGGCAGCCCATCCACCATGCCGACGTCGTCTCCGAGCCTTTCAAGCAGACTCCGCTTCTTAGTTTTCTCCGGCAACACCACCGGTTCCACCTTGACTTGCGTACCGTCGGGAAGCGAGTTCGGCGCATCGAACACCACCACACCACTCTCGACATGGCCCGTCAATGACATGATTCGTCCTCCCATGGATTTTGGTGACCTTAATATGCTACCAGTTTGCCGGCTCTCAATCCATGACCTGGATCGACCCACTGGGCCTTGGTCCACGATTCACGCTTTCGGCGGATTGGTTGCTCCGCGGGGACACGCCCGGCAACGCGTTGGGAATTACGTCATTCTCACCGGCGAGCGGTATAATAAATCCACGTCATCCACCGACACACGCACCAAAACAACAGCCAACTCTTTGCCATGAAAACGAAATCCAAAAAAACCAACGGCAAGCCCGACCCCGCCATCCTCGCGGACGTAATCCGGCGGATCGTGGAGGCTGCCAAGCCGGAGAAGATCGTGTTGTTTGGCTCAGGAGCTTGCGGCACGATGGGGCCTGACAGCGACCTTGACTTATTGGTCATCAAGGGCGGACGGTTCAACCGCCATCGGACGACTGTAGCGATCACCCGCGCTCTGCGCGGTAAAGGTGCGCCGGTCGATATCGTGGTCGTCACGCCGGCAGAGGTAGAACGTTATCGAGACGCGCATTGTCTGGTGATTTGCCCAGCCATCCGGGAAGGAAAGGTCGTCTATGCTTCGCAAGCGTCTGCCGCCTGATGATCCGCGAGAATGGCTGAATCGGGCCAAGAGTAATTTGGCGTTGGCTGGCAGCATCCTTCCAGGCGTGGATTTTGAGGACCTCTGCTTTGACGCGCAACAGTGCGCCGAGAAGGCCATCAGAGCAATCTTCATCGGACGCGGCGAAACCTTTCCATTCATCCACGACCTGGAGAAACTGCTTGGTATACTTCAGGAGAACGGTCTAACGATTCCCAAGTACATCTGGGAGGCAGAGGAACTTTCGCAATACGCAGCAAAGACTCGCTATCCGGCGTAGCGGACCCCGTCACGCCGCGCGAGTATCGCCGCGCCGTTCGCATTGCGACGGCGATGTTGCGTTGGGCCGAACGACAGATCGAACGCTCGTGATTCTCGGCGGCCGTCAACGAATTCCGCAGCGGCCAGGTCAATGTAAGACCGGGTATTTTGCGATTACTATTCGTTCGCGCGTCAGGTACAATGCCCCTTCCCAGCCAAATAGAAACTCAACGATTATCGCAGACTCCTTTTCCGTTGCGACGCTGAACCCAAACTAAGCAGCGCTGAATTTCGCTTCGTGGCTCTCAACCAATGGATCGTCATGGACCGTATTTCGCTCGCCGTGAGGCGGTGCGTTTTTGCCGTAGTAGTGGTTTTGCTCGGATGGTCGTCGGGTACGGCACGGGCGCAGACGCTGTATGGGATAACCTTTGGCGGCAACCAGTTGATTACCATCGACACCGTCACCGGCGCGGGAACATTGGTCGGCAAGCTCAGTTCGACTATGCAAGCTTTTGGCCTGGCCTTTCGTGGGACCAAGCTCTACGCCTTCGATCAAGCCGCCGATCGGATCCAGGAATTGGACCCAAAAACGGGTGGCACTCTCAGCACCATCGACATTGGCACAACTCGCTGGGGAGAAGGGGATATCGCTTTCCGTAGCGATGGGATTGGGTTTATTGCGTCCGAGCTTACTGGGGAGTTGAGCCGTTTCGACCTCACGGTTCCTAACTCCGCACTGGTTGGGGGATTGGCGTAATCATTGATGAGATCGCCTTCAACGCCGCCAACGTGCTTTTTGCCGTCGAACAAGACGGGGCTAACTTGCATACCATCGACCAGACGACCGGGAAGTTGACCTTAAGTTGGCCTAACCGGAATTAAAAGTGGAGGGTTCAACACGGGTGGCCTAGCTTTTGACACCAGCGGAAAACTGTTTGGCGTCATGGGCACGCCCGGCTCATCGTCGCTTTACATGATAGATCCAAGTACGGGAACCACTACATTGATCGGGAGCATCGGTTTCAGCGAGGTTGCGGGAATCGCTTTCGGACCAGGAGGCCCACCACCACCACCTCCTCCTCCTCCAACCCCCCAGCGGCGGCAAATGAGAAGGCGATTACCCCGGTAGCAAGGGACTCGCCAACGGCAACGGCAAGGAAGGCACCTTCGGCTTCGGCAGGCATTTCCGCCAGCCGAGGTTCAAAGGCCCGCATCGTGATCCGCTCGGCACGCACCGCGTGTTTGACATCGCGCATCGGCAACCAGCGCAAGCAACCGCCGCCGATAGCGGGCTTGGCGTCGTCGGTTGGGCGCTGCTGTCGCTAGCCGTCCTCGCGCCGGCGGCAGTCGTATTCGGGCGTCGGCGACCCGCGTGACATCTCTTCATTGGATGGATGGAATTTACACTTTTCCGAGCCGCGACCGTCAGGGAGCGGCCGACAAAATGCGCACGACACCTAGTGCTTTATCAACGCTTAATTTTCGGATAGTCAATTTCCGAGCGTGAGCGCCAGCGAAGGGCTAATCCGGTGCCCCTCGCTGGCGCTTTTTGAAGTTGCGCATTTTGCTTTTGCACCGAAGGTGCCGCGACAAATCAGCCCAGGGCAACGACCTGGGGTTGAATCCGCACGAAGAAAATTAGCCCTGAAAGGGCACCACACCGACGCCAGCGCCCGTTTGTTACGCCCTTATCAGGGCTAAATCTCGTGGCGGTCTGTTTTCCCAGGGCGTTGCCTTGGGCTGATTTGTCGCGGCACCTTCGGTGCAAAAAATGCGCGACTTCAAAACTGGCGCTCAGGCTCGGACAACCCGAAGATTATGCGTTGACAGAGCACTAGTCGGCCGCTCCCTAACGGTCGCGGCTCAGAAAAGGTTCGATTCGTCCGAAAAAAATGACGTCTTTCAGCCGTGCGGAGTGTAGTCCTCGCTCCGCTGCGCGTCGCGGCTAAACATCGATTCCAGGCTTTGGCGAACTACGTAAACTGGGAAAGCCGCTACGTCCCCCGCAAATCCCACGTTGAGAAAAGTTCAAGAATCGCGTATAGGGAGCCGATAGCAACCTGTTGGTAGTAGCGGGCATGGACTGAACTGCGCTGATCCCGCTGTTGACCGAAGGAGTCGTGTGTGATTTGGGGTACGATCCATCGGATGATTTTGATCGACCTCGTGAAGGTCTTCGTTCTGTCGCTGTTCGCGCTGACGGGGATGATCATGATGGCGGGCGTCATTGCGGAAGCGATGAAGAGCGGGTTGGGGCCTGCACAAATCGCAGGCATCGTGCCGTTGATGCTGCCGAGCCTGCTGCCGTACACCATTCCGCCGACAACGCTGTTCGCGGTCTGCATTGTTTACGGGCGGTTGGCGGCGGATAACGAGATTTTGGCGTTGAAGTCGGCCGGCGTACACATCGGGCATATCGTTTGGCCGGCGATTCTGCTTGGCATTCTCACCAGCGCGCTGACGATGGGGCTGTACATCGACATCATTCCCCACACGCATTTCACCATGAAAAACAAAGTCATTGCCGATGTCGAGGAGCTGCTTTATACCATGCTTCGTAAAGATGGACGTATTACGCACCAAAAATTGAACGTCGAAATCCACGTCAATCGCGTCACTGGCCGCAAGCTGCATAATGTGATCTTCAAGCGTCGCTCGGCGGACGGCAAAGGGTTCGATACGATTGTGCACGCCAAGGAAGCCGAACTTCGTGCGGATCTTGCCCACAAACAGATATTGGTGCAGATGCGCAATGCGACGATCCTGAGCGGGCAGGCGGGCGGGATCAGTGAGGCGCAGATTTGGCCTGTCGAGCTACCGCCGGATTTTGTGGCCCAACCCACGAAGAACCGGGCTAACGACATGACCTGGAGTGAACTGATTCAATATCGGCAAAAGTTTCTCGACGAGAAAGTGAAACTCAGCCGCGAAATCGACATGCATCAGACGTTGATCAACCTTGGCCAAGGTCAGCCGAGTTTTCAGGAGCATATCAAGAACCTCGTCAACCAGCGCAAGGAGCGCGATACATTGCTGTTAATGGTGGAGAGCGAGTTCTACATTCGGCCTGCGTTCGCCCTGGGCTGTTTATGTTTCGCGATGGTTGCCTGCCCGGTCGGGATTTGGTTCAGCAAGAGTGATTATCTTAGCGCGTTCATAACATGCTTTCTGCCAATCGTCATGTTCTACTATCCGGTGATGCTGTGCGCGATCAACATCTGCCGATCGGGCAAAGTCCCGCCGTGGATGGGCATCCCGCTCGCGGATGTGGTTATGGTCTTCGCCGCCCTCCTGCTTTTCCGAAAACTCGCGCGGAACTGAGCGTCGGCGGCATACAATTCCACTGTGTCGTAGTGCACACATGGGAAATATGCTTCGATGACTGCTACAGCGACGCCACATTTTCTGCGTGAACTCTTTCCCAAAGCCGGGCCAGCGCTGGTACGCTTATTACAGGGCGTTGCCGAGAACACGGGAATACTGCGAAACGATTACTTCGCCGTGCGAGATTGGCTAGAGATTGCCGATTATCGTGATTGCGACTCGGCCTGCGTACTAGCCCTTTTGCTGCTGGCGGCTCTCGAGGAGGGCAGCCTGTGTGTCGAGATTTCCGAGGATTCGCTTGGCCGTCGCCTGAATGACTTTGTGTCAGCCGACGAGGCGAGACAATGGATCGCCGCCGTCGTACGCGATTTGGATGAAAGCACCCTGCCCGCCCTGATCGGTACGCTGCCCGGCGAACATCGACCGATGATTCTGCACACCGTCGGCGATCGGCGATTCGTCTATTTTCAGCGTTTCCTGCGAGCCGAGTCGGCGTTTTTTCTATCGCTGCAAACTCGCGTCGAGAACGTCGAAGCGCCGAGCGACACCGACTGGCCGGCGATCGTGCGCGAAGTCTTCACCAGCCAGGCGGTGCAACTCGATCCCGATCAACGCATCGCATTGGCGTCGGCGCTTGCACAGCGGCTAACGATCATCTCCGGCGGTCCGGGAACGGGCAAGACATCGATCGTGTTGACGCTGTTGCGATGCCTGAGTCGCGGCGGCATCGGCGCCGATCGCATCACCCTCGCCGCCCCGACAGGCCGCGCTGCCCAACGCCTGACCGACTCACTTCGCGCGGGCCTGGCACGCCTCCCGACACCGACCGATGCCGATACGAGGCTGAACGACCTCAGCGCGACGACGCTGCATCAGATGCTGGCATATCGGCCGAATCGCAATATCTTCACACGCCACCGCGAGAACCCGATACCCGCTGACGTGGTCATCGTGGACGAAGTCTCGATGGTCGGCCTTGTGCTGATGGCGCAACTCTTCGACGCCGTCGCGCCGAACGCAAAGTTGATCCTGCTCGGCGACAAGAACCAGCTACCGTCGGTCGAAGCCGGCGCCGTTCTCGCGAATCTCGTGGCGGACGACCACGCCGCTCGATTCACGCCAGCAACGGCCTCGCACATCGAACAGATTCTGGGGGCAGCGACGGTCGAACGCCAGGATTCGGTGGATCGCATCGCCGAGCGCATCGTGCTGTTGCGAACCAACCATCGCTCGCAAGCCGAGATTCGCGCCGTCGCCGAAGCGATCAATCGCCAGGAGGCCACGATCGTGGACACGCTTCCGCGTCTGAACCTAGCCGACGACGATGCGTTGTCTCGCACCGGGTGCTGGCTATTGGAACAGACGCACGCCACGCCTATGGAGCTTCGCGCTCAGGTGCGAAGCTGGATCGATCTCGCCTACTTCAGTACGGACGAAGCCGGCACAACGCTGGCGGCGGTGATCTCGGACGTCGCCAAGACGGACGCTCCCGAACAGCACACCGACACGCCAAAGCTGTTCGCCCTGATGGATCGCTGGCGCCTCTTGACGCTGGTGCGCGACGGCGCCTGGGGATGCGACGAGATCAACGCCGACGCCGACGCGATCCTCCGCCATCGACTCGACCCTGGTGCCCGCGGCGCCCTGTTCGCCGGCGCTCCCGTGCTCATTACGCGCAACGATCCCAGCCTTGGGTTGTTTAATGGCGACGTGGGCATGGCTGTGCGCGACGCGCGCGGCCGATTGAGCGTGCTGTTTCCCCGCCGTGAGGGGTGCATCGCCTTCGCCGCCGAGACGCTGCCGACACACGAACTTGGCTTCGCCCTGACGGTGCACAAAAGCCAGGGATCGGAATATGCAAACGTGATGGTCGTCATGCCGCCTACCGGTGGCCGTCGACTTTTGACGAAGGAATTGGTCTACACTGCGATAACTCGCGCCAAGTCGCTGGCGGTGATCTGTTCGACAACGGAAGCATTACGATTCGCGATCAGCCGCCGCATCAAGCGCGAGTCGGGAATTTGCGCTGCGGGCGCGCAAGCCCCAGGATGATCACAGCGATTCCTGGGGATTCTACCGGGCATTACCCATTCTCCGGCCCGAAGCTCGACCAGTGGAGTGTTAGATCCAACGTTCGCACCTCGCCTCGCACCATGCGCAGGAACCGACGCTGCACCGCAAAGCCTTTCGCTTGCAACGACGAAATCGCCAAGCTGTTATCGTCCGGCACATCCAGGTACACCCGCTCACCGGCGAAACGCTGGACCGCATCGGCCAACAACATTGCACATGCTTGCGGCGAGCCCTGCATCGGCCCGATCTGCGAGGCGTTCGCACCCGGCCGGGACATGCAGTATCCCGCAATGGCGCCATTCGTGACGACCTTCCGCATTCGACCTGGGTCCGCGGCGAAGAGTCGATGCAACAACGATGCCCGGCGAAATCCTGTCGCACGTTCGTCGATCGCGCACACATCGGGAATGTCGTTCGCAAGCAATGGCTCGACGCCAACGGCAGAACCGCCTCCGTCAGGCACCACGCCCTGCCACCGAGCCATACCGAACACGCCAACGAAACCGAGCTTGGCGTACACCGGTTGACCCATCGGCGTCGCATCGAGCCAGATCGAGCGGACGCCGCGTGCATCCAGCCAATCGATGACGTGCCGCAGTAGCATCGACCCGATACCCCGACCACGCTGGGCGCGATCGACAAGCACGAGGTTGATCCAGGCATCGCGCTCGAATATGCACGCGCACGCCGTCCCCACCGGTTCGCCGAGCGACTCCGCGACAAAGCAACCGTCCGGCTGCAGCGCGAGTTGACGTTGCCAATCGGATGCGAGTTGGTTCCAGTGGTTTTGAGCGCAGAGGCGAAGGCCGAACGGAATATCGGCGGCGTCAAACAAGCGAATCCGCACATCGGTTTTCACGTTGGCATGTCCCAACATTTCACGGAAACTGCTGCCGCTGATTTCACCGTGCCGCGCCCGCGCCGGCAATTCCGATCAGAAAATAAAGCCATAGAAGCCGCAGCAAGCGAGGATACCAAACAGATGCAAACCGACACTGACCATGCCCATGATGCGGCCGGCCTGCGTCATGCCTTCGCCGCTCGGGTCCATGCGGCCTTCGCGCATTTCGCGCAGATCGGCGCTGCCCATAATCCACGCCAATAGTGCGAACACGATGGAGAACGCCGGCGCAAATAGCGACAGCAGGCCGAAAATCAATATCATCTCGCCCTTGTGCGGCGCGAAATTTCGCTTGATCGGGCGTCGGCTGCGGTTACGATCACGATCCTCATCGTCAGGTTCGCGGTCGTCATCGTCTCGCCGACGCTTCTTTGGGGGCGGCTTACTATCGTCGCTCTGCCAAGGTGCGTGCGGCGGCGAGGGCGAAGTAGTAATGCCTGTTGACGGAATGACATCCTCCCGCAAGTGAGCCGTGAAGGTCTGCCTACACTCGGGACACTGGACCAGCTTGCCCAACAATTCATCGGGAACCTGCAGTTGTTTCTTGCAATCAGGGCATGGGATCAATTGCGCCATCGATTCGCCTGAAAACGAAAATGCAAGCCCAAGGGTGAGGTACTCCGAACCCTTGGGATCGCCTCGGTATATCCCAGAGGTTCGGATTACCTCACCTCTGAGCTTGCGTCAAAATCCACAACTCTGGCCAGAGCCGATATTGTATGTCAATTCACGAACATCCGCACCGGACGATCAGCCCGGCATAGCCCGTTCTCGCCCGAAGTTTTTCCATAGCATGAAACAATCGGACCGAGACCGCAACCCAATCGAAACGGACCCGCCATGACACTTCCGATAGCGCAACTAGGCCAGCCGGTGCTGCGTGCGATTGCCAGCGAGGTAAGTGATGCACGCATCGCCAGCCGTGAGTTTCAGGCGTTACTAAGCGCGATGCACGAAACGCTCAAGGAGACCGAAGGCGTGGGCCTGGCGGCGCCGCAGGTGTTTCAGAGCGAGCGGATGTTTCTCGCGGCGGCACTTCCGCCGATACTCAAGGACGGCGATCCGGAGTTGGAGACATTCATCAATCCGCAGGTGACGCCCCTGACCCACGAGACGGACGAAGCATGGGAAGGTTGCCTGAGCTTCGCGGAACTGCTCGTGCTCGTCGCCCGCCCGGTGGCAGTGCGCGTGGACTACACCAACGCCGCCGGTCAACGTCGCACGCTCGAACTCGAAGATTTCGCCGCCCGCGTCGTGCAACACGAATACGATCATCTCAACGGCATCTTGACCATCGACCGCGCCCGCTCCTCGCACGACATCGTCAAGACATCGGAAATCGAAACGGTGATGGACGATCGCCGTGAAGACGATGAAGGCGACGAATAAAAAGAGCTAACCACAGAGTCACAGAGAACACAGAGAAATTCAACAAGAATATAGAATGTTGCGCCCGGTTGGGTTGCAAAATCGAACATGGTTATTTTACCTATTTCGTATTCTCTGTGTCCTCTGTGGTTAGTTTTTCATGCGCATTGCTGCGTCGAGATCAAGATCGCTTTCGGTCGGGCGGTGAAAGAACACACCGGCGGAGTCGTCGCTGCCGTTCAAGCCTCGCACATAGAGGTAGTAGACGCCGCCCAACGCCTCGAGCGGTTCAAAGCGTGGGCCGTGCAATCGGCGAAGCCAGCGGGCGAGAGCGTGGAGATAGAGCCGATATTGGCGATGGTAATCGGATTCCGCCATGCTGAGCGCGAGTTGATCGGGCGAATAGCCGGGCAACAGGTTCGTTTTCCAGTCCAAGATAAAACACCTATCTCCGCGGCGAAACACCAAGTCCATGAAACCAGTTACGAAGCCGTCCTCCCAGCGTTTGTCAGCAGATACGGCTGCGCCTAAGCGTTCGGGGAACAGGAAATCAACTTCATGCCGACGATCTGCCACGCCAATTTCACATAACGCGCAGCCGACGGCGGCGAGCGGCGTTTTGAGCGCACGCCAAACCAGCTCGGCGATCTGTAGCCGGCAGGCCTCTTCCAACACGTTCGCCGGCACGCGAGTACGCAGCAGCGATACATTGGCCCGCGTCACCTGATCCAGAATTCGGCGAGCACGGGCGCCGGGCTTGCACAATGCGCCTGGCTCCGAAGCCCGCGCAACCTCGGCAAAGTCGATCGTCTCCAGCACAGTGTGCACCATGTTGCCAAACACCGGACCGCGCAACGCATCATCACTTTCCACGGCGGCGACAATCTCGTCGTCGGCGTGATGCTTGTGGACGCCAAACGTCGCGCCGTCGCCAAACTGCTCCAGATGTTGCTTCGCCATGCTGGAAAACGACCGCACGACAATCCGTCGTTTCGCCAATCCCGCATCGGGCGGCGCGAACAACAGGCCTTCGATGCGGATCGCTTTCTCCGTCGGCGTCGGCGCCACCTCGACATCCTCGGCGACGAGGATCGGGCCGATCGCTAGCTTGACGATATCGGCGACCAGCGGGCCAAACTTGTCAGGACACCCGGTTTCAATCGCGGGCAACACGATCGTGCCGAGCGGCCCAAGGTAACCGCCCGACCCCGTTGGAATCTTGATTTTCGCGACATACAACTTAAGCACGGCCCTCGTTAGCGCGACGTAGTACAACCGCCGTTGTTCCGCCAGCGTCTCAGCAGCGACCTTTTCTTTCGCGTCGCCTTCCGGCAGCAGATCGAAGACGATGCGCAGCTCGTCATCGCGATAAATCACCAGATCGTTGGCGGACGCTGATCCCTTCGTGAATCCGCCCGCGAGGAACACAATCGGAAACTCCAGCCCTTTGCTTGCATGAATCGTCATGATCTTGACGCGCGCCCGTCCGGTGTCGGCAGTCGGAGCCTCGGTCTCGCTGGTATCGCGCTGCGTCTTGCGTTCGCGAATCCATTCTAGCATGCCGTACAAATCGAGATTGATAGCATGGCCCGATTGTTCGACAGCCGTCAGCAACATCTGAAAATTCGCCAGACGAGTCTCGGCGGCGGGATCACCAAGGCGATCCAGGAGTAGGCCGGTGTCTTCGATGAGCGATCGGCACAACGCGGACCACTGCCGGCGCTCGACGCACGTCAGCCACGTTCGCCAAAGCTGGCTGGCGGGATGGTCCGCGGGGAGATCGGCGTTGCGTGCGAGGTCTTCGGGCCGCACGCGGAAAAAGCACGTCAACAGCGCCCGCCGAAACGACGTGCGATCGTCCGGCTTGGCGAGCGCGTGCAGGACCGCTTCCAGTTGCGTGGCCTCATCGGATTGCCAAAGCCCCGTGCGTTTGTAAAAGTTGTACGGGATGCCCGCCTGCTCAAGCAAGGGCACTACCAGGTTCGCATCGGCACGCTTGGCGACAAGGATGCAGATATCGCCCGCATCGATCGGCCTGGCCGGCTTGCCTTTCTGGATAAACGTGATGAGCGGATTGCCAGCGTCGCCATGAAGTAGCCGTTGAATCTCCGCGACGATGAATCGCCCAAACTGCTTCTGGGCGTCCTTCACGCGGCCACAATGCGACATGTCCACCAGCGAAAAAGCCGCGCGATTTGAGCGGTCATCGCCGATGCGGGTCAAGCGTTCATCGTCGTCGGGCCAATGCACGGGCAGGCAGCGGATCTTGCTGGCGCGCGGAAACCATTCGCCGTCGATGAACAGGCTGTTCAGGCCTTCGAGCAGGTCAGGCTCGGATCGCCAGTTGACGCGCAAATCGTTGCGAGAGGCATTGAATTCGCCGACCATCTGCTCGGCGGCAGCGAGATAGGTCGGCAGATCGGCGCCACGGAAAGCGAAGATCGCCTGCTTCGGATCGCCGACGACCAACAGCCGCGATGTGCCGCCTTCGAGGAAGATGGCCCGAAAGATGCGCCATTGGAGCGGATCGGTGTCCTGAAACTCATCGACGATGCCATAGCGAAAGCGCTCGCGCAGCGTGTGGCGGAACAACTCGGCGGCGGGACTACGCTGCGGATCGAGTAGTTCTTCCACCGTGGCGATCATGTCGTCGAAGCTTTGCAAACCGCGCTGCCGTTTGTGCTCGCGCAAGAGCTGATGCAGACGAAGCACGGTATGAATTTCGAGTTGGCCGGCGGGATTGGCGTCCGCTGCGTCGAGCCGCTGCCACCAGGCCGGATCGTAGGCCGGGCGAAGCTGATGGCCCGCGCCCGGCTTATATCGCGTGGCCAAGTCGAGCACTTTCTTGTTCCAACCGGCCGCGCTCAATCGTTGGTAGTTGGCACGCTCCAGCACATCGCGCAGCTTGTTGCCAAACGTCGCAGGCCAATCACGGCGTTGGACATTGGCGAGCAGGTCGCGCAGTAAATCGGGATCGTTGACCAGTTCCACGTTCATGTCGAGTCCCTGCTCGAGCGCGTAATCCTTCAGCACTCGCTTGCAGAAGGCGTGAATTGTAAAGATCGGCGCCTGATCGAAGCGATCGAGCGCGGGTTTGAGAAGACTCGCATCGCAGTCCAGCTCGCGCAACGCACGCTGCAGCATCTCACGCAAGCGATTGCGCAGTTCGCCAGTCGCCTTTTCCGTAAAAGTGACGATGAGGATTTTCTCGAGTGGCACCGCCTGTTCGGTGATGAGTCGAAAGACGAGTCGTTCGATGGTGTAGGTTTTTCCCGTACCCGCCGACGCTTCGATGACGGCATGGCGGGACAGGTCAAAGTCGTCGAGGGATTGCAGTGTTTCGCTCATGGTTTGGCCGTCCGTTTCCCGCGAAGCGCCGGCTTCGGTTGTCGCCGAACGCCGGCGGGGCCGCGATCGAGCATGCGCAATCGCCGTTGCACTTTGGCCAGCGCATCGACGGGGACAGCCGCGCCGATCATCTCGACGATTGCCGGGATCGGCTCGCGGCCAAAGGTGTTCTCGCGGGCGTCTTCGACCTTGTCGATGATAAGTTGTCGATATTCGATCGGATCGATCTGCAGGACGCTGCCGGCATCGAACGCGCGTTCGAGCTCTGGGCTGCCGAGCAGCAGCGACAACGGCAGCAGGTCGAATTGAGAAGGATCGAGCAAGTCGCGCGTCAACTCGGTGAGATATTGCGTCGCCTCGGCGGGCGTGATGCTGCCGGCGGCGTGCTGCCAGGTCTGCACGCCATCACCATGCGCGACGTGCACGAAGAAATCGCGGCGATGCATCCAGGCGCTCGTCGGCTTGCCGTCGCTCGCCAACTCCGTGTTCGCGAGCAGCGCCAGGAATAGTAGCGTCGGTTCGATCATCGTATCGGTGATCTTGCGGCCATCGATCTTCGATGACGTTGTCAGCACGAGTAGTTCAAAGCGCGACGGCGTCTGCCAGGCGAGCGCGCTGGTGCCGACGAGGCGTGCAAGCCGGCTTTCATCGTCGGATATTCGCAACGAGAGCGCCGGAAAGCGTAGACGTGCCCCGACCGGCGTGAGGCTTTCGCCGAGCAACACGGGGCCGCAGAACGAGCCGGGGATGCGTTCGCGGAGAAACGTTTCGAGCTGCCCCTGACCATGAATGCGCTCGCGCAGGTCGCTCAGGATGGCGGCGCGGTCAATGTCGCCAAACGCTTGCTCCGGTGCCTGACAGCGCAGGTGAGCCTCGGCGTGGGATTGGTTCAGCCGAGCGGGCCAGGCCTTCAAGGCGTCCTCGATCGGTCCGGTCGCGGCGGCTTCGACGACAAATTGCAGCGTGGATCGAATCAGCATTCGCGCGGTCCAATCGCCCGACACGAGCGGTTCGGATTCGTCTATTTCGCGATCGGTTTCATCGCCGATACGCAGATGACGGCGAAGCGATTCTTGCGCAGGCAACTTCAAGAATCGCTTCAACTCGCCCAGCGATACGACCATCGGCCCACTCGCCGCGGCGCGTTGCTCCGGCGGCGGCACCGTGAAAGTTCGCGCGAAGGCACGCCGCTTGTCCGCGAGTTCCCGGACCTGAACCTCGTTCAGCGCCAATCGTTGCTCGGCCTCGGCCATCGCGAGGACGGCACAGCGCTGGGCGTCGCGCGTTAAACCCAGCACATCTTGATTCGCCGGATGCGATGTCAGATCGAGTTGACGCGCATCGTCAATCGCGCTGGGGACGCTCACAACCTGAAACGCATCGTCGATGATGTTCTCAGCGATGTATTGCTGCAACTGGATCAACGGCACGGCCGGCTGCAGCGGTTGATCCTTTTGACCATCGTAGCGGTTGTATGACAGGTACAGCTTCGTTCGCGCGGACAGTATCGCGGTGAGAAAGCCCTGCAGGCGCTGCTCGGCCGGCCGCACGTCGCCGGGCAGGCGCTCGGCACCGCGGAGATCGAAGGCGGAGAGATTGTTGCTGCCGGGGAAGATTTCCTCATTCAACCCCAGCACATAGACGATGGCCGCGGGGATGGGCCGCATCGGCTGCAATGCGGCGATGGTCACGCCGCCGGTCAGGAATTCGCCGCGGCTGCCTTCGATGGACGCAAGTTGCGCTTGCACGAATTCGCGGACAAGCGCCAGCGGCAGCTCGTTCCGCGCGGCGGATTTTCCGTTGAGCGCATCCCATTGCTCGAGAGCCGCGATCGCAGGTAGCAGATTCTCGCGCACCTGCGCTTCCTCGGGGCGATCGACAGGCACGTCGAGAAAATCGCGGATCAAACTCGTAAGCGCGATCGCCCATTGTGTGCCGCCCGCCTTGAGCGTCCGCAGTCGCGCCAGCGTCGGCAGCAGGCCTTCGACGGCCCGGCAGAATACGTCGAGCATCTCGCGCTCGGTGCTGTGAATATCCGCGTAGGGCACAATATGCCCATAGCGCGGCGCGGGGTCAGCCGAATCCTCCGGCGCGACATCCATGTAGCGCCCGAGCCGCAAGCGTTGCAGGCCCAGCTTCCAGGCATAGAACGGCGACGCGGGATAGCCCAGGCGGCGCTTCTCCTTTTCATCCCAACCCTGATAGATGCCAAGTTGCTCCGCCCATTCCAGCCAGACATTCGCCTGCGCGCGATCGACGCCGAGCCGAGCGAGGAAGCAGGGATTGAGCAACACTTCAAACACTCGAGAACGCGTGAATGATTCCAGCGCGAGCTCGAGCATGCCGAGCACCGCCTGGCCGAATGTGCTGACCTCGGCGGCATCGAAGTCGCAAAGGTTGTACTGGATCAATCGCGGCGGACGCTCGAAGACAGCGCTCAACGCCGGGCGATAGCGTGACATGTCGGTCACCAGCACCGCGATGTCAGTTTGCCGAAGCGAAGTATCGGCACGGAGATTGGCGACGATGCTTTCGTAGACCGTCTCGACTTCACGCATCACGCCGGGACAGCCGAGGATTTGCAGCGAGGTATCCTGCGTCAACGTGCCGCGCGCCGCCATGCCGATGAGGAGTTGATCGCGCAAGCGTCGCAGCACGCAGTCGGCACTTTTGCTTCGTTTGCCCGTCGCTGGCTCACGCAGATGTTCAACCTGAAAACCCGCACGGGTGAACTGCGGTGCGAGTAGTGTCAGCGATTCGGCCTCGGCCCGACTCCACTGGCTGAGCAGCGAGCGAGCGGGATCGGTCCGCGTCGATTGCTGGATGCGTTCGCGCAGCTCGGCGACAGCGTCAGCTAATGGGAGTGCCTTGTCGATGCGCGACGCCAACGCGCCAATCGTGTGATAGCGAATGTCGAAACTCCGCCCGAGCCAGGCGATAGTGCGCAGGTGCAGGTCGCCGATCTGAGTCAGGCCGAAGAAATGGACGACGCCGCGGTCGGTCGTTGGTGTTGGCGGCGCGGTCATGCGTTCCATGGCGTATTGCGGAAACGTCTTGGCGTTACGTTCGCCGAAGCGGTTGAGCAGAGCGCGTCGGCCATCGGGTTCGCGGGTGATGTGGTGAAAAAGCGTGCGCTGCGCCGCCTCCATCGCCTGAGCGAAATCCTTGGTGCCGGATAGCGCAGCACGCTGAGCGAGCCACGGCTGAATGAGCGTGTCTTGCCGATCGTACTCGTAATCGCGAATCAGCACGCCGAGCTTGTCGGCAAGAAACCAGGCCCGTCGGCATGCGAGCCGGGGAAGCGATGCATCGTCGAGATGCCCGTAGCTGCGTAACGGCGCGAGATGCGGGTCGTCGGTTTCGAGCAGGATCGCGAGCACCATCAAGCGATAGATGTTTTCATCTATAGGTTCGGGCGGCGTGAGGGCGGCAGTCGGATCGGTCTCGCGCAGCAGCAGCCACAGAGCGTCCTCGAGCAGATGAAACTCGATGTTGATCGCGACATCGAGCCGGCGCGCCAGTTGCAAGCGCAGCCATTTCTTGAGATGCCGATTCGGCACGACGATCCGCGTCGGCGCAAAGAAGTCGCCCGCCTTGGCCAAGGCGTCGAGATCATCCGCAAGCCGATCGACCAGCGTGACCGGATCGGAGGCGAGGTAAAGCGTGCTCATTCGTGGTCACCAACCGCAATCGTCAGCTTTGAAGTTGCTTATTTCCGACACCGCCGCAATGCAACGTCTCAACAAATGCAACGATAAATAGTGAACGGTAAATAGTGAACGATAAATTACCGACACCACGAACGCCGGCCGATGGCTTCGACGCTTTTCCGAGCCGTCCGCAAATGCGACATTTCCAACCGTGCGAGGCATACTTCATCATTCATCGTTTCCCGTTTACTTTTTATTGTTACATGATGAGTATTCACTTCCCCAGTTTCGCTTTGATGCTTATCAGCAGTCGGCCAACGCCCATGGCGCCGCGGTGGGTTGCGTCACTCGCCTCGGTGGACAAGGCTCGAATCTCCACGGCGAAGGGGCGGAGCTTGCTCGTGAGCCGATCGAGCGCGTTGAGCGATGCCATGCTGACGTAGAACGAGTTCTTTTTGGCGTCGGCGTGCGCCAGCAGCACCTTGAGCGATGCGGCAGCGTCCTCCTTGTCGCCATAGGTCGCCAGGACTTCGGCGGCGACGACACGGACCGACGCGGATTCATCCTGCATCGCCGTCTGGAGTTGTTTCCTGGCGACTTCCAGGGAAGACTCACCGCGGTTCAAGAGGCCCAGCGCTGCCCAGTACCGGACGGCTGGGTCGTTATCCTTGAGATAGTCGCGCAGCACGACGCGGTCCTGTGCCAGCGGAAACGTCGCGGTATGTACAGCGTCAAGGATACGTTCGAGCGGATACTTCTTCTCGTCATGCCCATGTTGATATGGCGTCGAATCGACCGACCGGCGATGAATCTCGTCCTCCGGCAGGAAGCCGACATCGCGGATCGCCAACGTGTGGTCATGCAGTGCCGTGCGGTAGGTCTGGAGCTTCCCCTTGTAGAACGGGTCCAGGACCAAACTCTGCACCTCGTCGGGATCGTTCTGCAGATCGTACAACTCCTCCGGCTCGCGCGGCGACTTCCAGAATTGGCTCTGGGCCTCGTTCAGCTTGCCCGCGTCAAACAGCTTCTTCCACACCTGTGTCGTCTTCGTCTGAAACTGGTATTCCAAATGCTGCCCGGCCGGGAGCGTCGGCATGTAGTTGCGCAGATACACGTAGCGCCCATCGGTCAGGCTGCGCTGCATATCGTAGCGTTCATCCATGCGGCCTCGGAAGCCGTGGAGATATTCGTTCGCCTTGCCAATGTGCTTGCCCGCGAAAGCTCGGCCCTGCATCCAATCGGGCGGCGGCATGCCGGCGAGCGACAGCATCGTCGGCGCCAGATCGACGAAGCTCACGAGGCGATCCGACTGTCCGCCCGCTTGATAGTCCGGCGGCGCGAGATGCTGCCAGGCCACGGGAAAATGCACGATCATCGGCACATGCAACCCAGAGTTCAACGGCATGCGTTTGTTGCGCGGCATGCCCGAGCCGTGATCCGCGAAGAAGATTATGATCGTATCCTCCAACAGGCCCAGCGCCTCCAGTTCGCGCAGCACCTCGCCGGCGTCGGCATCGGCGAGCGCGACTGTGTCGTAGTATCGCGTCCAGTCCTCGCGCACCTCTGGCGTATCGGGATGGTAAGCCGGGATACGCACCTTCGCGGGGTCGCCGACGAGTTTCACTTTCAGGTTGCGGATTTGGCTCTCGTGACTTCGCGTCGAATTGAAGACAGCGAAGAACGGCTGCCCCGCGGCGCGGTTCTTGTAATGCGCCTTCATCGACGACATGTCCCAGACCTTGCCGGTCTTTTCGAGGTTGTAATCTTCCTTCACCTTGTTCGTGCAGTAGTAGCCAAGCAATCGAAGGTAGTGCGGGAACATGTGCATATCGGCGGGTAGCCTGGTCATGCTGCGCATATGTTCCGACCCGGTCGATGGCGGATACAACCCCGAGATGATCGTCGTGCGGGCCGGGGCGCAAACCGGTGCGTTCGACCAGGCCCGGCGATAGAGCATGCCCTTCTTCGCGAGCTTATCGAGGTTCGGCGTGCGTGCGAACTTGTCGCCGTAGCAGCCCAGGTGCGGGCCGTGGTCTTCGCTGGTGATCCAGAGAATGTTTGGCAACTTCTGGCGTGGCTTCTTCTCCTGGGCGAGGAGTGACGTGGGCAACACGCTCGTGACGATGACGGCGAACCAGAACAGACATCGCATGGCCCGATCCTCGGCGGGATATTTTCGTATCAGGGAATTATACGCAAGTAGGACTGTTGGTAAGCCCAGAGATGAGGCACTCCGAATCTCTGGGCTCGCGAAATCCCAAGCCCGCAGACGACGAAGGAGTCTGCGGGGTTTGACCCGCGCAGGCTCTTTCGTCGCCTGCGGGCTTGGCAATCATGCGATTCGCCTTGTCCAGCGCCAAAACGACGATACGATGAAGGTGATGGCCCCGCTACGCTGCTGCGCTTCTTTGGTACGGAAAATGACGGATCAAGAGAAAACCGGACTGGGCAACTACTTCGTTGCCAACTACCCGCCGTTCTCGGCGTGGAACGCAGCGAATCTGCCTACCGCTTTCGCCGCGCTCGATTCGGTGCCGAATCCGAACACGCCGCTCGGACTTTATCTGCACGTGCCATTTTGTCGCAAACGCTGTAAGTTTTGCTATTTCCGCGTCTATGTCGATAAGAATGCTCGCGATGTCGAAATCTATCTCGACGCCCTGACACGCGAGTTGGAGCTGTATGCGGCACAGAAGTACGTCAAGGATCGCCCGCTGCATTTCGTCTACTTCGGCGGCGGGACACCTTCGTATCTGAGCGCTCAACAATTGCGCGGCTTGTTCCAGCGTGTGCAAGCGATCCTCCCGTTGTACAATGCCGCCGAGGTGACCTTCGAGTGCGAACCTGGCACGCTTCAGCAACACAAGCTGGAGACGCTCAAAGAACTCGGCATCACCCGCCTGAGCTTGGGCATCGAGAACTTTAGCGATGCGATCCTCGAATCGAACGGGCGAGCGCATCTGTCGGCGGAGGTCTACCGAGCTTATCAATGGGCGCGCGACCTGAAGTTCAAGCAAATCAACATCGATCTGATCGCCGGCATGCTCGGCGAAACTTGGGACAACTGGCGCGATTGCGTGCGAAAGACGATCGACATCGCGGCGGACAGCGTGACGATCTACCAGATGGAGCTGCCTTACAACACCGTATTCTCGCAAGAACTCCAGAAGCCGGACCAGCACGTTGTCGATCCCGCGCAGGTCGCCGACTGGCCGACAAAACGCGCGTGGGTCGATTATGCATTTGCGGAGTTGGCGAAAGTCGGCTACAGCGTCTCCAGCGCCTACACGATGGTGCGCGATCCGTCGGTCAAGTTCGTCTACCGCGACAGTCTTTGGCATGGCGCAGACATGCTCGGCACGGGCGTGGCGTCGTTCGGTCACGTCGGCGGGGTGCACGTGCAGAACGTCGATAAGTGGGAGCAGTATGTCGAAATGCTGCAAAAAGGCGAGTTGCCGTTGGGCCGAGCGCTGAAGCCGATGCCGGATCAGTTGCTTCGCCGAGAGATGATGCTGCAGCTCAAGACGGGAGCGTTGCACCCCGAATACTTCCGCGCGAAATTTGGGCGTGACATCATGAGCACGTTCGCCGACGGGTTCGGGCAGCTGCAAAACGACGGATTTTTGACGGTGAGCGCCGCTGGCGTGGAACTGACGCGCAAGGGGTTGCTGCAAGTCGATCGCATCCTGCCGGCGTTCTTCGAGCCTGAGCATCGCGGGACACGCTATACGTAGAATACCACCAACGATGACAGTGAATGAAATGCGAGGGCGTCAGAGCCACGCACGAAGTAAGTGGTTTGAGATTGCAAGTCGATGTGTCCTCTAACCACTTACTTCGTGCGTGGCTCTGAAACCAATGCAGTCGGCGTCCGGCTAACGAACAAAGTACATCTATGACCGAACCGCTGACATTCATGATGGGCAAGTTCCCCGCGCCGCTGCAGGCGGATCGGCGCTATTGCAAGAACCACATGTGGTGCCAAGCTGCGGGCGAGGCGCTGCGCTTTGGTTTCACGACCTACGCGGTTCGCCTGATGCAGGACGTTTACTTCCTCGATTGGGAGATCAGCGAAGGCGACACGATCGCGCTCAAGCAAAAGATCGGGCATATTGAAACCTCGAAGGCGATGTCCGACCTCTTCGCTCCGGTTGCCGGCACGCTGGTCCGCTTCAACCCCGAGCTGTTGAATGATCCCTCCGCCATCAACGTCGATATGTATGGCAACGGCTGGCTGTTCGAGATCGCGGGCAGCGACGCCGAGACGCTTTCGATGAACGATTATCACGCCTTCCTTGAAGCTGGCTGGGAAAAAACGCAGAATATGCTGAAGGGACACATGTAGGAGAACTATCAGCTATACTTCGCACGGTTGGAAATGGCGCAATGTCGGACGAATCGAACGGTTTCCGAGCCGCGACCGTCAGGGAGCGGCCGACAGAATGCCGTGCGCTCGCTGTCGGCCGCTCCCTGACGGTCGCGGCTCGGAAAAACGACAATCCCACCCGCCGAAAGTATATCAGCCAGAACGAATTGAATGGCTGATAGCTGATAACTCGGTTTGTTCGTATTTGTCTCGAATTTCGTAATTCGTTTTTCGGATTTTTATAGAGGTTGGTATGGCCAGAAATCGCATCACCGTTGTGCTCTCTCAAGCTCAAGGCAAGCATCCCGCCAAACGGGCGCTGGAGGAGTCGGTCGTCGCGGCTCTGTTGATGGAGCCGGGCGTCGAGGTCTCCGTTGTGCCGTACCTCTACGACTTGGGGCCGGACCACACAGGGCGGATGTTTCTCGAATCGGTTCGCGGCGACATGGTGTTGCTGAGCTGGTTGTTTCCCCGCGCGGCTTTTTGGATTCTCGACCGTGACGGCATCAAGGGCCATTGGGGCGAGTCGCAACTCAAGTCGCCTCACGCCGACGCGGATGACGACGAGGCCAAGGTTCCGGAACCGCCCAAGGGCATCGGCGCGCTCGATGTGCCGAACCGCCATATCTATGCACTGGATATGCGTGATTTCAACAATCACGAGGTTTACGTCGAAGAAGTTCGACGGATCGCGGCAGAGTGTCGGGAACGCAACGAGAAGAAGCAGAAGGCCACCACCCCTGCGGCGCCTGCTTCATTGGTACAGTTGGGTTTGGTCACGCACGACGAACCGCCGGCACCGACGCGCTTGTTTGAGCCGGAGCAGATGTTGCAAGCACCGGCGGGTCGTCGCTGGTACCCCGTCATTGATTACAGCCGATGCACCAATTGCATGGAGTGCATCGATTTCTGTCTCTTCGGCGTGTACGGCGTCAACGGCGAGGAACGCATTCTGGTCGAGAACCAAGACAACTGCAAGAAGGGCTGCCCGGCTTGCAGTCGCGTCTGCCCTGAGCAGGCGATCATCTTTCCCGATTACAAAACTGCCGCCATCGCCGGCGCGCCGATTGGCGCGATCGCGAATCTCAAGATCGATCTGTCGAAGCTCTTCGGCGGCAGCGAGAAAGACGCGGTATCGCAAGCCGTCTTGGAACGCGACCGTGAACTCGTCGCCGTCGGCCGCGACGCCGTCGGCACGGCTGTTGGCTTGCCGAAACGCCAAATGCAGAGCAGCGCGAAGCCCAAGGACGACCTCGACAGCCTGATCGACGCGCTGGATTCGCTGGATATATAGTGCCGCAACGACATCGCCGACGATTACTTCGCCCGTAGGGTGTGTCAAGCGCCAGCGCCGACGCACCATGTCCCGGCAAGCGGCTGGTGCGTCGGCGCTGGCGCTTGACACACCCTACATCTGTCTGATGATCCTTCACGAACCCATTTGCTGTCCGTCCACCAATCGCCGCGGCACCCAGAGCCCAGCCTCTTGCGTGCGTGGCCGAAAGATCACGTGCTGGGCGGTGATGTCCTGAATCACTTGTGAATCGCTCAGGATAAACAGCAATTTTGCATCGTCAGCGATTTGGTCCGGCGTCCATTGCTGAAAGAATCGGCACAAGGCATCGTAGCGATAGCACGTCGTCTGATAGAACTTCGTGCCCGGCACATTCGGTTTGCCATCGCTTTCTTTAAACATCACGCGGTAATCGTTGGTCGTAATAAGCGGTTCGCCGTCAGTTGCATAGCGAAGCGCGTGCCGCGTTGGCGAACGCTCGATTACGACGCGCTGATGATTCTCGGTACCGACCAGCGTGAACATCGCAGGCGAGGTTATGCACTGATCGCGCAGCATTGCCAGCGCGTCGTCGAAATTGCGTGCATCCTCCAGAACACGCCGAAGATGTAACAGGACGGGATAACCAGTCTTGGCCGTCTTCTCTGGCCCGATGACGGCGTTTAGCGCGAACGCAAACCCTCGCTGCGACATGCCCGTCACGACGCCGACGCTGCCCGGCCAACCGGCGTTGACGAAGCGCGGTTCGCCGTTATGATGGTAACGCAGAAGGTAGGAAGCCTGCGCAAGCAAATCAGCAGGCGACCAATCCATGTTCCGCGCCAGGACCGGGCCGTCCTTCGTCGGTAGCGCAATCGTTGAACAGCCGAGCGACGCGATAACGAGATCGTACGACAGGTTGGCGAGCATAACGTCGCGCCAGCCCGCGCCGGCCAATTTCGCGACGCCGACAGTCTCCGCATGAAAGCGATTCCAGGTGCGAAGCCGTGCGAGATCGGCGAGAATATGTGCCGCTGATGGGAGCATCGCTTTGATCGAGGAGAGTAGACGCTGTGACGTCTGAACCGCGTCGTGCGGGAACGGTTGATCGGCAATGGGTTTCGCAAGATCGAGATCGAGCGCGGGGCGAGTTAGCCAGGGGAGCATGGGCGCCGCCTCCGCGATAGGTGATTGGAAACTGTCAAGACGATGCGTGCATTATGAAATAAACAAACGCCCCGAACCGCGAAGATTCTCGGCATATAACAAATGATCGAACAACTTCTGGACGACCCGTTCAAGGAACGCCGAGCTATGAAATATTCGGTCAGGAATTGGTAACGTAAACACCGGAAGCGACTCCGGTGTGCCCTCGCGAAGAATGGTCGCCTCACGCGATTCATCCGATTCCTTGTTGCGATTGCTTGTTGCGATTGCTTGTCAACAGGTAGTATCCATTCGCCTGACAATTTCGCCATACGACCACGTCTGTTGAGGCAGGATCGAGACCAACATCGCGAAACCTCGCAAATGAAATTTGAAACTCAGCAGCAAAATCTCGCCACGCGGGGCTTTGAATCCGCTTCCCAATTTGATCGGCATGCCCTTCGATGTTGGCGTCAATCAGGATGGTGGGCACCGTTCGCCTCCGCACGCCGTCGCTGGATTTTCTCCTTCAGGAGCGCAACCCTTTCCTCGGTCGTGAGACCTTCCGGGCTGGCCGCGAATATCCCGCCTCGCGCGTGCTGAGCCTCGATGCCGCAGCGGTGCTGCTCTTCAACCCGCGCGTCCGATTCGATCAACTCCTGATGATGTTCGTTCACATACTCGACAACGGCATCGAATTGTTCGCGTGTGAGACTTGGCATCGCTCGCTGGATGAAGTCGAAATCGTAGCCGCGATGCAAATAGTAAAACACGTCCAAGACCGTCAAGCGATGCCCTTCGATCTGAGGCCCGCGTCCGAGATCGACGATATTTTCAGTGGCAATTTTCATGGTTGCTCCTTTCCTCACATTCTAGCACACCCACAACGAACCACGAGGGTCACAGCCCCAGCACGTCGTTCATCGTATAGCTGCCTGGCCCCTTGGTGGCGAGGAACTTCGCCGCCGCCAGGGCGCCATGCACGTAGGCGTCGCGGGTGTGGCTTTTGTGGACGAGTTCCATCGTCTCGCCGAGCGTGCTGAAGATGATCGTGTGCTCACCGACGTTATCGCCCGACCTTATCGCGTGCATCCCGATCTCGCGGGCAGGCCGTTCGCCGACTAACCCCTCACGGCCATGGCGCACCGGCATTTCGCCCATAGCTTCCTGAATGACCTTTGCGAAATGCAGAGCCGTCCCGCTCGGCGAATCTTTCTTGAAGCGATGATGGCGTTCGACAATCTCCACGTCAAAGCCTTTGTCATTCAGCACAGCGGCGGCGTCGCGCACAAGTTTGAAGAGCACGTTGACGACGAGGCTCATGTTCGGCGCGAACAGTATGGCTGTGTGATGGGCCGCCGACTCGATCTCGCGTTTCTGGGCCTCCGTATGCCCTGTAGTCGCAACGACGAGCGGGATACGGCGATCGACGCAGGTTTTCAGCACGTGCATCGTTCCTTCGGGCATCGAGAAATCGATGATCGCTTCGACGCGAGCGTCGATAGGCAACACGCCGACAACGGGCACGCCGAGCCTACCGATGCCGGCTTCTTCGCCGGCGTCGTGGCCGATTCGTGGGTGCGACGGCGTATCGAGCGCCGCCGTGATGTGCAGCGATTTATCCTCGTGAGCGAGCTGCAGGATACGTTTGCCCATGCGCCCGAGAGCACCGTTGACGCCAATCTTGGTTTTCATGTGTGCACCGTGTGTTCTTGTTTAGCCGCTCGCTTTGGGCGAGCGCGGGTGTGTTACGCGTCCTCATCCTTCCAACGATTCGCCACCTCGAACAATCGCGCGAGCGGCAACTCGAAACCGGGCAACAATGGCGTGCGATAGGTTTGGTTAGCCCGAATCACCTTTTTCCTGAACTGGCCGTCCACTCGCAAATGCACCGTCATCGTTTTCTCGAACCGATCAATAATCCCGTATTCTTGCACGTCGATTTCTTGATATTCGTCACGCTTGATCTCGTAGTCTCGTTCGCGATCGCGTTTGCTCTTCGAGACGAATTCGACGATGATCGATGGCGTCTCACTGGGTTTCGGCATTCGTCCAAACCCTGCCCAGATCGCGCGATCGACCCGGCGCCGGATGCCATCCAGGTGCACAAACCGCTCGAAAAGCGTGATATCCAGAGCCTTTCCCTCAGGGTGGGAATCCCGATAGGTTCGCACCAAGTGCCCCAACTCTTCATTCGGGTCGGCTTCAGCTTCGGACGGAATTGGTGACACGATCAACACTCCGTGAATGAGTTCATAGCAATACCCATCATCAAAATCGGCGCGATCGATTTCCTCCGGCGTCATCACGATGCCGTTGGAATCTGGGCCAACGTTAATCGGAGCCTTCCGCTTCCGTTTAGGTTTCGCAAGTACGGCACCCATTTTCAAATCTTCCATAAGTGGGATTGAGCGAAGCAAACTCCGGGGCTACGACTCTGACCATCCCGAGGATCGCTGCTGCTCACCCCTGGGTTTAATCATTGTACACCAGATCCGATGCGATTTCACGGCCCCGTCACTGGCACCGGCAGATGGTAGAACGCTAGCCCGAGCATCGCGTACACGGCCAGGAGCATCGCGCCTTCCATCCAGTTCGTTTCGCCGTCCTGGCTGATCATGGCGGTCACGGCAACGGCGACGATCACGGCGATGACCTCCATGGCCGAGAAATGCAGGTCCATCCGCACGCCCATCGCCATGCCGACGAATACGAGCACGGGCGCGACGAACAGCGCGATCTGGATGCTGCTGCCAATCGCAATCGTCACGGCGAGGTCCATCTGGTCTTTCATCGCCACGAGCACCGCCGTCGAATGTTCTGCCGCGTTGCCGATGATGGCGACGACGATGACGCCGACAAAAACATGATTCATCCCCAGTGCTGTGCCTGCTGCCTCCACCGAGCCGACGAGCATTTCGCTCATCAGCGCCACGCCCGCCGTCGCCACCAGAAGCACGGTTAGTGCGACGGCCTTCGACCATTCCGGCGGCTCAGCATGGATGTCCTTCTCGGTTTCTTTCCCCGCGAAGAGATGCTTGTGCGTCAGCAGCGTAAACAGCAGACTCAGCACATACATCAGCGCGAGAACGATGGCGATTTCCTCGCTCAGGTAGTTAGGCTCGACAACGGTCCCTTGCCTGACGGCATCCTTCGTCAACTCAAAGTGAATGGTCGGGATAATCAAGCCAATCGCCGCCAACGCCAGCAGCGTGGCGCCAAGGCTGGCCGACGTGCGATTGAAAGTTTGCTTGCGATAAAAGCAGCCGCCGGCCACGATCGACACGCCCAGCACGAGCAGGATGTTGCCCAGGATCGACCCGGTGATGCTCGCTTTGACGAGTTCGATTTTCCCTTCACGCAGGGCGAAGATCGCAATGATAAGCTCCGCCGCGTTGCCAAACGTCGCGTTTAACAACCCGCCGATGTTCGGTCCCAGCGTCTCGGCGAGGTTCTCGGTCGCTCGGCCCATGAATCCCGCGAGCGGAATGATGGCGACGCAGGCGGCGATAAACACCCACAGTTTATTATCGTGATGGGTCCACTCCAACCCAAGCGCGACCGGCAGCGCCAAGAGCAAGTAATGCATCGGCTCGATACGAAAGCCCGGTTTCGGCGTGGAGGTATTGTTTGCAGTCATGGCGTGCTTTTCTCCCTGGGTTCGGCAGCCTCACCTGAAGAACTTTGTTGAGCGAATCCATAGTATGCGACCGTGCCAAGGATACCGAATCCGCACGCTGTCGGAAAGAGCACCTCCGGCCCGCCGCGTTGCCATAGCCACGCGCCAACCAGCGCGGAGCTGCACACGGCAAAAGCTCGTAGGCCCCAGTATAAACCGACGCCGCGAGCACGGATTGATTCGGGCATGCTGGTCGTAATCAGAGCCTTGCGTGCCGGTTCGCCGATCTCGCGCATGCCGTACACGATAAACGCCAGCCATTCCCAACCATTGGGCACAAGAATCAGCGATAGCGGAAAGAGCGCGAAGAACACGAAAGTCAACCCGACGAATGGTTGCAAGCCGACCACCGCCGTCATGCGTCCGACCGGCAGGTACGTGAGCAGCGCGACAGTGTGCTGCAGCGCGATCAGCCCGCCGATATGCGCATCGCTTAGCCCGCGCTCGACGGCGAGATAGACGACCACCAACCCGCGCACGAGCCAATCGCACCAGCGCGTCAGAATCTCCGCGAATAACAGCCGACGAACATTCTGCGGAAACCGCTTGAGCACTTCCCACGTGGTGCCTTCGGGCTTCGGCGGTTCGCTATGCGGCATGAAGCGATACTGCACGAACAGCGACGCCACGCCCAATGCCATCGCGCAACCGACGAGAACCTGCATCCCGCGAGCACGGCCAATCTCTTCGCCGTACTCATGAATGAACCACGCCAGCACCAAGCCAGCGATGGCCGGCCCGATTATTTTCGGCAAGCGTTTCTGAATCGACTGAATCGCAAACGCCATGCCGCGGCGTTCCTTTGACAGCGTCGCGCCGACGGTCGTGAAGGTTGCGGGCATTGACAGCGAGTCCCAGCTCAGAATCATCAAGCACGCAATCACCGTGGCCCAGGCGAACGGCACGAGCAGAAACATCGCATAGCCCGCGATCGTCAGCGAGCCGAAGAAAAGCAGCGAGCCACGATCGCCCAGCCTGGCCGTGATCTGCCCGCCGCCGATGTAGCAGAA
>CAMAUE010000061.1 GCA_945861245.1 Singulisphaera sp. GP187
AACGAAGTTGTAGCCGAAGATACCGAAGCGTCGATAGAGTAGGATGGTGGACATGCGATCTCCTCATGGTTTGTTGTGATAACCCCATGAAATGAAAGCATGTTCACTTTTTCAACTACAGAATACGCGTTTTTCGGATGAACCGAAAAAACTCATGTCATGCGCAATTCCCAATCTGTGTCTTGTCATTGCCTGCTGCACGTTCTTGTGCCAAGGATGTGGTACCGGCGGTTCAAACAAGTTCGACGTTTCAGGGACCATCACCTTCGACGGCAAACCAGTCCCCGCTGGCCGCATCGATTTTTTTCCCGATCTAGCGAAGGGCAACGACGGCCTGCAAGGCTTCGCAATCATCAAAGACGGCGTCTTCGACACACGCAAGGCCGGCCAAGGTCACACTGGCGGCGCCATCGTCATTCGCATCGAAGGCTTCGACGGCAAATCGGACGATCCCAAATTTCCCGGCACTCCGATCTTCGTGCCCCACCAGATTACTCGCGACCTGCCAAAAGAACCAACCACGCAAACCTTCGATGTGCCCGCCTCCGCCGCCACGGGCCTCGTGATTCCGACCGGGCCGAAGTCGTGAACAGGAACGTGTCAGAGCCGCGCACGAAGTAAGCGGTTAGCGTATTCACACCTTCAACCGCTTACTTCGTGCGCGGCTCTGACACGTTCCTGTTTCAGGTCAATTCCTACTTCAGCACGCGCGGATTCACCCAGACAGTCCAGGCGTTGATTTTAGAGACGGCGCAATGGACGCGCAGTTCCAGCGTGTCCACATTCTCCACGCTGATATGGATGTTGTGCAAGTCGGTCTTCCGTTGGATCGGTGGCGCCGAAATCCACAGCAGTTGACCGTCGCTATACACTTTGAATGTCTGCGGACTGCCGGCCTGCTCTACAGGTAGATCGTGCAATGCGACCTGCGCTTTGAGCAATTTATACTGGCGGTCGAGCTGATATTTCACGGACGCCTCGCCGCGATCGGGCGGATGCATCGAGAGTGCCCTTGTCCAACATTTACCCTGCACGATGACGGCATTGGTCGCGCCGGGCACGCCTTCGGGGACGTAGCCGTGTTCGCCGTTCTTGCCGAACATGAGCGTTCTTGTCTCCCGAGCGTGGAAAACCGAATCGTTGCAAGTCACGCAGGTTTTAGTAGGGATATTTCACGAGCCATCAGCTTCAAGGCGCGGGTACAAGAATGAGAAATGTCAGTCGACAAAAGGAGTATCGGATATAAGACGGTGCGATCAGGCTGGCACCAGGCATATTGAATGCGCAATGCGGTATGGAAGAGGCAAACCACGGATGGCGCAGATGACACGGATTAGGGATTTTCCTTGAGTGGTATCCCCATCCGTGCAACCCGTGCTATCCGTGGTTGGATTGAATGCCTTGCTAGTGGTGCGAAAAAGCAGAGTTGACAGGTCCGTGGGGCCACAGCCTGGCCCCACGGACCTGTCAACTCAAGCTGGTCGGACCACTAGTTTCCCGGGAAGTACGGCGTCGGGGCCGCCTGGGGCACTTTCAGGATATACGGGGCCTGCCCCGCCGGGATGTTTGTGATCGGGATCGGAGTCGTGTGCAGGCCGGCGGACGGCATGGTCATGATCTGCCCACCCGAGAAATCATGTCCCGGAAGTTGAGCGCCGTGCATGCATTCGCATTCGGGTTGGTGGATGCCGGCCGAACCGTGGATACGGTCCAAAATCGGTCGTTGGTAATTCGTACGAAAGAGGCGAGGAAACATCCGACCGTCCTCGCTAGACGTACAGCACCCCGACAAGGTTGATAACAACCCGCACGCCAGGGTCAGGGAAGCCAAACGTAAACGGCGCATCGATTACTCCTCTTCTAATGTCTGTTCCGATAAATTCCATGCACTGTTCCAAGGCCTCGCCCAGCAAGGCCGTACTCTAATATCATGCGCGTTATTTGATACTTGAGCAAATATCTGCGAGTTATTTACAGATATTTTTCCAGGCGCATCTTTCCTCGGCATAGATCATGCCATTATTACGTTTTGCGCCGGTTATGATTGGAAAAGCTGGAAAACCATGGATGACCTTTGCGCCTGACCAAATTCGGTTAGCCCCCCGCGAACTTCACTCGATAACCCATATCCTTCAAGACAGCGGCAACTCGGTCGCGCTGGTCGCCCTGGATTTCGATATGACGATCCTTGACGCTCCCACCCGTGCCACAACGCTCCTTCAGCTTCGTCGCCAACTCACGCAACTCGGCATCATCGAGCGGGAGTTCGTCAACGATCGTGACTCCCTTGCCTCGCCGGCCTTTGGTCTCGCGGCGAAGACGTGCCATCGGCGCCGGTCCTGCGTTCTTTTTCGCGGGGATCGATTGTGTCAGCGATGGTTCCGGCGGCGGGCCTTCTCGCCTCGATCCGGTTATTAGCCGAGCCGCCAGCGCCATCACCTCGCGCTCGATCAACGGCAGTATCCCTGGCACGTCGTCCACTTCCCAATACTCCACCGTGTGCTCATACGCCGAATACCGCTCCTGCATCAAGGGCCGATGCTCCGTCTCCTTGAGCGCGATGATGTGATCGGCGGCGTCAAAATCGGCAGGATCGGCTTGCTTCGGAAAACGCTCGCCATCGTGGCCGACACGCACGCCCAACTCCTTCAACGATTGCAACGTCGCCTTGGAGATCGGGCCAACATTGTGGATGCCACGCTCCAGCGCCAAACCGCTCGAGGTCGCACGCCAGGCCAGCCCCATACGCTCGGCGACGGTGTTGAACAAAATCTCCGCGAATCGGCTACGGTAGTAGTTGCCGGTGCAGAGGAACATCACGGTTTTGAAATTACGGGATCCCATTGTGTCATCCTACGAAGTATCACATGAAGCGAGAGACATCGTCGCGTGCGGCTCAGCACTCGCGCGGCACCTTGCGAACACAAAGCCGCAAACGACTTCGCCGCTACAATTGGGGTTGACCTGTCCGCGGGATATCGCTATCTCGTTGTCCGATAACGGCTATTTATTGCGATGTAACAATGGTGCGCCCGAAATAAGTCAGAGCCGAAAGCGAAAGCGACGATGAATTTCGGCCGCCACTCCCGCTTTCGACTCTGAAGATGGAAAGGAATTACGTCATGAAACGACGCAGGGTCGGCTTGCTCTTCATTACGGCCGGCGTGTTTCTGGTGGCCACTCTTGTCGCTGGTGGCACCATCGTGAAACATGAGCCTCATTTCTACCGTGAGGCTCAACTTCCGCCGAGCGCTGCACGCATCGAGGCAGCTACGACGTTTGTCAGCAATCTGTCGCAAATGGTCGCCAATCGCAAGACGCGACCGGAGTGGAGTTGCAAACTTAGCCAGACACAGATCAACAGCTTCCTCGAAGAGACCTTCGCGCAATGGGGCGAAGCGGAGAACCTGCGCAAGCTCGGCATCTATTCGCCGTACATCGTGCTTGAGGACGATAGAATCCGCCTGGCCTTCCGCTACGGATCCGGCTGGTTCAGCACGGTCATCTCCTATGAATTGAAGATCTGGCTGGTCCCCAAGGAAACAAACGTCATCGCCATCGAAGTGCTCAGTTCGCGCGCCGGCGCTCTACCGATCACGAGCCACACCGTTATCAATCAGTTATCGGAGTTCTTACGCAAGCACAACTTCAAAGTGACGCCCTATCGGCACGAGCGTAATATGGTAGTCGTCATTGATCTGGAAAACGACCAACCCCATCCCTCGCATCCGCTGACAGCGATAAACGTAACGTCCAACGGCCTCCTGATCGCAGGCCGAACCGCGGAACATGCCCTTACCGCGGTTCCCATTATGGAATTTCCGAAAAACAACACGCCGTGATCTAAGAGCCTCGCACAAAGTAAGCGGTTGAAGGTGCGATTGCGAATTCAACCGATTACTTCGAGCACGGCACTGAAACGCCCACTTCCAATGCATGAATCCGTTCCTTCAATTCCTCCGGCAGCGGCGCCTTTCTTTGCTCGGCGTAGTGGTATGCCACGAGGAGGCCCTGCCCTTCGGTTACGAAATCGTTGAGCGTATCGCTAACGATTTTGTGTTCGATGGTAAAGCGGTCGTCTTTCATCTCGATCATGCGCGTGCCGATGTGGATCGTGTCGGGATACGTCAACGGCTTGCGAAACCGTGCTTGCGTTGACGCCAGGATCGGGCCGATACCGGTGCGAATCTGAATGTCAAACCAGCCGATTCGCCGAATGTACTCCAGGCGACCATTCTCGAAATAGCGGAAATAGACGACGTTGTTGACGTGGTGGAACGAATCCATGTCGCCCCAGGCAATCGCCTGCGTGACGATGACGGGATAATCGCGGAACAGTTCGTCTTTCGCGGACATTGGTGTGCGTCCCTTTGGCTTAGCCGCTTTCGATTTGCCGCTTGCGGCTTAGCGCTCGCGTGGTGCCTTGCGAGCGCTAAGCCGCAAGCGGCGGAAGTTCCTTAAACGGATGTGTCGCCCCAAATCTGCGCCAGTTCGACCAGCACACGCACGGCGATGTCCATCTCCTCCAGGCACGTCCATTCGAGCGGCGAATGCAGGTTATGTTCGCCACACGAGAGGTTCGGCGTCGGCAGCCCCAACTCCGTCAGGCGTGAACCATCCGTACCACCGCGAACGATGGTGCGTTGCGGCGACAGGCCGACGCGTTTCATCGCTTCCTCGGCGAAATCGACGGCGCGCGGCTCCTTCACCAGCCCCTCGGCCATGTTGCGATATTGCGGCGTCACTTTGACATCGATTCTCGCGTTAGGATGTTCAGCCATCAATAGGGCGGCAATGTTACGGAGCAGCGCGGCCTTGTCTGCAAGCTTGGGCGTGTCGAAATCGCGCAGCAATATTCGCAGCGTGCAGGCCGCGACGCCGCTTTCGATCTTGTACGGATGTAGGAATCCCTGCCGATCCGAGGTCACTTCCGGGGCGAGCGTTTGCCAAGGCAGGCGTTCAATAAACGCACCGGCGATGCGAACAGCGTTGACCATTCGGCCCTTGGCAATGGCGGGATGGATGTTGATACCGGTGATGGTGACGACGGCGAGGTCGGCGGAGAACGTTTCGCCATCGATCTCGCCTGTGCCGCCGCCGTCGAGCGTGTAGCCGACGTGCACACCGAGTTGTTGCAAGCCGAGGTGGTCGACGCCGCGGCCGATTTCTTCGTCGCATGTGAAGCAAATACGAATCGGGCCATGCGGAATCTCGGGATGGGCGATGAGATGGGCCACAGCGGACATAATGACGGCGATGCCGGCCTTGTCATCGGCGCCGAGCAGCGTCGTGCCGTCGGTCGTGACGAGCGTCTTGCCGACGAGTGGCGAAAGCTCAGGGTTATCGGCCACGCGAATGATCTTGCTGGGATCGCCGGGCAGAACGATGTCCTTGCCATCGTAGTTGCGGTGCACGATTGGCTTGACGCCCTTGCCTGATGTTTCCGGAGACGTATCGACATGGGCGATCCAGGCGATGACGGGGCATTGGCGCGAATGCGTCGCCGGAACGGTCGCCAGGACGATGCCGTGCTCGTCCTGCACGGCGTCGCGCACACCCATCTGTTGAAGCTCAGTCGCGAGAAGCTTGCCGAGTTCGAGTTGCCCCGGCGTACTGGGATAAGTCGTGGAGGATTCATCGGCCTGAGTGTCGATCTGAACGTAGCGGAGGAAGCGATCGAGGAGCATGGTCCCGAGCCCAATGGTGAGCGCAGCGAACCGTTGGGATCGCGGCGAAAAAATCCCAGAGGCTCGCTGCGCTTACCTCTGGGCGTTGCCAATTTACAGAATGTCAATCTTCGTATTCTCATCAACGGCAATGCTCGACATCTCTTTATTGTCCTTCGTGAAATGGATCACGGGGATGACGATGTCGTCCTCGCGCAGACGATCGGTCGCCAAGCCCGTGGCGAGCGAATCGGCGTGGCGGAACGTGCCTTCAACCATGAGCGGCCAGGTCTTGCTGCTGCCGACGTGCACCGTTTGCGTAATGCGCACGCGCTGGCCGGCCTTAAGAAGTTCTAGCTTGGCCATCACATCGGCGGGAATCGGTCGGCTGGTGAAGGGGAATTTCCGTGCCGTGGTCATGCTGCTCCTCCCGTCTTCGGTCGGCCACGCACCAGGGCGATGCGGCCAGACCTCGCCATTTCGATGATGCCATACGGTCGCATCAATTCAATGAACGCTTCGATCTTCTGCTCCTGCCCGGAGATTTCGATCATGATGTTATCGATGCTGATATCGACAACGCGGCCACGAAACATCTCCACGAGCAGAGCAATCTCCGAGCGTTTCTCGGCCGGTGCGACGACTTTGATTAGCATCAAATCGCGTTCAACGTAGTTCTCGCTGGAGATATCGTCGACGCGGACGATCGAGATGATCTTGTCGAGTTGCTTACGCACCTGGCTGAGCACGTTGTCGTCGCCGTTGACGACGAACGTCATGCGTGAGAGGTGTGCCTCCTCGGTTGCGCCGACGGCGAGGCTGTCGATGTTGAACCCGCGCGAGGCGAGCATGCCGGAAACGTGCGCGAGCACGCCCGGTTGGTTTTGCACGAGAGCGGACAGAACGTGGCGCATCAAAAACTCCGAGATCGTTTCAAATAGTACGCGGGCTAGAGAATGTGATATGAGCGTGGCGACGCGCCTTCCAGAGTGGGATGCGGATTTGTGTAAGCGCGGGGGTGATGTACGGAAGGCAGCCTCACACGAAAAAACTGCCCAACAAGCCCGCAGGCGACGAAGGAGCCTGCGCGGGTCAGACCCCGCAAGCTCCTTCGTCGCCTGCGGGCTTGCTATCACTGTTGAGGTCGGGTTTCAACAACATCACTCCGCGAGCCGTCCGAAGCAAACCAGCGTGATGTCGTCGTATTGGGCGCGGCCCGTGGCGTGGCGAAGCACGGCCTGGATGATGCGTTCCCCTAAGGCTTTGGGCGTGTCGTCACCGGGTCCCGTGAGTGCGGCGTGAATGCCGGACAGGCGGAACACTTTGTTGTCGCTACTCTGCGCATCGGTTACGCCGTCGCTGAAGAGCACGATGCTATCGCCAGGTTCCAATTGCACCGGGCAACATTGGTAGATGCTCTTCTCATCGATGCCTAGCAATGGGCCAACTTGTTCGACGGCAAACGACGACTCGACTAGCCCCGTCCTGCGGCGATAAACGAGCGGCGCAGCATGCCCTGCACTGACCACGGTGGCGGTGTGCATGCGCGGGTCGAGAATAATCGATACCTGAGTGACGAAGCCGTCCGTCTTTGCCGTGTAGGGACAGAGACGCGCATTCAATCGTTCCATGGCCAATTCGGGTTTGTTCTCAGTCAGCAAAAAGGAACGTGACTCGGTGTTGACACGGACCATGAAGAGCGCCGCCGGCATGCCTTTGCCCGCGACATCGCCGAGTGAAATAGCGACCCTGCCGTCCGATAGCGGGATGAAGTCATAGTAATCGCCACCGACTTCGCGTGCCGGCTCGCAGTAGCTGAAGAACGCGTAGCCGGGAATCTGGGGTAAGGATTGCGGCATGAAGCTGAAGGCCACATGGCGGGCCATCTCAAGCTCTTTGCGAATTCGTTCTTGCACGACGCGCATGTCGTGGTAGCGATTATTTTCGATAGCGACCGTGGCCTGATGAGCGACGCCCCAGAGCAGGCGCAAATCGTCCTCGGTGAATTTTTTCAACGGGTCGTGCGTGTCGAGTTGGATCACGCCCAGCGAGGCCCCTTCCTCGGGGACCAATGGCACGCACATCACCGAACGAATAGAAAACGCGATCATGCTGTTCGACGTCCCGTCGCCGCCGTCGCCTTCGCGCCGCAACGTCGCCTGTTTGGTCAGCAAACATTGCCTGACGACTGTATGGCTGAATCGCGTCGCACCGCCGTCGATCGCCTGTCGCGTTCGCACGACCTTGGTCTTCAGTTCGCCGTTCTCCTCGTCCACGAAAATGATGAAGCAGCGATCCGCTTGCGGAAATAGCTGGAGTAGGCTGTCCGCGACTTCGGGCAGCTTGGCGTCAAGTTGCATCGTCTTGCTGAGCTTATTGGTAATTTCCAGAAGCGCCGCCAGCTTGATCGCCGGCTGCATATCGAGGTGACTTTCGCTTTTCGAACTAAGCATCGCTTCGACCGTCGATGGATCATCGTCGATGAAGGTCGCTTGAAATTCGCAGATGCGGACACAATCCTGGTGTTTCAGTTGGATCGGCTTGCGAAATGGAATCACGGAATCGTTGACGAACGTGCGATGCTTTTTCTTGCCCTGATCTTCCTCGCGGAGGTCCTCGATGTAGAACCGGTCACCGATCACGAGAATTTGCACATGCTGCCGGCTGACTGTGTCCTTGTTGCTGATGACGTACTGGGACATCTGTGGGCTTCGACCAATGACGATCTTTTCCTGGTCAAGCTGAATTTCCGTCAGCCAGGGAATATCGCATTGCGTGACCTGTAGAAGTGCCATGAACTCGCTCTCCGAGAAGAATGACCGATAGGGAAAGTATACCAGGAATCGCAAACTTATGGCCAATGACAAGTAATCAAGTGACTGTTGGCGAAGAGATGGTGACAATAACCAATGACAAATCCCCAACGCCCAAGCACCAGCTTGTGCTCGGCACCCCAATCTCGTAACATCAACGTAACCCCGCCACACGCTGACTTTTCGAGGACCAACGCCATGATGCGCTGCGCACGACCTCTTGCCGCGTTCTTGCTTCTAGCTACCCTCGTCGAATCAGCGATCGCCCAATCGCCTTCGTTTGTCAACGATGTGCAACCGGTGCTCACGCGACTCGGTTGCAACCAGGGCGCATGTCACGGCAAAGGGACCGGCCAAAACGGCTTCCGCCTCTCGCTTCGCGGCTACGCTCCGGAGTGGGACCACGGCTGGATCACCCGCGAGTTCATCACTCGGCGAATCAATCCCGCGAACCCCGAAGCCAGCTTGTTCCTACTCAAGCCGACAGGAGAAGCCGCCCACGAAGGTGGCGTTCTCATGGCCAAGGACAGCCGCGCATACAACGTGCTGCTCGAGTGGATTCGCACCGGCGCCCCAGGTGTACGCAAGGACGAGCCGACGGTCCGCAAACTCGAAATCGTGCCGGGATCGCAAACTCTCAAGCCGGGCGCGACGCTTCAACTCATGGTCCGAGCCGAGTATTCCGATGGGCAATCAAAGGACGTTACCTGGCTGACGAAGTTTGATTCCAACGACGGCGGCATCGCATCCGTCACGCCGTTGGGATTGGTGAAAGTCGAGCGTGCCGGCGAAACCGCCATACGCGCGATGTTTCAATCGCAGGTCGCCGTGGCCGTCATCACATCACCGCACGAACGCAATGTGAAGGCAGATTCTTTCACAGGCACGAGCAACTTTATCGACACGCACGTCTTCAAAAAACTCCACAGCCTGCGCATCGAGCCATCGGGTGGATGCGATGACAGCACGTTCATCCGCCGGGTGTTTCTGGATGCGATGGGCGTGCTGCCGACGCCGAGCGAAGTGCGGACGTTCCTCGCCGACTCGTCGCCGACCCGACGCGCGAAGCTAATCGATGCGATCCTTGAACGGCCCGAATTCGTTGCTTTCTGGACGATGCAGCTCAACGACTTGCTGATGAATCGCAAGGAAGCCGATCACGATGTACGCGGCACGAAAGGCGTGCGCAACCTGCACGAGTGGATTCGCAAACAGGTCGCGATCAACCGCCCCTGGAACGAGATGACACGCGAACTGCTGACCGTCACCGGTTCGACGCACGATCAGCCCACAGTCGGTTACTTCATCGTCAACGTCGGCGAACATCGCGAGTCGCATAAATCAACCGTCGTCGCCAATGTCGCTCAGACGTTTCTCGGCGTTCGCATCGGCTGCGCCGAGTGTCACAATCATCCGCTCGAAAAATACACGCAGGACGACTACTACCACTTCGCTGGCTTCTTCTCGCGCATTCGGCTCGACCGCAAGGATCCGAAGGTCGGCCCGACGAATCTCGTCGCATCGCTACCCGACATGAAGCAGAACAAGAATCCGGTCGGCGTTAGCCAGCCACGCACGGGCAAATTCATGGCCCCGCAATCGCTCGACCGCTCCGCATTGCCGATCGCGCCGGACCAGGATCCTCGTATCGTTCTCGCCAATTGGATCACGAATCCCAAGAACGAATTTTTCGCCGGCGCGATGGTCAACCGCATCTGGGCGCATTACCTGAACGTTGGGTTGGTCGAACCGATCGACGATCTGCGCGAGAGCAATCCGCCGACCAATCCCGATTTGTGGAAAGCGCTCGTCAGCGAATTCGTCGCCAAGAAATATGACCGCAAGCACCTCATGCGGCTCATCCTGAACTCGCGTGCCTACCAACTCAGTTCGACGACGACGCCGGGCAACGAAAAGGACCAGCGGTTCTACTCGCACTACTACGCCAGGCGGCTGCAGTCGGAAGTGCTGCACGACGCGATTTACACGGTCACGGGCATACCGGACGCATTCGACGGCTACCCGCTGGGCATCCGCGCGGTGCAGGTTCCCGATACGAGCGTGAAATCGCGCACGCTGCTAATCTTCGGTCGGCCCGAACGCCTCACCGCTTGCGCATGCGAACGCAACGGCGAGGTGACCCTGCCACACACGCTGTTTCTCATCGGCGAGACCATCACGCAAAAAGTAAAGGCGGCGAATGGCCGGCTCGCGCAAGTTGTGAAGGCGCAACCCGACGATGTCAAGCTCATCGACGAAATCCTGATGATCGGCCTTGGCCGCGACGCAAAGGAAATCGAACGAAAACAACTGCTTGAGTTTATCGAATCGAAAAAAAGAGACTTCGGGCCGAGTGGCCGGGTGGATGCATTTCAGGACGTCATGTGGGCGGTACTGAACATGAAGGAATTTGTGTTTAATCATTGATGAATCCTTGTTTAGCCGCGACGCGCAGCGGAGCGCGGAACGTTATGAGTACGAACTGCATGGCTGACATTCCGCGCTCCGCTGCGCGTCGCGGCTAAACAAAGGCGAGGCATTCTAATGCGCTACCTCCTTTCCCTTCTTCTCTTAGTATTCACGCCAATCTTGGCGCTCACCCAACCCCTTCCGGGCACGAAACTGCTCGAAGGCAAACAGGACTTCGCCAAGGATATGGTCGACGGCATCCATCGCTATCTCGATAAAGCGACGGAGCAAGCGGCGAAGGATCGCGCCAAGCTGTGGAACGTCGATCTCGCTTCACCCGAAGCGTTCGACAAATCGGTCCAGCCGAACCGCGAGCGATTTCGCAAGATCATCGGCGTCGTCGATGCACGCTTGCCGGTAACCATGACGAAGATCGCAACGACGGAACAGGCGTCGCTCGTGGCCGAGACGAAGCACTACAAAGTGTTCGCGGTGCGTTGGCCAGTGCTGGCGGGGATGAACGCCGAGGGCTTGCTGCTCGAACCGACGGGCAAGGCGAAAGGTAACGCCGTCGCTATTCCCGACGCCGAT
Source organism: Singulisphaera sp. GP187 (assembly GCA_945861245.1). Lineage (GTDB taxonomy): Bacteria > Planctomycetota > Planctomycetia > Gemmatales > Gemmataceae > SIAQ01. The sequence goes on from CAMAUE010000061.1 coordinate 11,480, forward strand.
TGGACGCCCGAGCAACTCGTCGGCGTCAGCCCCGGCGTGGCGAAGGACTCGCAGTTCGCGCGGCGCTTGGCCGAGGACGGATACCGCGTGCTCGTTCCGACGCTTATCAATCGGCAGGACGAATTCTCCGGCAGCCCGCGCATCGGGCGCTTCACCAATCAGCCGCACCGCGAATTCGTCTATCGCATGGCCTTTCAGATGGGCCGACATGTCATCGGCTATGAAGTGCAAAAGGTGCTGGCGGGCGTCGATTGGTTTACCAAAGGCGAGCCGAGTCGCGTAAGCGACCGGTTGTTGCCGATCGAAGTCTGGGGCTACGGCGAAGGCGGGCTGATCGCCCTTTACAGTGCCGCCATCGATACACGCATTCGGCACACCTACATCAGCGGATACGTCAACAATCGCAACGAACTGCACAAAGAGCCGATCTATCGCAACGTCTTCGGATTGTTGAAAGAGTTCGGCGACGCGGAACTCCTGACACTCGCTGGCGCGCCCAACGGCGCGCGGACGGTGAACGTCGAATACGCCAAGGAACCCGCCGTCACCGGACCGCCGACGCCGCGCAAGGGCCGATCCGGCGGCGCGGCGCCGGGGACGCTCGGTTTCGCCACGGCGAATTCGGTATTCGGCGAGTTTGATCGCTTCCGCAAGGCCACCAAGTTTGCCGGCAAATCGTTGACGACATTCGCGTCCGGCCCGTTCACCGACCTGATGGACGCGCCGATCGACGCCGAGGGCCTGCAACGCGCCAAACTTCGCGCGGAACGCTCGACCGAACCGAAGGAACTTCGCCTTGACTCTGACCCGAACGACCGGCAAAAACGCCAATTCAACGAAGCTGTCTCCTACACGCAAAACCTTCTTGGAACTGCGCCGACGAAACGGCAACAGAGCTTCTGGTCCAAGCTCGACACGTCTTCGCTCGACGCCCTCAAAAAATCGCAAGAGCCGTTGCGCCAGGCGTTTCACGAGAACATCATCGGCAAGCTGCCCGAGTCGAAGTCGCCACTCAATCCGCGCACTCGGCTCATGTACGAGACGCCAAAATACAAGGCATACGAAGTCGTACTCGACCTTAACGAAGACGTGATCTGCCACGGCATTCTCCTCGTGCCGACGGGCATCAAACCGGGCGAGCGGCGGCCCGTCGTCGTTTGTCAACACGGTCTCGAAGGCCGACCGAGCGATGTGTGCAATCCGAAAGCAAAGACGCAATACTACAACTCGTTTGGAACCCAGTTGGCAGAACGCGGCTTCGTCGTGTTCGCGCCGCAGAACCCGTACATCTTTCAGAATTACTTTCGCCAAGCCGTGCGCAAGGCCAACCCGCTGGGGCTATCGCTTTATACGTTCATCGTCGCGCAACACGATCGCATTCTTGACTGGCTCGTCACGCTCGATTTCGTCGATCCAGCCCGCATCGCCTACTACGGCCTTTCTTACGGCGGCAAGGTCGCAATGCGCATCCCGTCGATTGTGACACGCTATTGCCTCTCAATCTGCTCCGGCGATTTCAACGAATGGATTTGGAAGAACATCAATCTCGACTGGCAAGGCAGCTACATGTTCACCGGCGAATATGAGATGTACGAATTCGACCTCGGCAACACCTTCAACTACGCGGAGATGGCGGCGCTCATTGCTCCTAGACCTTTCATGGTCGAGCGCGGCCATTCCGACGGCGTCGGACTCGACGAATATGTCGCGTTCGAGTATGCCAAGGTCCGCCGATTTTACGCCCAGGCTGGCATCGGCGATCGCACGGAACTCGAGTTTTTCGTCGGTGGCCACGTCATCCACGGCCAAGGCACGTTCGCGTTTCTCCACCGCCACCTGAATTGGCCCGCGGCGAAGTGAGCGAAATTGCGCATTTTACTATCCTGTCAGAGCCGCGCACGAAGTAAGCGGTTTGGAGATCAAAACACGAAACGAAAAAGCACTTACTTCGTGCGTGGCTCTGACATGCCCATATAATGAATCAAATCCATTTCGCGCATTTCGCATGTAGAGGTAGTCATGAACGAAGCAGTACCCGCAACCCAGAGCACGCTCAGCGACCGCGTGCGCTCCTTGCGGCTAACGGATGATACAGGAGTCGCCGGTGCATCGCGCTGGAGTTGGATTCCGTGGGCGGGATGCGTGCTCCTTGCCCTTATATCTAGTGCATTCGCGCTAGAAGCACTCTGGCCCATCAGCGACGAATTCATCCAGAAACTCGCCACGGATCGCGGCCTGAATGTTGGCCAAGGCACAGCGACATCGAACAACCCCACCACAACAAATCCCGGCACGACCCCAACGCCTTCCGGTGACAGTAGCGAAATCGCGCTCGAGGCGAAGGGCTATGTCGTCCCCATTAGCTTGATCCAGGTCAGCCCGAAGGTCGGCGGAACGGTCATGAAACTCTACTTCAAAGAAGGCGACGTCGTCACCGAAGGCAAACCGCTTGCAGAATTGGAACGCTCGGAATTTCAGTTTGATCGCGATCGCGCTTTCGCCACCAAAGTCGCGGCGGAACGACGTGTGGACGAGTTGAAGAAGTACCTGAAAGATGAGATCGAACAAACGGAAACGGACTGGAAGGATGCCGTCACCCAGCGCGATCAGGCACAGGCGAAGTACCAGCGCTATGTGCTGCTGAAACAACGCGGTTCCCTTTCGCCCGAGGACTACGAATTGGCAGAGAGCACGGCCAAGTCGATGGATTTCCGCGCTCGTCGGCTTGAACTGACGTATAAACTCATCAAGGACGAAGGCCGTGGACCACGTTATGAGAAAATCGCCTCCGCCGAGGCCGATGTGAAACAGGCGAAGGCAGACCTCGATAAAGCCGATTGGCGGCTGGGCAACACCACGGTGCTGGCCCCACGCACCGGCGTCATCCTGACCAAGAAGACCGAGGAAGGGAACATCGTCAATCCGTCGGCCTTCTCGAACGGCCTGTCCGCGAGTCTCTGTGAGATGGCGGATCTGTATAAACTCGAAATTGATCTGTCGATTGCCGAACGCGACATCGCCAAGGTCTTTGAAAAGCAAGAGTGTCGAATGCGCACGGAAGCATATCCCAATCGCATCTACAAGGGCTATGTGTCGCGCATCATGCCGAAGGCGGATCAGGGGAAAAGTGCCGTTCCCGTGCGGGTGATGATCCTGTTTCCCGCGGACGATCCGAATGGCAAAGCGTTGCCAAAAGACCGCCAGGCCGAGTTTCTGCGACCAGACATGGGTGCGTTGGTGACGTTCACGAATCGCGTCTCCAAACTCGCGCCCACTGGAAAATAGAATGCATTTTTCACCACAGAGAGCACAGAGAACACAGAGAAAATCTAAGAACGATAACATCATCAACCGCGATGCTGCGGCTGATTTCGATTATTCAACTTGATTGTTTTCGCCAATAATTTGGCTTCTCGGTATTTCTCTCTGTGGTGAAAAATCCGAGTGTGCAAAGCTGTGATTATCACGCCGACGAGACCACGCATGAACAATGCCGCAATCATGAAGATCGACAATGTCACGAAATCGTTTTCGCGCGGCGGGGAAACGATCACCGTGCTTAGCGACCTCAATTTGGCGGTCGAGCCGGGCGAATTCTTGGGCATCATGGGGCCGTCCGGTTCGGGCAAGACGACGCTGCTCAACCTGATCGCGGGCCTCGATAAGCCCAACCGCGGCGAGGTCTGGATTGGCGGGCAGTGCGTATCACGCATGAGCGAGGCGCAGCTTGCCTCGTGGCGGACGCGCAACATCGGCTTCATCTTCCAGTTCTACCACCTGCTTCCCGTGCTCACTGCGTATGAGAATGTCGAACTGCCGTTGTTGCTTCTGCCGCTTACCAGCGCGAAACGCAAGGAGCAGGTGCTGAATGTGCTCGATCTCGTGGGCCTATCCGAGCGGATGTACCATCGGCCTGGCCAGCTGTCCGGCGGTCAACAACAGCGTGTCGGCATCGCTCGGGCGATCGTCACCGACCCGACGTTGATCGTCGCCGACGAACCGACGGGCGATCTCGACGCACATTCGGCCGTGGACATCATGAATCTCCTTTGCGAATTGCAGACGGGACTGAAAAAAACGATTCTGCTCGTGACGCACGACCCGCGCGCCGCCGAGCGAGCTCAGCGCGTGGTGCACCTGGAAAAGGGCCAGCTCATCGAATCGGCAGCCCCAGCCAAACCGACGCCAACGATGCCAACGATGCCAACGCCCGCCGGATCGTACACGCGAACCCATTGACAGATGGACAAGTACCGCATGAAGATTGCGATTCTATCGAGCGGTGCCGGTTGGCATGTGCGCGACCTGATGCGAGCGGCGGAATCGCTCGGGAATTCGGCACAGCCTGTCGATTTTCGCCGAGTGTGGGCGTCGCTGCCGATGACGACTTCACTGTCGGGTTACGACGCGATCATCGTTCGGACGATGCCGCCGGGCTCGCTGGAACAAGTCGTCTTTCGCATGGATGTGTTGCATCGCCTGGAATCGGCCGGCGTTCGCGTGCTCAATCCGCCGCGGGCGTTGGAAGTGTGTGTCGACAAGTATCTCGCCAGCGCTCGCCTGGAGTCCGCCGGCCTGCCCACGCCACCGACGTTTATCTGCCAGGATGCCGAATCGGCGCTGGAAGCGTTCGAGCGACTCGGCGGCGATGTCGTTGTCAAGCCGCTGTTCGGCTCGGAAGGTCGCGGCATGGTGCGGATCAGCGACGTCGAGACCGCATGGCGCGTCTTCCGTACAGTGGAGCGCATGGAGGCGGTGCTCTACGTGCAGAAGTTCATCGCCCATCCCGGCTGGGACTTGCGAGTCTTCGTCATCGCCGGACGCGCGATCGCGGCGATGCGTCGGCACGCCAAGGACGATTGGCGCACGAACGTCGCCCAGGGTGGCCGCGCGGAACCCGCAAGCCTGACGCAGGAGGAGGAATGCCTCGCCCTCGCCGCCGCTGAGGCCGTGGGCACGCCGATCGCGGGTATCGATCTCTTGCCGCGTCCCGAGGGCGGATACTACGTGCTGGAGGTAAACGCCGTCCCCGGTTGGCGCGCACTCGCGCCGACGACGGGCATCGACGTGGCGAGGGAGATAATTCGCTATTCAATCGACGGGCGGGCATGACGCTTTTCCGAGCCGCGACCGTGAGGGAGCGGCCGACCGAATGCCGTGCGCATATTGTCGGCCGCTCCCTCACGGTCGCGGCTCGGAATGGATTCGATTCTGCCACAAAAAATGACGTTTCCCATCCACGAATTCACCGCCTCGCCGCTCGCTCGCGCCAGGCCCAGCGGAAGAGGTTGCGCGTGTCGGCGTATCGGCTGTCGTTCGACGTGCAGCCGAGCACCGTTACCATCAGGTGATCGTCGCCACGGCGTCCACTGGCCACCAGGCAGCTGCCGGCAGCGGTCGTTGTGCCTGTTTTGATTCCGTCATAGCCTTCGATATCCAGCAGTTTGTTCGTGTTAGTCCAGGTCACCGCTCGGCGTTCGTTCTTCGCGTCCGTGATCTGAGCCTCGCGCCGGCGCGTTTGCACATATTGACGAAACGTCGCGTTCTGCATCGCATTCCGGGCCAGCGTCGAGAGGCTTCGTGCGCTCGTCACGTTAGCACCCAGGCCATGCGGATCGACAAAGCGCATCTCGCCCAGCATCAACCGGCGAGCCTCGCGATTCATCTCCGCGACGAAACCGGCGAGCGGGGTCGCGGCGTTTTTGCCATTCCCATCGCGGAAGCGCCCGCCGAAATGTTGCGCCAACGCCGTTGCGGCGTCGTTGCCCGACGGCAGCAGCAAGCCGTAGAGCATCTCGCGCACCGGGATGCGGTCGCCCATACGAATGCGTGCCGATGATCCGGCCGTGCGCGCAGCGACATCGGAGACGACAATCACATCGTCGAGGACCTTCGGATTATCGACGGCTTGCTGAAGCACGATCCAGGCAGTCATGATCTTGGTCGTGCTGGCCATCGCCATGGCCGTTGCATCGTTGCCGCCGAACAGGCGTTGACCGGTGCGTCCGTCAAAGATTGCCCACGCACGAGCGCTGACGATCGGCGGCCCGTCCGCAGTATCCGCGGGAAGGCGGGCGGGTAGCGGCGGCGGTTCCTGTGCGAAAGCAAGCTCGGCAAGACCCAGGCCAAATAGGCTGGCGGCGCCGGATCGGAGGAATGCGCGTCGACTTTCACTGGAAACGATCGCAGAATTCATGAATAACTCTCACGCGGGGAAAAGGAATATCCAGCAATTCCAAAATTCGTTTCATTACTCTATTGTGACGAGCGCTCAATACCGACCCGCCAATCGGCGAGTACCTCTGAATATATCGATTTACATATGATTTCATCGAGAGTACAATTAACTTCACACAGGATCGGATTCTTTCGCTCTGGCTATTCTTTTTTATCGATGAGGATCTGATACGTCATGAATGCCGAACCACTCGTAATATCCCGATTGAAAAGCCTTTTGGACATTGGGCTCAGAATCGAGGAGTTGAAGCTTCTGAAAAACGGCTGGCTCAACGGAAAGGGCCTAGCGCCTGTCCATGATGGGCTCGACCGCTTAGCTCTTGCGTTCGACAAGAACTATCCTGCCGACGCACTGCCGCTGCCGCACTTATATCCCACGCCAGAGGGTAGAGTGCGAGCAGAATGGTCGCTGCATCCGAACGAGATTTCCCTTGAAATTGACGTCAGAAGCCAGAAAGGAAGTTGGCACAACCTAGATTTGGAGAACGACGCTGAAGATACTCAAGAAGTCGACCTGAACCAAGAGACTGGCTGGGAATGGCTTGTCTCGCAGATTCGTCAACACTCGGAGATGAATGGATGATTGCGGCTACCCTTCTCCTTCGGCAGGTGCATCCTTCATTCATCCAACAGGGTAGAGTGACATCTCAGGAATTCAGGCCAACGCCAAAAGACGAGTCGCTTCTCTCCGTCTATGATGGCAGCCAAATATCTGCCGAATTTTCGTGGAAGCATTTTACGTCCCTGGAAAACTGTAGGTCGGCAGGCGTGTTGGCGTTGACCGTTGGCGAATGTGAGGCAGAATCCTTGCCGGTGCGAGCGGACCCCGTTCGGTTCCCCGAACATGCTGTCATTGATTTCAAAGGTCTGTCTGAGAATCAGGTGGAGAAGAAAAGCAAAAAGCTAAAAGCCAAGGCGGAGACCCGCGGCTGGCAATTTCATGCCGATGATTCCCAGTGAATTCCTTGATCCTCAGACCTCGCAGGCTAAGGGATCATGTAGGATCGATTCCAAGTTGATGCAAAAATCAAATCGAAATTGTTGCTTGCAATCCGCCATCCGATCCACGACAATGATCCCACTTCGTTCCCACGTCGCCTCTCACCAGCCACGGAGTTTACCATGACGACTCGGCGTGATTTTCTGACGCGATCCGCGCAGTTTAGCGTTGTCGCGGGGGCCGTCGATTTCGGGTTCCTGCAAAATCTCCCCTCGCTTACCGCGCAACAAACGCCGCGAACGCTCGCGCCGGTGCAAGGCGATGTCGAAGCGTTGGTTCGGCTGATCGAGGATTCGCCGCGCAATCGATTGCTTGAGGAAGTCGCAACTCGCATTCGGCAAGGTGCGAACTATCAGCAGATTCTCAGTGCCCTCATGCTCGCCGGCGTGCGCGGGATTCAGCCGCGACCGGTGGGGTTTAAGTTTCATGCGGTGCTCGCGGTCAACTCCGCCCATATCGCCAGTCTTGCCGCTCAGGATCGCGATCGCTGGTTGCCACTGTTTTGGGCACTGGATAATTTCAAGAACTCGCAAGCACGCAACGCTCAGGAAGGCGACTGGCGCATGTCCGTCCAGCCCGCCGACCGCCTCCCGGCCGCTGAGCAAGGGGTGATCGAATTTCGCACTGCGATGGACGCCTGGGAAATGGAGCGTGTCGATCGCGCCGTCGCCCAGCTCGCGCGGGTCAGCAGTTTGAACGATGTCTATGAAATGATGTGGCGTTATGGCGCTCGTGACTTCCGCGACATCGGTCACAAAGCGATCTTCGTCGCCAACTCGTACCGTACGCTCGTTACGATCGGTTGGCGACATGCCGAGCCGATCCTGCGTTCTCTCGCCTACGCACTCGTCGATCACAGCCGCGAAGCGAACCCAGCCACGAGCGATCACGCCGCCGATCGGCCTGGCCGCGACAACCTGCGCCGACTCACGCGCATCCGCGCCGGCTGGCAGCGAGGTACCATCATGCGCGAGCCGGTCGTCGAACTGCTCGCCACGCTGCGCACGTCGAACCCCAGTGACGCAGCCGAAGCGGTTGTGGCCAAGCTCAATGATCGCGTCGATCCGGCCTGCGTGTGGGACGCGCTCTTCCTCACCGCCGGCGAGTTGTTGATGAAGCAACCCGGCATCGTCGGCCTGCACACCGTCACCACCGTCAACGCGCTCCACTTCGGCTACCAGACCACCGCCAGCGATGAGACGCGTCGTTTCCTCATGCTGCAAGCCGCGTCGTTCCTGCCGATGTTTCGCGCTCGCATGATGAACCTGCCGGCGACGCCACGCATCGACACGCTGGAACCCGCCGATGTGATGGGCCAAGGCCAAGCGGCGATCGACGACATCTTCACGTCGGCGACCACCGACAAGCTCGCCGCTGCCCGCAAGACGCTATCGCTCTTGAACGCCCACGCCGATCAAGCCAACGCTTGGCTGGCAACCTCGCGCCGGCTGATCTTCGCAAAAGGCACCGATTCGCACGACTACAAGTTCAGTTCCGCCGCCCTTGAAGACTTCCAACACATCACGCCTGCCTGGCGCAACCGCTTCCTTGCCGCCAGCGTCTACTGGCTCAAAGGCTCCGGCGGCGCCGACGCCCCGGTCCTGCAACGCACGAGAGCCGCCTTCGCGTGACACTTTTACGCACACGAAGTTAGCGGACTGTAAATGCATTCGCGTTAGGCCCTCGACCGCTTACTTCGTGCGCGGCTCCGACAGAATCGCTCTGGCGTGCAATCGCACCAGAGCCGAACGCGTGAGCGACGTTGTTTTTTTTCGTCGGTCGCGCTTCCGGCTCTGACATTTCCCATTGGCGTCATGGTTACCGCAGATCGTCATCATCATCGTCGAAGCGGAAATCATTGAAATTCGCCGGCGGCTCGGGATAGCGGTCGCGAAATGTGCGGAAGGCATCGCCTCGCAAGATCGGGCCAAGGTATTCATCACGATAGAGCGTATCGACAAAGTACCGATTCGAGGAATTCAACTCCACGTAGGCGATTGTTTTTTTCACATCGCCGGTCGATGCGAGGGCGAGCACCATCAGATTCTTCGCCCCGGCTGGGTCTTTCGTGATCGTCTCAGCTTCGGCGATCGCGTCGGCGGATTTCTTGGCAAGGACGCAACTGCGAACAAGCCAGCCTTCCATCTTCCAGCGATGGTTACCCTTCAACATCGTCTTGCGCTTGGCGCGGATTTCGCGGATTGTGCCTTTGTAGTCTTTCTTCAGCCATAACACCTCGATATCCCACGCATCATATTTTGTAGCATGCGGAAAAGCCTGGCGATGCGCTCGCAGCAGGACTTCAAGCTGCGCGCCGTTCTTGGCGATCGCGCAATCGTTGGCGAGTTCCAGAAATATCCGCTGCGACGCGCCCAGCTCACGATAGGTTGGCACGACCTTTCCTCCTGCGATCCGCGCCCGTAACCAATTGATCCGAGCCGTAAAGGCATCGACGACATCGGGGCGTGCGCGAACCTCGGCAAAAAGCGTCTCGGCTCGCGCGGGATTGTTTTTGAGCAGGGCCAACTCGGCCTGTTCGATGACGAGCTGAATGTCCTTGAAATGCGTGACGGCATGCAGTTTCACCAGCGTCTCGAAGGCCTCGATCTTCTTCGTCTGGCGGAGTTGCCAGCAAATTTGTTGAAACGCCATTACACGATCGGGAGCACAACGATAAGCCTCTTCCGACTTGCCGTTCACCAGCAGATCGTTCACGAAGGAATGCAAGGCCTGTCGGCGCAGTGGATCGCCGATCTGTTTCCATGCCTGAGCCAGGAGCGGGATCGCCTCATCGGTTTTGTTGCGGAAGATTTTCAGTCGGGCTTCGTAGGCATCGAATTCGTTGTCGTTCGCACGCTGCGGGCGATGCGCATCGACGAGTTTCTCGAAGCCGTCGATATTTTTTTCATAAAGCAACATCGTGGCAAGCTGGCGGAAATCAGCATGCTGCATGCCGAGGTCACGATAGGCCTCCACGGTTTTGCCGATCTTGTGATGCGACTGAAGGCAATGAAACCGCCACCGAACCTTCTTGTCATCGGGAAGCAGAGGCCAAGCCTTGGCGAAGGCGGCGGCGGCGGCCTTCCAGTCGCCCTCCAACCGTGCGGCTTCGCCCTCCAGCCCGCCCAGCAACCGATCTTCGGGAAACTTCTTGCGGTGCAACGCAATCAACGCACGCAACTCCTGCGGCTTTTGGTTCAATGCCAACGCCGTCGCGATGAACTCAACATCGACGCTCGGGTTCGGCATTCGCTTGTAGCCCTCCAGCGCCTCGCCCACCTGCACCATATCATTCGCAAAATCCTGAAGCACGAAGCGATCGCGATTCACTTCATAGGCTTGTTTTACCATCGGACCAAGGCGGTCAAACTGCTTGCGATTCAGAGCGATTCGCCAACTCCAGCGCAGCAATTGGGGATCGCCTGCGTTGTTCTTTTCGTGCGCTTCCACCAACTTGGTCAACGTGTCGAAATTCTTGTCAGACCAACATTGTTGCGCCAAATCGCGGAACGTATCATCACGCGGACCGATTTCCGCGTAGGCCTGCATCGCCTCGCCCAAACGGTAGAGCGTGCGGACGCGGTTGTAGCGGAAATCGTTGAATTCCGCGACGTTGTTGAGTTTCGTGGCCGCAGCGGCGTAGGCTGCTTTTGCCGCGGAGAAATCCTCATCTTGGAGAAACAATTCGGCCTGGTAGAGACGCAGATAAGTATCCTTGGTTTTTTTCTTGGCGTGCTCGTCAACCAACTCACGCAGGTCCTCCTTACGAAAATCTCGCCATAGTTCGCGTGCTAAATAGCGGAAGGGATCTGCCTGGCTCGGCAGTTCACGGTAGGCTCGCAGCGCCGCGTCGCCATGGGCCGCCGCCTGGCTGAATTCGCGCGTGAAATAGTCGCGGCGTTCTTTCGGCGCGACGCGTTTCCAGGCGTTGGCGAACGATCGGAATGCCACATTTTCCTTGCCTTGATTCATCGCCGCCAGGGCTTGATAGAACTCGGCGTCCACATGCTGCGGATCGAGTTTCCGCATCGCGTCGGTCAAGTCGGTCAATGCCGCACCGTTGCGTGCTTGCCACAGCTTTTCGGCGAATTCCACATATTTTTCGGCCGGATTCTGCAAGGCCAGGAACCGCTTGCCGAGATCGCCGTTCGGCTCGTTCGCATTCAGGCAGACGAGCAATTCGAGAAACGGCAGGAAATCCTTCGGATTATCATCGAGTGCTTTGCGATAGAACGCCGCCGCTTCATGACGCCGCCCAAGTCGAAACAAGGCGATCCCCATGATGTAGCACGAGCAATGATCATCGCCGAGTGCGTCGTGATGCTTTTTTGCATGTTCCAATACGAGATCATTGCGATTTAGCCACGTGCATGAAATCGCCTTGTAGTAGTCCGCTCCCAAGGCGTCGGGATTTTTACGTAGTGCCTCATCGCACTGGTCCGAAGCCAACTGATGGTCACCCAGCCGATTTTTCGCATTCGCGCGAACGAGGTGGAATTTCGCCTGGAGCCGCTGCGGAAGCTCGGCCGGCCTGACCTGGTCGAGATGTTTGTCGGCTTCGACGAAGTTGTTATTTTGAGGCCTCATGGCGAGCAAGGCGGCATGCATCGTGCGAATGTTCGCAGCGAGGTTCTGGTCCAATCGGTTGATGAGCAGGGGAAATCCGAGGCTGACCCGATTGCCAAAATCGATCTCCTCGCCGTCGTAAATTCGCCATTGGTTCTCGTGAAATGTCATCCACCAGCGAAAGCGGAGACTGCCGCCGACGCCGTCATGAAAGCGATGGCGAGAGATGGCACAAAGGTCGCCGTTGTCAAGCTGGTTGACGCGCGCAACGATTACATCTTGCCAGAATGCATCATTGCCTTTGAAATATTGGGCAAATGCGAAAGCCAACTCTCGGTACAGAGTTCGCTCCTGCCGAAGCGGCGCGGGGGCGATACTCTGCGTCACCAAATCGTCGATAGTCCGCCAACCATCGAAGTTGCGGGCGAACTCTGACATCGGTTGGTTGTTCCGAATCCCGTTTCCCAGATGATCGAGCAACGCCTTCGCTGCCGCCTGTTGCGCAGCCGCATCCAGTCGCGGCGACGGCATGCGCGGCACATCCGCCTCAAGCGGCACGCGCATCACGTCGGCACGATGACGGCCAAGGTCGAGCGGAGAAAAACTGGTGGCAACACAGGTAACCGTCACCGCGACTGCGACAATTACCGCACCAATGATCAAAGTACGCTTGGCTGGGTTCGTTTGATTCGGTACCGGTATCGATTGAAACTGTTTCCTCTGGTTCGCGCTTGCGGAAACAGGTGCGGACTCATCAATGCTCAGTGACACGATGTCGATCGGGATCGGTTCGGGCAGGTCGGCCGTCACCGCGCCGACGGGAATGGCAGGCCCCGTCTCGATCGGCGGCGGCATATAAGCGGCGAGAAACGTTGCCTGGCAACTCGAACACTGCACCCTTTGGCCCATCACCTCCGGCGGAACCTGCAAGCGACGACGACATTCCGGGCATGTGACGATTTCCTGCATATGCGTTCCCGTTTTCTGTTGCTTCACATGTAGGAACAACACGCGATTGCTTCGTGTGGCGTTCGCTAAAACTTCCAGTGCCGGAACGTATTACGCACCCAGCGATTCCCTGAGTTTGTTCAGATGCTCGACCGTTTGCGTCAACACCGCCTGCATCGCACCCAGCTGGCTCCGCAACTCGCTAATCTCATGTCGAGCGTCCTGCAGATCGCCGCTGAGCCTGGCGAGTTCGCCGGCAGGAATCGGCACCGGTGCGGAAATCGTTGGCACCAGCGACTCCTCCGTCATAACGCGCGATTGGGCGATCTCAATCTCCTTGGGTGAATGGAATCCGTGCGAAATCAACGTGCCTCGCCGGCCCTCGGTGCCAAGAAAGGCGACAAGTTTCCGCTCGGCCAACGGCTTGAGCGCATCGCGTAGCGCAGGCAGATCCTCGATCGCTTCCATTCGGCTCGCGCGTTGGCGCAGTTCACCTTCGGTCTGCGGACCACGGAGCAGCAGTTCGACGAGGATTGCCAGTTCGACTTTGTTCACGTTCCAGAGATCGTACAAATTGTGCCGCCAACGCTCGACGCGGCCACCCTGAATGCGCGTGACGTAGCCCTTGGGTTGCAGTGCCGACAGCGTGTTTTCGACATCATCATCGGAGAGATTCAGGATCGGATCGCGATTGCTCTTTTGGTTTGAACCGACGACGATTCCGTTGACGCTCATCGGATAGACGTCAGGCGTCGTCTTCGCTTTCTCGACCATGACGCCCAACACGCGGCGTTCGGCCATCGTCAGAATCGGCCAACTCGGAGTGGACATGAAGATCCCTTTTGAATGTGGTATCAGAGAAATCGTATTTAAGAGAGATGCGATTGGGAAGTGACTTTCGCGTTTTCACGCTGTGCAATGAACCGAATTTAGCCACGGATATCACAAATTACGCGGATACGTAATATCACGCCGGCGTTATTTCGTATCCGTGTCGTCCGTACTATCGGTGGTTTGATTCTTGCAAACCGCGTCGTGAACCCGATGAGCCGTTAGGGACGATATTGCCAAGACCCGGCACATCGCAAAGAGCAGCAGCAAAAACGCCCACACATAGGCTCCATACACCTGCGCCAGTTTACCGATGCGTTCGTTTGAGTTAACATGACGATCGAAGATGCCGCTCGTCGTCAGCAACATCAACAGCAACGCCACAAGTGCCGGAACGCCGACCTGCCAGCGTAGAGATCTCGCGAATCCTGCGGCACTCACGCAATACGCGGACACAGCAAACGGAATGAGCAACGTCACGCAATGGTGCTTCCAGGTGCGTTCGCAGAATAACAGCATGCCAAGCACGACGATGCCAAACTCCGCGGCAAGCACCAGGGCATCGCGATCCACGCATCCCGAGCGGAGATGCCAAAGCGACAGGGCAACGAATCCGCCCATGCAAGCGATAATGACGCCCTGAATCACGGGCCTGGGCAGGGATACGATATTATGCGTATCGAGAATGATCTTACGGTCTTCTTCGTAGTCGGAGAAGGACGGCGAATCGCTGAGCATGCGATAGAGCACGCCGGGGAGCGATTGGTTTTTGTGCTCACTCGTCACGACGCCGGCAGCATAGGGCGCGACCATTTGTTCGTGCCAGCTTTGCAGATAGGTAAGGTTGTCCTGCCAGCCCAGGAATAGCGAGGGAAGGATCAGCGAGAAGGCAGCGAGACTTGCGGTCGCCGCCCCAAGCGTACACCAGGCTCGCTTCCAGAGGAAGTAGCCGAGAAAGAGCGCAGGCGTTAATTTGCAAGCGATGGCCAAGCCGAGCAGCACGCCGGCGATGCCGTCGCGCTTTCTATGGAACGCGACGAGGCAAGCGACGACGAGGGCGAGCACGAAGAGGTTGACATTGCCATGCACAAGATCGCCTTCGATCGGTCGCAGCGTCGCCAGCACCGCCAGGAGTTTGCCCCATAGCGGGAATGGCAGCGCCGACGCATCCAACAGTGACAGCACGGCCCAGATCGCCGCCAACGCCAGCACGGCTTTGCACAGAAACCATGTCGCTGCGCCCCAGAACGGCGGCAGCGCGTGAAATGGCCGGAGGATCAGCGCCATGATCGGCGGGTTGGGATAGGCATACTTGTCCCACACATTGACGCCGTCGGAAAGTTCCGCAAGCTGCCCACGCCAGCGCAAGAATGCCGACCGATTCGGCTGATCGGCATGACGGATTTTCAGCGAATATTGCAGAAAGAAGCACGCGAAAACGCAGACGAGGCCGGCCAAAAAACAATGGGATCGAACATAATGCAAACTCAAACTCGGCACTGCGGAGAGCATAACGTGCGTCCTTGCACCATTTGACCTATCAACGCCAAATCAATTTGTACCACGCCGAACATGGCACACGCAATCGCAATCAAGTGTCACCCGCGATCGGAGGCACGACAGCACTTACAAGAAACCAATTATACTTCGAGCGGCCAGTGGCTCGTGGGGCAGGCTTTCCAGCCTGCCGTAACTTGCCCATGATCGTCAAAATACGGCAGGCTGGAAAGCCTGCTCCACGGACTATATTCCACACGGCCTGATTTTTGGCACAAAGTAGGACGGCTCTCCAGGGCCGTCCCTGCTCAGCCCGTAAAACTCAAAGACGGCCCTGGAGAGCCGTCAAAATGTCATTCCTGGCCGCTCGAGGTATAACGGTGGTCTATTTCTTGATAGGTGGTGTCGTGCCTACCACGGGTTGAATGTTGCGCGTCGGCTGCTGGATTTCGTGGTGGTTCCATCACAGTGGGCCTTGGCCTGTCCACGCTTCCTTAAAGAAACGCAACCAGTTGGCGTGCAGGATGCCTTCGATGTCGATCGGCGTGTAGCCTCGCCGCGTGAGGATGGCGATCAGGCGCTGCAAGTCGGCGATCGTGTCGAGGTCGCTGGGTGATTGCTCGCGGCCGAAACCGCCGTCGAGGTCGCTGCCGATGGCGGCGTGGGATGCGTTTCCGGCAAGTTGGCAAACACGATCGATGTGGTCGCAAAGACGCTCGAGCGGGACTTCGGCCTTGGTTTCGCCACGCACATAGTTGGGCACGACCATCCAAATGTCGAAAGCATGTCCGATGACGCCGCCGCGGGCGATGATCGTTTTCGTTTGGGCATCCGTAAGCTGCCGCTGGTGAGATACGAGCGTGCGGTTGTTATGATGGCTGGCAAGCAGTCGGCCGCCGAAGAGGTCCATCGCCTCATCGAAACACTGGTCGGAGAGGTGGGTAACGTCGAGAATCATGCCGACGCGCTGCATCTCCTTCAGCAGTTCACGGCCTTGCGGGAAGAATCCGCCCTCGGTGCTCGTACCATGGCCATACGGACTGACGCCATACAGGCAGGGGCCAATGATGCGCAAGCCGGCGTCCCACCATTCCTGAACTTGATCGGGGCGGAGGATGGCGTCGGCGCCTTCCATGCTGAGGATGAAGCCAAGCGGCAGCGTCGTCGAGTTTTCGTCGATCTTCCAGGCGTTGACGTGCGATTCGAGCGTTGGCCAATCCTTGATGAAGCGGAGGACACCCTGCTGCTCCAGACCGCGGTAATAATGAAGTTGCCCCATGGCTGCACCGAACGCCGACGCCGATTGCGAATAAACCTGGATCGGCGGAATGCTGCCGGGCCGAAAGAGCCGGGCGAGCACCGTGGCAACGAAGGTGACGACCTTACCTCGGCGAAGATCGGGGAACGAAACGGTGTTCCCGCCGCGACCTTTTTCGGTCTCACCGGCCTCGACTTCGAGCTTCCGAATCTGCTCGCACGGAAGCTGCAGGTTGCGGTTCCAATCGAGCGCGTTCCAGGCAAGGTCGAGATGAGCATCAAAGATGAGCATGGCGTGAACCTTCTTTTCATTCTGCGGTGAAGCAGACGCGGAATCCGTAATGTTCGAGCCGAGTATCGGGTTCGCTAGAATTGCGATTGGCCGATCGACAGAAGATCGGATGGTTACTCCACGACCCGCCGCGTAGAACTCGTGTTTTTCCGGATTTGGGGCCTTGGGGGTCGGTGGTTTCCGTTCGTGAGTAGCCACCGGACCAATCGTGACACCATTGCGACACGTTACCGTGCATGTCGAACAGGCCCCATGCATTCGGCGGAAAGCTGCCGACGGGTGTGGTCTTCGCACGATAGACGCCGGTCCTGCCGTCGCGGTAGGTGAAGTTGCCGTTGTAATTCGCCTGATCGGGAGCCATCGTTTCGCCCATGTGAAATGCGGTGGCGGTGCCGGCCCGGCACACGTACTCCCATTCAGCTTCCGTGGGCAGGCGGTACGGCTTCTTCTCTTTTGCTTGCAGCTTTTTGCAATAATCCTGGCAATCGTGCCAAGCGACGCTATCGACGGGCAAGTTCTTTGCGCCTTTGAAATAGCTAGGATTGTTGCCCATCACCGCAATCCATTGTTCCTGAGTGACGGTGTGAACGCCAAAGTACAATGGCTTGGCAAAGGCAACCTTGTGATGACCTTCGTCATCGCCTCGGCCTTTTTCCTGATTCGTGCTGCCCATAATGAAGCTACCCGCCGGGATCAGCACAAACTTCATCCCGACGGTGTTGGTGAGGTTCTTTGGGGCTGACTTCTCTTGCGAATAACCGAGCGTCGCGCCAAGGACAACAACGAATAGTAACAAGCAGCGCAGCATCATTTTGCTCCTGGTAGGCAATTCCCAACTCGAACGCAGACGACGAATTTCGATACGTTTCTCGCTCGCGATTTGTTGATAATGCGCTCTTTATAGGGTTTCTGATTTGCATCGATAAACAAAGTGCAGGGAATTCGATGAGCCTCGAAGTAAGAATGAGCCAGCGGCGTCACTTGCTATCTATAATTCGATCACGCGGCTCAACGGCGCTTAGCTGATGCGACACCGGCGACGGATCGAATCGAGGACTCTAAATAGCCGGCTTCTTTTTCTTTCGGGCTGGACCGTTTGGATCTCCTTCTTTCGACGCCACCACATGGGGCCGAGCAAAAATCTACTCAATTCGCGCACCTCTTCGTTTGTATCGACGAGTAGGGTTTCGTAGACCTCTAGTTCCAAGCCATCGATTAAGCCGAGCACACCCGGTGTCCAGCGTTCAGGCATTTCGGCCGCGGCATGAACCAGATTAGGGCCGAAACTGGTCATCACGCCGCTCGATTGAAAGCTCGGGAGCACATCCGCGAATGCCGGTGAAATCAGCCGGCGCAGAAGATTTCTAAGGACCGTCTGCTGATCGATCGGTTTACGTAAGCCTGGACTGGAATACGTAGATTCACGTTCTGAAATAAGTGCTATCGTTTCTGGAACGTGACAGAGTCCATGCCGGAAGCCAATGACCAAACTGGTGAACCAGTCGCAATGCCAGCGCAGATCGCCATCGAATCCGCCGACTTCCAATAAGGCTTCACGCCGGAAAACGGCGGTATGCACCGGAATACAACCCGGCCCGATGATTCGCACCAATTGATCCGGGCTGAAATAGCGTGGCTCCGCGCACCATTGGCTCGGATTCGGCAGTATCTCACCGGACGGTTCCTTGATTACCGAGTGATAAGCCGACGAAAGCCCGGCGAGCGGATATTTCCTGAGGATGGCGAGGGATTTTTCTATCATCCCGGGAAGAATATAATCGTCCGATGCGATTAGGGCGATATATTTCCCCGAAGCGATATCCACGGCTCGGTTGTGAAAATCGAGTATGCCACGATTTTTCTCATTACGAATAATTCGCAAGAGCGGATCTTGCCGAGCGAATTCGTTTAGAATCTGAAGGCTATTATCCGTCGAACAATCATCGATAACGATAAATTCTCGGGGCCTTACGCTTTGAGAAAGGACGCCCTTTACAGCTCTTGTTAAAAATTGTGCATAGTTGTAGTTAGCCATTACAACAGAAACATCCTCGACGTGCATATGAATCCTTTCGCCTCTTTTTTCTTCGCTGAGCGGATTCCTCATTCAAATCGCGAGTGTATCGGTAACTTTTTTGCCAAGCTATAGCAACTTGCGAATTGCCGCGGGATGGGGTGCACGACTGCACTTGCAGACATTGATTTTCAATACGAATCACGAAAGCCCGAAAGGACGAAATCACGAAAGGAAATCGAATTGCTATGCGCAAAGAAGATTACCAAACAATGAACTGTATTTTTTCGAGCTTTCGTTCTTTCG
>CAMAUE010000062.1 GCA_945861245.1 Singulisphaera sp. GP187
TTCGCGTTGCTTGTCCTTGCTGTCGGTCTGCATCGGGATCTCCTTATCCTTGAACCGAGAACAAAACTCCTTTCCGACAGCGCAACAAAAACGCAAAGTTAACGCAAGACCAAATCCCTAAAATCTCAATGAGTTTTCATCAGCCCAGCGTATGGCTACCGCGACCTTGCTTTCTTCAAACTCAAAATCTTGAGCCTTCATACGACAAAATACGCATTAATCGGATGAACCCTAATACCGCAAGAAAACTCGCAAAATCGCTTGGCCATCGGCCCCTGGTCAGCACCCAACCTAGCGCAGCGCTCATGGTGGGGCTGGCGGGATCAATCGATGAGTAACGCCGCGGGGTTCTTCAGGCGGGCGATGACAGCGTTGCCGAAGGTCGCGCCGAGGGCGCCGTCGAGGACGCGGTGATCGAAGCTGAACGACAGATAAACCATCTCCGCGCGGATCACTTGGCCAATTGCGTCGAAGACTGGCCGAGGAATGATTTTGCCAAGTCCAAGGATGGCGACTTGCGGGGTGTGGATGATAGGGGTCGCAAACAGTCCGCCGATGTTGCCGATCGAGGTGAGAGTGAACGTGCCGTCGCGGAGGTCGTCAAGTTTCGGCTTGCCGGCGCGAGCGTCGGTGCTGAGGCGATCGATCTCGTTAGCGATGTCGAGTACGCTCTTTTTGTCGGCATCGCGCACGACCGGAACGATCAACCCGCCGGGCGCCGCGACAGCGATGCCGATATGATAGCGATCGTGCAGTACAATTTCGCCGGCGGCCTCGTCGAGCGTCGCATTGACGATCGGCACTTCCTTGAGCGCATGCACTACGGCTTTGACGAAGAACGCGAGGAACGTGAGCTTGGTGCCTTTTTTCGCGAATGGCTCCTTGAGCGCCTCACGCAGTTTGACGAGATCGGTCACGTCGCATTCATCGACATAGCTGTAGTGCGGAATCGTGTGCTTCGATTGCACCATGTGCTCGGCGATTTTGCGGCGCAGGCCGGCGAACTTGACGCGCGTGCCGGGTGTACCGACGTCGAGGATCGGCGCGGTCGGCGCGGTCGGCGCGGTCGGCGGTTTGTCGTGCGAGACATAGTGCGAGAGATCATCCATCAACACGCGGCCGTGCGGCCCCGAACCGGTGACGAATGCGAGATCAACGCCGAGTTGGCGGGCCAACAATCGCACCGACGGCGCGGCTTTGACGGCGGTGGTTGTCTCGCCGTTGTCGAGCGTCGCTTTCAGAGGGGCAACGACCGGCGCCGGGGTGGCAGTCTTGGCGGCGCCGCCGTTGTAGGACAGAATCGCCTGTCCGATGGCCAGCTTCTGCCCGGCTTCGATAGCAAGCGCGTCGATGACGCCGGCGAATGGCGAGGGCACTTCCATGGTCGCCTTGT
This sequence comes from Singulisphaera sp. GP187, assembly GCA_945861245.1. Lineage (GTDB taxonomy): Bacteria > Planctomycetota > Planctomycetia > Gemmatales > Gemmataceae > SIAQ01. Next base: position 1,394 of record CAMAUE010000062.1, read on the forward strand.
CGGTCAGCACCTCGAGCAGCGGCTGACCGGGCTTGACGGCATCGCCCGGCTTGACCAGCCAGCGCACCGCTTCCGCTTCGTAAACGCCTTCGCCAAGTTCGGGGAGTTTGAAGTCCATGAGAGCCCCTCTTGCGTGGATGCCACGCGATTCGCGGCTAAACGGCGTCCTTCGCCAACGCCTCTAGCGCCGCCTTGATGCCGGGCAGCTGCGGCACAGTGTTCTGCTCATACACCGGGTTCAGGCCGATGCCGGGCACGTGGCGACCCATTAGCACGCGCGGGCGGACCAGTAGATCGTAGAAGTGCTCCTCGACGATTCGCCGAAGGATGTGCTCGCCGAAGTTTGTCACCTCGGTATCCTCGTTGACGATCAACACACGGCCCGTTTTCTTCACGCTGGCGGCAATCATTTTCCAGTCGTACGGGAAGATGCTTCTCAGGTCGATCACGTCGCACGAAAACCCGGTCGACTCGCGGACCTGATCGGCTGCTTGAGCGCAGAGCGGAAGCGTGCGGCCGTAGCTGATAATGGTCGCATCGGTCCCTTCGCGCACCAGCATGCCGACGCCGAGCGGCACGATATATTTTTCGACCGCGGGCCAATTAGGCTGCCAGTGGGCGCGATCACCGACGGGCGCATCGATTCTGCGTTTGAGTTCGCCTTCGTCGTCGGGCTCGCCTGGAATCAGGTTGTCGCCCTTGACGCGCAGGAGCGCTTTGGGGAGGAGGACCATGACCGGATTCGGATCGATGATTGCGGACAGCATCAAGCCATAGGCGTCCAGCGGTGTCGATGGCATGATGATCTTCCAGCCTGCGAGTCGGCTGGCCCAGGATTCGAAGCTATGTGAATGATACAGGCTGCCGCGAATGCCGGACCCGCTGGGCGTCATGAGGACCATGGGCAGGTCGAATTCGCCGGCGCCGGCCCAGCGTTGGTTGCCGGCAACTTTGAGCAGATCGATGATATTGAAGCCGTAATCGCAGAATTGAATTTCGCAGACCGGCCGGCCGCCCGCATAGGCGATACCCATGGCCGTCCCGACGATGCCGCGTTCGTCGAGCGGCGAGTTCCAGGCGGTTCTGAGACCCTGCGTGGCCGTGAAGACCCCACCGAGCGGCGGGCCGACGTCTTCGCCGAAGATATCGGTCACGCCGAGATGCGTCTCGCCGTAGTGGAGAGCCAGGCGAATAGCTTGAACCATGGTGGCCATAGGCAAGGAAAAAGTAAAAAAGATAAAGGAAAAAGTAACGGCGTCCTCGATTAGCGTTCATTTTGGGCCATGCCTCATGCGGAACCCACAACAACGCTTTTCATTCTTGCTTATCGGATTCGCCTTCGGGCGGCTTCTGTGCGTTCTTTTTAGTTCGCACAACTTTTTTCCGTTTTCCTGCTAGGGTAGACCGGTGTAATCGCCGGGATACACGGCATCCACTTCGCTGGGGGAATACGTGAATTTGTCTATATCGGCGAATCCAGGCCGCGGCTCGCGCATTACCTGTGCCACGCCATCGTCGCATTCCGAGTGGGCCTCGGCGTGAACGTCGTCAATCGCGCTTTGCGTCAACATGTCGGCGGCAAGCAGGCGATCCTCAAACATGGCGATGCAATCCGGTTCATCGGAGCGCAGCGCACCGCTCGATGACGAATGCCCGTTCAAACGCGCCACCATCGCTTCGAGCATAAACGGCCTGCGGGTCGATCGGCTGTAACGGAAGGCACGTTCGACGGCGTACCAGCAGGCGACGGGATCGTTGCCATCGACGACTTCGCCGGGGATACCGAACGCTTTGCCACGCTCGATGGTGTGTTCGCAGGAATGCTGGGAACAATGCGACGTGGAGATACCCCAGCCGTTGTTCATGGTAATGATGATGACGGGTAGTTCGTTGCCAGGCCGCGAACTCCAGAGCAGGCACGATGTGAAGTCGCCCTGGGCCGCACCGGCGTCGCCACCGACGACGATCGTCACGGCGTCACCGTGTCGCTTTTGCATAATCGCCGTTCCGGGCGCCATCGCGAACTGCACTTCGATAACCGAACTGACCGGCACGACGTTCCATGCTTTGCGCGAGAAATGGCTAGGGAAGTTGCGCCCGCGCGAGAACGGGTCGGTCCAGGTCATCGCCATTTGCCGAATCGCGTCTATTGGCTCCATGCCCATGGCAAGCATCGTCGCGCTATTGCGATAGTGGAAGTGGAGATAGTCGAACTTCGGGCCTTCGCCTTTTTTGACTTGGAAGCCGAGACAGGTATTGAACGCTTCCTCGCCGGGGCCGCCGATCCAGAAAAATCCTTCGCCCGACTTGCTCATTTTGATCATACGCTCTTCCAGAGCGCGAGCGAGAACCATGATGCGATGGATTTGCAAACAACGTTCTACGGGCAAAACCTCTTCGCCCGTCGCAATGTTCGCTTTAACGGCGCGATCTTTAACCGGCATGGAGTTTTTCTTCGGCACGCCCGTTTCTCCTGCGACGCGGCTTTTCATGTTCCTTCAATAGGATTGTTATAGGAGAACATTCCGCGGTAATGTAGTACGACGCGGAGCGACATACTACATTGAATTAGAACGCCCGCTCTCGGCAGTACATAAAGAGCAGTCGCCATTCCGCCTGCTGAATTCGGCGACACAACATCGAGAGCGCATCCGGCCCGCACGCGGCAGCTTCGCACAGATCGACGAACCGATGCGGATCCCAGACTTTCTGCATGAGCAGATATTCGCTGCCGGCCGGCGTTCCAGCTTCGCGAGTCAATGCGTCCGCTTGTTTTGCCAATTCGGTGAAGATTGGATGGCGCGGCACGCGGCGGAACCAATACTTCGCATTCCAATAATCCGGCTCACGGCGATGTAGAATCGCGTGCCAATAGCTGCCCTCGACGGTGTCCAAATCCTGGCTGATGGCATGCGATTCGTCATGCAAATCATGCAACAGCCAAAGGCCGGCCATGCACGCCGCTGCGAAATCGTGATGCTTGGCGATAGCTGGCATTTGCGAGGCGACGGCTTGCAGCTTGGCCTTGGCGGAAAGATTCGGCACGCCTTGGCCGAGATCGTTGAGCCGATCATCGGCGAGCAACGCTTGGATGTCGTCGATCATTCGAGCGTCCTCAGCTTGGCGTCGATCTCGGCGAGTTCGCCCGCGATATTACGGCGCGCCGGCGTTTCCCACCGTTTGAAGGAATCCGTTCGATAGATGGCCGAGCGTGCCAAGAATCCCGACAACACTTTACGCCGGCCTGTCAGATACTCTGGCTCACTCACCCATTCATATTCCCTGCGGATGGCCTTCGCATATTCAGCGTAGGCGATTGGACCCATTCCAAGGATGGACAAATCGGCGTCAAGAAGCACCTGTGCGTCAAGGTGGTCATCCGGCGCCTGATGATCCTTCGTCATGAGTATCCACCGGCCGACACGCTCACTTAATCCGCGCAGCCCGATCTCGTTCAACGTAGCCTCGGCAACTTTCGCGCTGCGTGCTTCATTTTCCGAGCTGCGCGTATCGTAGACAATGTCGTGAAATACCGCGGCCAGGTACAGCGCCAGACGTTGATGAGGTTCGGCCTCATGCCTCATCATCAGCATGTCGAGCAGGTGAACAATGTGATCGAGGTTGTGATAATGTCTATGCGGTTCCGAATAGGCGGCGACAATTTGGGCGAGTGATTGCAGATGCAATCCGGCGCGGACCCGGCCGATGCCCATCAGGCATTCCCATTGCTCGGTAAAAATGGCCAGCATCTTGGGAGTGGGAATCGTCATGTCGATACTACTCCGCCACATCCGCAATAAACACCGTCGCTGGCTCGTCGAGTGGCGTCAGGACGATGTTGCGCAGCACGCCGGCGGTGGCGAGGTTGTTCTGGATGCCACGTTGCACGTTCTTGATCTGGTCTTCCGTCAGATGTTTGAAGCGTAGCCGGACGATCGCGGTCAGCGCCTGATCGGCGCTGACGGGCGGCTCGCCGGCGTGGGTAGTCGCGCCCAGCGCGGACGCTGTGCCGACGGCGGCGGCTTGCAGCAATCGGCGGCGAGTTGGGTTGGACATTGGCTTCTCCTTGGTTGCGCCGCTTGCGGCTTAGCGCTCAAGTCGCATATCAGAACATGTGAGCGCTAAGCCGCAAGCGGCAATACGGAAAATCACTCGCGCCACAGCCAGCGGAGCGAATCGGGCAGGATGGCGCCGCCGTGCTTGCCGCTATGTCCGCCGTCGCCCATTTCGAATCGGACCTCGTAGTTCATCAGCTTCAACGCAGCATGCATCTGCTGATTGGCAAGAGGCCAATGGCCGTGCAGGTTGTTCAAGTCGTTCGTGCCGTCTTGGAGAAAGACGCGGATTGCTTTGCGTTCGGTTTTGCGGATCAGGCTCGGGTAGACGTCCCCGCCGCGAATGTTCGTGAAGCTGCCGATATGTGACAGCACTTTGCCAAACAGATCAGGCCGTTCCCACGCGGCGGTGAAAGCACAGATGCCGCCGGAGGAGATGCCGGCGACCGCTCGGCCCGCGGGATCCTGACGCAGATTGTACTGCTTGCCGACTGCGGGCAGGATTTCTTTCTCGAGGAAGCGAGCATACTGATCGCCCAGCCGATCGTACTCAAAGCTGCGGTTGCTGCGTGCTCGCTTGCCTGGGCCACTGCCGGGGACGTTGCCAGGGTTGAGGAAGATACCAATGGTCACGGGCATCTCTTTTTTGTGGATGAGATTGTCGAACACGATCGGCGTGCGGAAGCTGCCTTTGTCGCTGACGTAGCCGCCGCCGTCCTGGAAGATCATGACGTTCGCGGGCGATTTTGCATCGTACTGCGCGGGTACGTAGATCCACCAATCGCGTACGGTTCCCGGAAAGATGTCGCTCTTCCATGCCGGCTGCTGCGTAACTTTGCCTACGGGCACGCCGGCTTGCCGTTGCGAATCGGGGCCGAGCCTATAGTCGTCCTTGGCGGCGACGAACGCCAGCGGGAGCGCGATAACAGCGAGGCAGAGGCAGGTACGACCTAGCATAGCGGGGACTCCTTGGGATGGCAACGAGCGGCGTAAGAATGGTTTAGCCAATGGCGCGTCCCTCGCCAACCATGGATGCGCGAACATTGCTCGTAGGGATCAAAACAAGAATGGAACGGCGCAGGCAAGCCGGACCGCGATGTTGGCGTCCACAGGCAGAAATGAAACATCGGCGAGCCTAGTGGTCCGGCCAGCTTGATTTGCCAGGTCCGTGGGGCCAGGCTTTCCAGCCTGGCCAGGCCGTGGAAACCCTGGCCCCACGGACCTGGCAACTCTGCCTTTTCGCACCACTTAGCCGCCGATACGGAGACATTGGCAGCGAACAGAATAGTTTGTAAACGAGTTACTGCCGCGCCGCGACGACGCCGGAGTTGGCGAGCACGTCGCGTTGCCAGGATTGTTCGAGTTGTTGAAAGGTCATGCCGTAGTGTTTCTCTAGAGAGGTGGCGTAGCCGTGGCGGAGCCCGTCGCGCATAAAGTCGGTGAAGGCTTTGCCGCCGCGCTTGGCAGTGAGATATTCCACGAGAACCACGCTCTGCGCGTAGAACGCGCTGATGCGACGCGGCTGCGGATAGTCCTTGAGTTCCATCAATTCTTTCAACCCAAATTGTTGACTTTCCTTGTACGCCTTGACCAAATTTTGCCGATGCTGATCGATCTTCTCGCTCGGCTCGGACAACACGGCGATGCCCTCGTCGGCCCAGCGCGGCACGGCAAAACCGTCGAACATGCCCGCCAGCACAACGTGCGTGGTCTCGTGGGGCAGCACGGTTTCCGCCATATTCGTGATGTCGAGGCGCAGGTGAACCCAGCGATTCAGCACTCGGCCCGAAGCATCACTCTCGATGCGCGAATGCCCTGGCGAATTGGTCGGCGCGGGCGTCATGTGCGTGTAGGAGCCGACGTTCGGATGCAAAATCATCTCGCAAATCGGCGTCCAGGCTTCGCCTTCGACGTTGAACCATTTGCGAAACATATTCGCTCGTGTCGCCTCGGCGATCTGGGCCATGCGCTCGGCGTACTCGGCGTCTTGCTTGTGAAAAATACGGAAGTGCTGCGACTGCGCGACCTGCCAACCCGTTGCGTTCTCGCCGAGATGGCTGACTTTGGTCAAGTTCGCCGACACGATCGGCGGACGTTCACCCGATGGCCCGACCCGGCGTTCGAGTTGCTGAAGCACGTCCTTGCCTAGCCCCGACACCTTCGCCGGCGCCATGCTGATCGCACTTTCGACCTGTTGGCGCAACTGCGGCAATTTCGCCGGCAGCACGCCAGGCTTGTCCATCGAATCGGCTACGCCCTTGATGATGCAATACGCCCATTGTTCACGGCACGCATCGAGGCTGGCACGATCTTTCTCATAGGCTTGCTCGAAATAATACCGAGCCTCGGAATATCGTGCACGCTGAAATTCGCTCTCACCACGTGTCAGCAAGTCACGCACGACCGCTACCTGCGTTGGGTCGGTCGGCATCGCACGCTGATGCTTCTTATCGAACGGATCTTCCGTATCGGGCACGGCACGAACCACGGACGGCGACGGTGCTTCACTTGGTTCCTTGGCCGGGTTCTTCTTTGCAAACGGGTTCGTCAGTATCGGCAGCCCAAACTTGGGGAACACCGATTTCGTTTGTTTCGCCGGCTCACGCTCAAAGTTTCGTGGCGGCGTTTCGCCACTCGGCTGAAGCGTCGCGTCCTTCGCCGCCATCGGCTCCAAAATGCACAGGCGATCCAGGTACCGTTTCGCCAACTCCGGTCGGCCGGCCAGCAGATGATCGCGAATGTTCGAGCGATACGCGTCGCGCAGCAACACGAGGTACGCGCTATTGCCGTTCACGTTCGGCAAGTTCTGCTCGAGTACGTCCACCGCCTTCTGCGGCAGCATGTCGCTCAGCAGCGTTCGGGCCTGGACCATCGCATTCTGTACGGCGAGGGTTTTTTGGAACCTTGCCTCGTTGTCCTCGGCTGGATTCCCAGCCGCGACGGCGAGCGCGCAGGTGACGACGATGAATAGGCTGAGGAAGCCGAACCGTTTCATGCAAGCATCCTTGCTCAGCACGGCGGATAGTTGACTGTTCTTCCGAGCCGAATACGTAAACGACGGTGGTTTTCGACCGTCACTTACGCTTCCGGCTCGAACATCTGTCGGCGAAGTCGGAAGCACACCGCTTCCAGGCCGCCCGACCATCCTGGCGGTGGCGTCACCTCGCGCAGCGTTGGAGAAGGTAAAACATCGCCCGAAAAAAAGCAAGACCAAGAAAGCGTATTCCCAGGTTGCGGCAAAGGTGTGCGCCCGCAATAGGATAAACGACGGCCCTCGGTTTACATCCCTTTGGAGCTTCCCCCATGCCACGACATTATCACGTTCTCGTTGCTGTCGCGATTGCACTCATTGCGACATGGGAGGTTCGCGCTCAGCCGAAGCCTGTGCCTGTGTTGCAGACGGTGCCGTTGCCTTACGAGCAAATTTCGTTTCAACGTGACGGCCAGGAGATCACGCGCTACCACTTTGGATCAGCGCTCAAGCGGTCTTTCGTGTATCCGGTGATCGGGCCGGCTGGGCGCTCGCTGACACGCATGGGCCATCCGCACGATCCGGTCGGGCATAGCCATCACAACTCGATCTGGGTATCACATAACGACGTCAACGGCACATCGTTCTGGACCGACCGCGGCAAGAACACCGGGCAGATCATCCATCAGCGCATCGAAAAAATGACCGACGGCAACACCGAAGCCTTCGTCACTGCCGTCAACGCCTGGATCGATGACGCCAGCAAGAAAACGCTGCTGCTCGAACGCCGACGGATCGACATCGTGCTGCTCGACAAGGGCGAATGGTTCATGATCCTCGATCTCGAATTGGAAGCCAAGCTTGACGTGACCTTCGGCAAAACTCCGTTCGGCCTGGTTGCGGTTCGCATGGCCAAGACAATCGGCGTGCACGACGGCGGCGGGACTATCCGCAACTCGGCGGGCCAAGTCAACGAAAGAGAGGTGTTCTGGAAACCGGCAAAGTGGGTCGACTACTCCGGCGCGATCACGCCCAAAGCCGTCGAAGGCATTACGCTGATGGATCATCCGGGCAACGTCAATCATCCATCCGTTTACCATGTGCGCAACGACGGCTGGATGGGTTCCTCGCTGACGTTCCACGATGCACTGAAGCTTGGCGCGGGAAAATCGCTACGCCTGCGTTATGGGTTCTACATCCACGCGGGCCAACCGAGCGTTGCAGCGATTGAGAATCGATGGGCGGAATTCGCGAAGACGACGATCGATGAATTGAAGCCGAAGAAGAAGTGAAATTGTTTAGCCGCTCGCCTTTGGCGAGCGCGGATGTGGCGCTCGAATGAATTAACGCATGCGCCGCGCCCGCGCTCGCCAAAGGCGAGCGGCTAAACAGAGATGCTCAGATATCTTTCTTGGGTTCGGCCTTCTTGGGATCAGTGCCCTTCTTGCCGAAGCCGCCGAACTGGATTCGTTCCATTTTGAATTCTTCGCCGATCATGTCGCGCCAGGTTTTGCGTTGTTCTTTGGAGAGGACGCCGTAGATTTTTTCTTTGGCCTCGGTGCGAATTTTCTCGAGCTTTTCGGTATTGCCGCCCAGGCCGCCTTTGCCGAAACCGCCCTTGCCGCCTTTGAAGAGCTCCGTTGTTTCTTTGGTGCTGTCTTCGAGGATGCTGCTAATGCTCTTGGCTTGTTCAGAGGAGATGCCGAGGGTCTTCTGGACCTTCTCGTCTTTGAAAGCGCCCGTACCGAGTTGCTGGAGCTCGATCTGTTTCAGGCGTTTGAACTGTTTATCGGTGAGCACTTTGGCGATGGCGTTGAGGACTTCGGCCGGGAGCTTGTCCAATTGCTCTTCGGTGATGTTGAGCTCTTTCTTGATCTGCTCGTTGTTCAAAAGCGTGAGAGCGTTCTGCCGGGCGGCGCCGCCACCGAAACCGCCGAAGCCGCCCTTGGGCTGGGCGCCGCCTTGACCTTCGACCCATGCAACGCTGCCGAAAAGGATCGCACCGCAAACGAGGAACATACCAAACTTACGCATGACAAAAACTCCTGGGACAGGACCAACGGTTGTGTGAATTGATCGTTACGCCGATCATTAGGAGGCATTCTGTGCATCCACTCATTTTATTGCAACACAATTTGCGTTAGAAATTGATGAGAGGCCGCCAGGATTCGATGGTTTACGTTTGGCGTTCGTGAGGTATTGTACAATCACGGCATCCCGCGAGCGCTAAACGTGAACCATCCAGGCGACGAACGGAGATATCATGGCACAGCAAACGATCAGCGACGACATCCACTTCGCTCCGATTCGCGACCTTGCCGAGCGACTGCGCACGCGGCGGTTGTCGTCCGCGGCGCTGACCGAGGCGTGTCTGGATCGGCTGCAAAAGATCGGGCCACGCCTCAACGCCGTCGTGACGCTGATGCGTGAATCGGCGTTGAAGGAGGCACGGGCGGCGGATGAAGAGATACGCGCGGGCAATTATCGCGGCCTGCTGCATGGCGTCCCGTATGGTGCCAAGGACCTGCTCGCCACCGCCGGCGTGCCAACGACCTGGGGCGCCGAGCCGTTGCGTAAACAAGTCTTCGATTACGATGCGACAGTGATTCGCCGATTGCGCGCCGCCGGCGCGGTGCTCGTCGCCAAACTGGCGATGGTCGAGCTTGCGGGTTCGTTCGGTTACAACAACGCCGATGCGTCGTTCTCCGGTCCATGCAAGACGCCGTGGAATCTCGACTACTGGTCCGGCGGCTCGTCATCGGGATCCGGCGCGGCCGTCGCTGCGGGCCTCGTGCCGTTCGCGATCGGCTCGGAGACCTCCGGCTCGATTATCACGCCGGCGGCATATTGTGGTGTCGCAGGACTTCGTCCGACCTATGGCCGCGTCAGTCGGCATGGCGCGATGGCCCTTTCATGGACGCTCGACAAGCTTGGCCCGATGTGCCGATCCGCCGACTGTTGTGGCATTGTGCTTGGCGTCATCTCCGGGCGCGATGCGAAGGACCTGTCGACGGTCAGTCGCTCGTTCGCCTGGCCTGGACCTGCACACGATCCGAAACGCAAGTACCGCGTCGGCGTCATCCGCGGCTGCACGACGGGCATTCAACCCGAAGTGCGGACCAACTTTCTCGAATCCGTAAAAGCTCTTGTTCGCTTCTGCGAAATCACCGAGGATGTGCCGTACCCTGAGATGCCGTTCGGACCTGTGGTGAGCGTCATCATCAATGCCGAGGGCGCCAATTCGTTCCGCGACTTGATCGAATCGGGCCGCATCAACGAAATTCGCACGGCACAAATGAAGACCGGCAGCGTGGCGGCCTCGATGACGCTCGCCGTCGATTATCTTCAGGCGATGCGCGTCCGCACGCGCATGAAGAAGGCGCTCGACGATGCCTACGCCAAGTACGACGCCTTGATCGCGCCGGCGCGGACGACCGTGGCCTACCCGATCGACGGCAACTTCAGCGAAGCCTACCCAAACTTTCGCGGCGGCCCGCCGATCATCCCCGCTGGCAACATCGCCGGCCAACCCGCGCTGGCGATCCCGAACGGTTTCGGCCCGAACGGTCTTCCCACCGGAATTCAATTCACTGGAAGAATATGGAGCGAGGCGACGCTGCTTAGCATCGCTCGTGAATATCAGATTGCAACCGATTGGCATCGCCGAAGGCCGGTGGTGAGGTGATGGGCGTCGATAGTTCGCGGTCTCAATCGCTGGTGGAACTGCGCTGCGGTCTGGCGGTGTCGTCGGGGCCTGAGCGCGGCCGGCCGACACGGTCGAAACCTTGGCCCGAGCCCCCACTCAAGGTCGGCGGCATCGGCGTGTCGTCACGGGTTGGCAAGCCCACGGCAACTTTGAGAAGCGGTACCGTGCAGTTTACAGCCAGCGTCGTTCGGCGTGCGAACGGTAACAGCGCCAACGCCACCGAAGCCGGCGTCTGGAAGCGATCCTCGGGACGTTTCGCCATCATCCGTTTGACAATCGCCGTCGCGCCCGCCGGCACATCGCCGCGAAACTCGTCGATCGGTTTCGGCTCCGCTTGCTGGTGCTGAATGAGCTTCTGCATCAAGGCACCGTTCGGAAACGGCGCCTGGCCTGTCAACAGACAATATAACGAGCAACCGAGACTGTAGATGTCGCCGCGAATATCGACCGTGTTGGCGTTGCGCGCCTGCTCAGGCGAAAGGTAGTCCGCTGTGCCAACGATGCTCTTCGAAATATTCTCGAGCGCCAACTCCGCCGTGGCGCCTTTGGGGTTGCGCAAGGTAGCAAGACCCCAGTCGAGAATCTTGATCATCGGCTTCATCTGCATCGTCGATTTGGGATGCACGCTGCGCTCGTCTTGTTCGCGAACGGCGGCTAACAGAGCCGCTTGTTTCTTGGCAGCATTGGCGATCGGGATATGCGTCAGGAACAGGTTCACCGGCTTGATGTCGCGGTGGACGAGGTTGCGTTCATAGGCGTGCTGCAAGCCGGTCGCTGACTGACGGATGAAATCGCACGCTTCATGCACGGCCAGCGCCCCGGAGAGACGCACGAGCTTGCCGAGGTCCGTACCTTCGACGTATTCCATGGCGAAGTAATAGGTGTCTTTCCACTGATCGGCGTCGCAGAACTGAACAATATTGGCGTGATCGAGTCGGGCCATCGCCTCGACTTCTTGGAGGAACTGCTGTCGGCCTTCGGCGCAGGCGAAGACTTCGGGGCGGATCATTTTTACGGCGACTTCATTGCCTGCTTCGGCATGCTTGGCGTGAAACACCTGGCTGAGTCCGCCCTGTCCGAGGCGGTCGATAACGTGATATGGTCCAATGACGAGTTCGTCGCCGTTGCCCGCCAAGAGTTGATTTACCTGATATACCGTAAGCCAGCTTTTCTGGATGAGCGCTCTTGCCAGGCCGCGGGCCTCGCCACAACGCCCCAACACGAGATGAGGCAACTCGGCAAGCTGGGCCGGCGTGAGCAAACAGTGCTTGCGCAACACATCGGCCAAGGAACCGCAGGAGGTAATTGCTATGGATGCCATCATCGCGAACCCGCAGTTGGGCAGGGGTGTTCCGGTTTAGAAGCAATCGACTGACGTTCGCTACGCGCGGAAAAACCGCGCGGAACGCGAAGGTCGGTAACGCCTCACCTAAACCATAGAACGCGAATCGGCCTCGCACAAGCGAAATCGCGAAAGTCGGCACAATCGTTCCCGGCTCTCCCTGGTTTCCAAACTCCTGTTTGGGAACCTGTGTTGTGGAAACTTTGTTTCACGGGGAATTGAAACCGGCGTCCACTTGCCGCCCGTTCCCAAACAGGAGTTTGGGAACGAGAAAACTTGGGAATCGCGAAGTCCGGTCAGGCATCATCGCAGTTTCCACTTGCCATCTTTAATCTCAATCGCACGCGGACCTTTGTACCGGTCATAGGTCGCCTGCATCGAGGCAACATCGTCGAAATAGCCAACGATGTACGCCGCCCCGAACGTCTCGCCCGCCTTGACCTTTCGGCCATGCAGTTCCTGAATGAAACAGACGTATCCGCGTTGATGGCACCACGCTTCAATGGTCACCGTCGGATCGAGCGTCATGCCCGCGACCCACGGGCCGACCTTGCCGTCGCGCTTCAGCTGATACGCGCGGATCATGCGTTCGGGCGGCTTGGCGTCGTTGCGTTGGTAGAGAAACTTGGCATCGGGCGGGAAATCGGTCGCAAACTCCTTGGCTGGGATGTTGCCCTTGTAGCTCAGATAAATCTGTTCAAAGGTGTCCCCGCTCTTGTGCTTGATGTGCCCAGGCATATCGATGCGGTAGAGCAGGTTCTCGACGTCGTTGGCGCTGGTTATCGATTCGCTGCTGAAGTAATACCGCGTATCGGGCAGGAAGACGAGCGTCTGCCGCCACAGCGAGCCGGCCTTGAAGCCCTGACCCGGTTTGGTGAAGCGAAACTCCATCGTGACGGCAACGAAACCATCGCCGCGAATGATCTTCGGCTCCAGTTGTTTCGCCTGTGTGCATATCTGCGGGCCTTCGACATAGTGTTTCGGCAGGTTGCCGTGGTACTTCGGCTCGCGGCCATAGTCGTCGTCCTTCCAGCCGGGGGCGAGGAGGAAGTCCATGATGTGCAATCCGAAGCCGAGATCGCGGGCGCCTGTTTTTTTGTCGAGCAGGCTGTTCTGCGCGGTGCCGCTGACGTAGCCTTTTTTGTTAATTCTGGCCTGAAGCGCGTTCGTTTCGATCTGAATGTAGGTATCCGTCTGTGCGACCTTGATCGGGGATTCGACCTGCCCGACAACGGCAGCCAGGATGATGAGCCAAGGAGCATTCATGGAAGTTCCTCTAACTAATGTGGGACACCAGAGCGATACGTCACGCGGTCAATGATGACGCTGTATTTTCGAGGCTGAAGAGTAAGCGAGGCGGCCAGAATGCCTCGCTTACTTCAGCCTCGGAAGAAGAATCGACTTTTGTTAGGCGCGTCAGTGATGACGCAGCCGATTACCGTATGAGAAGCGTAGGCGACAGTTTTCACCAAGCCCTCGCTTACGTTTCGCGTTGGTTTCGGACAGATTCAGCCGCTCGCGGTATGATATGACAAGCGTGGATCATGCGAAACAAAATGCCGGTTCCGTGCGAACGGGGTTTCCCCCGAACGTTTACGAGGAACCCTGCCGCGTGATGGGCTTTCGGAAAGCACGAAGGACACAGCCGATGCCGATGCTGCTTCATGTCGCGCTCTGGGAGCCGGAGATTCCGCCGAACACCGGGAACATCGCTCGGCTTTGCGCGGCAACCGGGTGTCCGCTGCACCTGATCGGAAAATTGGGATTTCGCATCGACGATAGTGCCGTCCGCCGCGCGGGACTGGACTATTGGAACGACGTCGAGATTCATCAACACGCCGCGCTTGCCGAGTTTCAGCAGTGGATGCGCGAACGCGACGGCACGATCCATTGTTTGACTTCCCATGCGGAAAAACACTACACGAAGATTCCCTATAAGACCGGCGATGCGTTGTTGTTCGGAGCGGAGACGCGCGGACTGCCGACCGAGATCATGCAAGGGCAACGGGAACACTGCTACACGATCCCGATGCCGGCGGGGAAAGTTCGCTGTCTCAACCTTTCCACGGCGGCAGGTGTCGTATTGTACGACGGTCTTCGGCAGCTGCATGGCTGGTAAAATCCGAACCCACATTTCCCAACAAATCACATCTCTTACGCAAGCTGCCCAGTCGTTAGGCCGATAGTTTCAACATACCGCTCACGCACCTTGAAACCGCATCCGACGAGGCACTCTCCCCATGTGCGATGTCATCGCGTTGCCGACGCTTTCCGATCTCTGTCGATTTGTCCTCGGTGCTCTGTGCCAACAGCACAATCTGGATCCGAATCAAACCCCTTTGCAACAGTCCCTCATCACCCGCCGGGGCAAGCCGTGCGGGTTGTTCTTCCTGGTGCAAGGACCGCGCCTGTTGAAGAACTATGCGATCTGGGCGGGCGACGAGAACCGCATCCTCTACTACAACGGCACCGGCGAGCGAATCGCGGAAACTCGCTTAAGCGAAGCGCCCGATCCAGGCTTGCTGATGGCGTAGTATGCGTACCGCCCAGCCTCAGGATGATCGCTGCGATTCCTGAGGATCTTACTGCTACAACATTACTTCGTGGGTCAGGCTTTCCAGCCTGACGTATTTTGACGAACATGGGCAAGAAGCACAGACAGGAATGTCTGTGTCACCGCTCAATAAATCGGACAAGTCTAGCGGTGCGAAAAGGCAGAGTTGACAGGTTCGTGGGTGGGTAGGCTTTCCACCGCCTGGCCAGGCTGAAAAGCCTGGCCCCACCTGTCAAATCAAGCTGGTCCGACCACCGTAATCCCTTTGGGTCGTGTGATTGGTTGACATCTTACCCCAAGAATCGCTGCGCTCATCGTGGGGCGGGCAGGTTCATTTTCATCTTGCTGATAGCGGATAGCTAGAAAAACGTAACATCGCCGAGCCTGTGGTTGTTTGGACCGACAAGCTCGGCGATGTTTTTGAAAGTAGCGGGGAAAAATGGGCCGCCGACAATCTCCTAACTGTCGGTCGGCCCCAAGGCCCTCTTCTTCTCCCCAAAAGTCGAGGACACACAAAATTAGGTCACGATCGGCCCAAAGGCAAATCGAAGACGCGGATTTTTCCGGTTGCAACGAATGTATACAGCTCTGCGTCACTTCGCTGTCGGCCCCGGCGCGATGCCGTCTTGCGTTACCAGCAATGTCTGCGCCGCGATCTGACACGACGGTCCTTCTTGATCCATAGGCCGATGTCGTCGCGCTCGAGAGGCCCGAAGCCGAACGATTCGCCGTCCTTTTCGACGACCTGGTCCCAGTGGGCCGAGTATTCGAACCGATACGCCAAGTGCGATTGAATAAATGGTTTTTCGGTAGTTTGAAACATGGTAGTGGCCGAGGGGCTGGCGAATTGACGTTTGGAACATCGTATATTCCACAAGAACCAGCGCAGCAGATTTGTAAGATAACGGTTCAACATCCCGTTTAGCCGCTCGCCTTGGGCGAGCGCGGCCAGGGTCATGGCCATGACATCACGCCATGTCCGCGCTCGCCCAAGGCGAGCGGCTAAACCATCAATTTGTTCAAGGACCAACCATGCGTCTTCTTCTCTCGTTCGTCATGTTCGCCATGATCACGCCTGCCTTAACCGCGCAGGGTACCGCCAAATTCGTGCCGCTCTTCAACGGCAAGGACCTCGACGGCTGGGAGGTCCGCAACGCTCGGCCGACCGACAAAGAGAAATGGTTCATCAAGGACGGCGTCCTCACCGCGGAACCAGGTTCGGGTTGGATCGGCACGAAGAAAATGTACAGCGACTTCACGCTGAAAGTCGAATGGCGCATTCAAAAGCACGGCAACAGCGGCGTCTTCCTCCGCGTGCCCGAGGTCAAGAGCAAGGAATCGCCGTCGTACCTCGGCATGGAGATTCAGATTCTCGACGACAACTCGGAGAAGTACGCCAAACTCAAGTCGTACCAGTATTGCGCCGGCCTGTATCACTTCCAGGGCCCGAGCAAAAAAATGTTCAAGGGCGCCGGCGAATGGAACGCTTACGAAATCACTTGTAAAGGCGACTCGATCCGCATCACCTTCAACGACGTGTTGGTGATCGACGCCGACGCCAGCAAAGACCCCGTCCTCAACAAACGCCCACGCCGCGGTTACATCGGCCTGCAGAATCACGGCACCGGCGTGGAGTTTCGCAACGTATCGATCAAGACTGCGGAGTGACGTTTAGCCGCTCGCCTTTGATGAGCGCGAACCGTATCACACTCCATCGCATAGGACCTGCCCGCGCTCGTCAAAGGCGAGCGCCCAAACGAAATGAGGAAATCATGTTCCCCCAAACCCGTCTGCGCCGTCTTCGTTACCATCCCGTCGTGCGTGATCTCGTGCGCGAGACCGAGCTCTCACCAAGCGACTTCATCTTGCCGTTGTTCGTTCGGCCTGGCACCAACGTCAAGAAAGAAATCGCGTCGATGCCGGGCAATTATCAGCTCAGCGTTGATCGCCTCATCGACGAAGTCGGCGCGGCGATGAAGCTCGGCGTTCACGCCTTCCTCTTTTTCGGCATCCCCTCCGGCAAAGATGCGCAAGGTTCGACTGCCTGGCAGGAGGACGGCATCGTCCAGAAGGCGTTGCGTGCCCTTCGACCTGCGTTCAAGGACGCGCTGCTCATCACCGACGAATGCTTCTGCGAGTACACCGATCACGGGCATTGCGGCATTCTGTGCGAGCAGGGTGGACGCATGGACGTCGACAACGACGTGACGCTGCCGAATCTCGCCAGGCAATGCGTGAGCCATGCCCAGGCGGGAGCGGACATCGTCGCGCCAAGCGGGATGATGGACGGCATGGTCTCGGCCATCCGCGCGGGGCTGGATGCCGCGGGATGCACGCACATCCCGATCATGAGCTATGCCGCCAAGTATGCGTCGGGCTTCTACGGTCCCTTCCGCGATGCTGCCGAGTCGCCGCCGTCATTCGGCGATCGCAGCAGCTATCAGATGGACCCGGCGAACTCGAACGAAGCACTGCGTGAGGTGGCGCTCGATATCGAGGAAGGCGCGGACATCATCATGGTCAAGCCGGCGCTGTCGTATCTCGACATCATCCGCCGGGTGAAGGACCGCTTCGCCATGCCGACCGCGGCATACAACGTATCGGGCGAATTCGCGATGGTCAAAGCCGCCGCCCAGAAAGGCTGGATCGACGAACGCCGAGTAACGATGGAAATATTGACGAGCATCAAGCGCGCAGGCGCGGACATGATCCTGACCTATCATGCGCTAGACGCGGCGAAATGGTTGCGGTAGGATGAAGGAAGGTTATTCTCAAGGGGAGGGATTTACGATGAGATTATTTGCAAGGCGATGCTTGAGCCGAGTTCGAGGCGTTCAGGCCTTGGTCGAGGAATGGGATTTGCACGCGCATCACACGACACTCGTGGCCGACCTTGAGCAATTGGTTTGCGAGTGCCTGGACGTAGTGGAAGTAACAACGCTAGCGTGGCAGCCACTCAGCGCGATGCTTCGCATGGATCCGAACACCGAGGAAGTAGAATTCGCCGGCCAAGCGTGGAAGCGAGCCCTGGGTATGCTTGAAGCAGCGATCAATGAACTGAGGATCGCCATCTCTTATGCCGACAAGCAAGGTCACACGATCGAAAGTTCAAAGCATCTAGAACCGGCCCTGAAACAGGTTCGCGATCTGCACAAGCGGTGCGAAGGAATTTTTCCGACATTCGATCCCGTCGCGGCGGAGGAATCCAGGGCGGCATTTTTGCGCGGAGAGTGTATTACGACAGAAGAGTTACTCCGTGAGCTACAAGGTAGTGGTGTCGGCGCAGATTAGCCGAGCGATTCGTCGTTTCGGAATGCCGCGCCAGATTCTTCTCGATCTATTTTGGGAGATTCACGAAGGAATCGCACTCAAGTACGATCCAGCGACGGCTGTTCGCGCCGTCGATCTGCGCTATTCTTTCTACCGAATCATACTCTCGGACGACACTGGCCAGGATCACCTGTTCGTCCTGCTTCTTGACGATTCAACGTCTCCGGATCATTTGTTTATCAACAACATCGGTTACGAAATCCTGTAATCGGGTTTTGTCTAATCGCCTCCGGAACCCTATCCATGCTCATCGGCAAGGAATTTGGACCCTACGTCGTCGAAAAAGAACTTGGCTCCGGCGCCATGGGCGCGGTGTTTCTCGCCCGGAGCAAGAAGACAGGCGAACTCGTCGCGCTCAAGCTCATGTCGGCAGCGCTCGGGTCCAGCGAAACCGCGCACAGCCGCTTCATCCGCGAAGTCGCCATTCTCAAACAACTCGAGCACGTCAACATTGTCAAGTATAAAGGCAGTGGTCGCTATCACGGCACCCCCTTCTACATCATGGAATTCGTCGAAGGCGAATCGCTCGACCACATTTTGGCGAAAAGAAAACGCCTGCCGTGGGATGAAGTCATCAAGCTCGGCCTCGACCTATGCGCCGGGCTGCAACATGCCCATGAGCAAGGCATCATCCATCGCGATCTCAAACCGTCCAACCTCATGATCCTCAAGGACGGGACCGTCAAACTTACCGACTTCGGCATCGCCAAGGATACCGATGTCACCGCCCTCACCGCCGACAACTCAACGGTCGGCACGGCAGCGTATATGTCGCCCGAGCAGTGCCGAGGCACGCGCGATCTCAAGCACACCAGCGATCTCTATTCGATGGGCATCATGTTCTACGAGTTGCTCACGGGCCGAAAGCCGTTCGTCGGCGAAACCGCGATGGAAGTCTTTCTTCAGCACGCCAACAACACGGAATACAAACGGGTGATTGAGATCGTGCAGCAGGTTCCGATTTGGCTCAGCGAACTCGTCGATCAACTGATGGCGAAAGATCCAAACAAGCGTCCCAGAGATGCCGAGGCGGTTCGACAATCGCTCATGCTCATCAAACAGAAAATCGCCGCCAAGAATGCCGACAGTGGCTCAACGAAAGAGAAGAAGAAAAAAACTAAGCTCACGCCGGCGGAGGCCGACGAATCGCCGACGGAGACGTCTGCCAACTCCGTGCCGCTCGCGCGGCGAAAGAAGTTCGCGCCGGCGCCGTTCTACACGAAGGGCTGGTTCACCGTTCTCGCGCTGGGTTTGATTGGGACCATGTCATGCGTCGGCGGTTACGTCGCATTCTTGCGCACCGCCAGTGCCGAATCGCTCTATCAGCAAGCCGTATCGCTTCGCACGATTGAACCCAAAGCGGCACGCGAAGGGCCGATCGCCGATTTCTTACGGCACTATCCCGCCCATGAAAAAGTCACCGAGGTGCAGGGCTGGGCGGATAAGATCGACTTCGAATTGCTCGAACACCAAATGCTTAATCGCCGCCGAATTAGCAAGAAGCTAAATGCGACCGACAACGACGTCGCTCAGGAGCAGATTTTTCGCGATGCGCTCGACGACGAAGAAGCGGGAAAGCTTGCCGATGCTGCCAAAAAATGGACCGATCTAAGCCAGCGAAAGACCAATACCGATCCCGATCTGCGAACGTGGGGCCTGGTCGGCGAGCGCTATCAACAGCGCGTGAAGGCGGTGCAGACACTGTACGGCGAATTGCGGGAGAAAGCAGGCAAAGGCGATGGCGAAACGGAACAGATGGCGCTGGACGCAGTGCGATCCGAGCTCGCCGTCGACAAGTTGAAGGATCCCGATGACGCTGGCAAACATCGAGCGAATGCCCGCAACCAATGGGAAGACCTGAAGAAGTCCACGGATACGACAGGCGAGAACCGCCGCTGGCATGTCCTCGCCGCCTGGCGCTGGCGCGAGCTGCGTGACACGAAAACCAGCGACCGTTAGCGACGCTTCACAGCAGCCTTGATTTTGCTATCGCAGCACGTGTACGCTTTCCCAGAGCGTCGCTAACCCTATCAAACGGAGAATTGATAATGCCTATCCCCACTCGCCCGCTTGGCCTAACCGGCCGCGACGTCTCGCTCTTCGGTCTCGGCGGCGAAGGCGTGCTGCGCACCTGGGGCGAAGAGCGCGCCGCCGTGCGCGTCATCGATCGCGCCATCCTACAAGGCGTGACCTACTGCGACTCCGCGCCGGCCTACGCTGGCAGCCTCGATTACTACGGCGCGGCACTTGGCGAGCGACGTAAGAATATATTCTTAGCATCCAAAACGCACGACCGCACCCGCGAAGGTTCGCTGCGCCTACTCGACGAAACCTTTCGCCGGGCGCGGACGGACTACCTCGACCTTTGGCAGCTTCACGATTTGCGCACGCTCGACGATCTCGATCACATCTTTGGCAGGGGCGGAGCGATGGAAGCGCTGCTCCAGGCCAAGGCGGATGGCCGCGTCAAACATCTCGGCCTGACGGGGCATCACGATCCCGCAATCTTACTGGAGGCGATGCGTCGCTTCCGTTTCGACACGATCCTCGTCGCGCTCAACGCTGCCGATGTGCATCGATTGCCATTCATTTCCACAGTTCTGGCCGAGGCACAGCGTCAACAGATGGGTGTCATTGCGATGAAGACGTGCGCCCAGAAACGCTTGCTCACGCGAATGTCGATGGCCGAGGCGCTCACCTATGTCTGGTCGCTGCCAGGCGTGAGCCTTGCCGTTGTGGGATGTGAGACGGAAGCCGAAGTGGACGAGAACGCGGAGATTGCTCGGCAATTTCAGCCGTTCGCCGCCGACGTGATGCGCGAGCTTGAAGCGCGAACGGCACGCGATGCCTGGGCGTTCGGCTACTTCAAGCGACCGTAAAATACATATCTCACCACAGAGAACACAGAGAACACGGAGAAAACTATTGATAGAAAAAAGGGCCGAATAGGAATTATTAGTACCATTCCGCGGACTAACGATGGGAAACGATCATGCCCTGTTTTCCTCTCTGTGCTCTCTGTGTTCTCTGTGGTGAAAAATATGAATTACCGATACACCAACACGCTGTACTTGTAGTTCAGCCGCCGCTCTTCGCCGGGGTTGAGCGTCACCGTCCAGAGGGCTTCGTGCACGCGGTTGATGTCCTCCAGGCTCTCTTCGCGCGTCACCAATTTCGGCGTGCCTTCGATTTCGCTGATCGTGCCACGAATCGCATGGCGAATATTCAGCTTCACGGGCTGATTGCGGTGGTTGCTCATCGCGAGTTCGCCTTTGCGGAGGCCTGGGCGCAACAGATCAACAAGGCGATGCAACAATAGATCCAGCGACTTCGCATGACGAATGCCTCCATTAGTGGACAAGTTGATTCGCGGGAAAAGACGAGGAAGGGATACGAATAGTTTGAGGTATCGCATGTTTACGTTTAGCGCTCGCGCGATGCCGCGCATTCGCTTGCGCTACGTCAATCGAACCGAGAAAACGATCTGCACCGCCTCATCGCTGCTCTCGATGGCCGGTATCGCGCCGCACAACGCTTCCGATTGTGCAATCAGATCACGCAACGAAAAGCCGGCCAACGTCTCCGCGCCAAGTTCGACGCGCACCTGGGTGAGCAACTCGACGGCACGATGTGCATGCGTCAAAGCGCCATCGGGTCGGCCTTCGCGAATTTTGACGCCCACGACGGCGAGTTGAATCAGCGCCTTGAAGAACGCCGCCTCGACGCCCGTGCGGCCCGCGGCATGCCAGAGCGCTTCCCAGAATTCGTGGGCTTCCCAGTAGTAGCCGTGGTTGAACAAATCCACGGCGAGGCGATGATGCACGGACGTTGGCCAATCGGGCGTGAGCGGCATCGTTGGCGGTTCGATATCGGCGCCGAAGCGATGCCCGCGCGGATCGGAATGCGGATGGGGAAATTTGCCCGGCACGAAGGAATACGGCGGAAGGTTGGCGGTCATGGCGTGGCCGTCGTCTTTTTGCGCGGTGGCGCTTCGAGCAGCGTCATCCAGGTCGGGGCTGCTTCGCCCTGGCACAAACAAACGCGCGAGGTGACCTGCGGCAGCGCGAACACACGTCTCTGACAGCGCCGGCATTCCCACACGCGCCAAACATTGTGCCGAGTTCGCGAACGGGGACCTTTCATGATGGACTCCATTGTTTAGCCGCTCGCCTTTGGCGAGCGCGGACATATCGCGTACAATTGCATGCACTACGCCCGCGCTCGCCAAAGGCGAGCGGCTAAACGAATCGCGTTATTTCTTCTGCTTCATTTCCAGATCGTCCACGAATTTTTGCAGCACCTGGACCTCGGCATCTTTCCAGCGTTCGGCTTTGCCCGGCGGCGGCATCATTTGCTTCTTGTTTTTCGACATGATGCGAGTGAGCATGCTGCCCGAATCGTCGGGGATGAAGAAGCCATCCTTGAGCAGTTTGGGGAAGTCCTTGTCGGCGTTACCGGAATATTTCAGCGCGGACACGACCTTGCCATTGTGACACCCCGTGCAGCTATCCTTGCCACCGCGATGCAGCAGCGGCCAGATTTCCTTGGTGAAGCGTTCCTGGAACACCTTGCGATCGGCGTCGGTCAGCTTGTCAAAGTTACCACCGCCGCCAGCGACGGAAAACGATACTGCAGATGCGACGAGAAATAATGTCAGCGCACAGAACAGACGGAGTTTCATGGGTCGGATCTCGAAGGAGTGAGAAACGCTCGCGCGGCATACTGCGGGCGCTAAACGTAAACCTACGCAAACAGCTCGCGCACCGGTTCGCCACGATCGAGGATTTCAACGGGCCGACCTTCGGGATGCGTCAGCCAGCGGTGCGGATCGACGCCGACGGCATCGTAGATGGTATAGGCGACATCGGCTGGCCCAACGGGTCGGCGCGTGACAAACGCGCCACGCCGATCTGTCTGGCCCAGCACAAGCCCGCCGCGAGCGCCAGCGCCTGCGAAGACGAGCGACGCGGCCGGGGCCCAGTGATCGCGCCCGGTATCGCGGTTGATCGCCGGCGTACGGCCGAACTCGCCCATTGCAACGACGAGCGTGCTTGCCAACAGGCCGCGTTGATCGAGGTCTTCGATGAGAGCGGAGAGACCCTGGTCGAACTCCGGCAGCTTGCGGTTGAGGCCGTTCCAGATTTGGGCATGATGATCCCAGCCGCCGTAGTTGACGGTGACGAAGCGCACGTCGCGCTCGATCAAACGCCGAGCCAGCAGCGTACTTTGGCCGAAGGTATTGCGACCATAGCGATCACGTGTTCGATCGGTTTCGTGTTCGATGGCGAAGGCGGTGCGTGCATTTTGCGAGACAAGGATGTCGGCGGCACGGCGTTGAAATTCGCCGTAGGTCTGAATCTGATCGTTGCCCTGAATCTGGTCGGCAAGCGTATCCATTGCTTGCAACAGGGAACGACGGCGCTGGTCGGCTCGCAGGTTGAAATCGGCTGCCGGGGCGATGTCGGAGACCTGATAGTTCGCTTGATTCGGATCGCCGGCGCGGAACGATTCGTAACGTCCACCCAGCCAGGCGCTTTTGCCTAGCTCCCAGGTGAACGACGGGTTGCGCGGGATGGAGACATACGGCGGCAGCGCGCCACGGAAGCCAAGCTGATGCGATACAACCGCGCCGATCGCCGGGAAGTCGCCGAACGGGGAGCCGAAGCGCCCCGACATGGCCCAATTCGTCGCCGTCTCGTGGTGGTCGTTGTTGTGCGCGCCGGATCGGACCAGCGCGACCTTGTCCATGACCTGACTCATGCGCGGCAGCAGTTCGCCGACCTGTGTGCCGACCACGTTCGTCGCGATGGGCCGATAGATGCCGCGAATTTCTTCGGGCGCGTCCGGCTTGAGATCGAAACTATCATGGTGCGACAGTCCGCCGCCGAGATAGACGAGGATCACCGACCGCGCCCGGGCCTCTCGGCGATTCGGACGCTCGGTCTCTTGCGCTTGCAACAATTGCGGCAACGTCAACCCGATGGCGCCGATCGCGCCGAGCCGTAGAAAATCGCGGCGAGAGTTGTTGTGGCCCGTGAAAATATCGATCATGGATTGTTCTCGATCAGAAGGCGCAATACGCTATTCCACCCTGTTATCTTACCATCTGCGACGCCGAGCGAAAAGGCGGAAGTCTCATTCCTCGTTCGCAAGACGACCTCGCATCCGCGCTCCGCTGGCGCGTCGCGGCTAACCGGTAACCTCGCGCACCGCTTTCGGCTCGTTGTCGATCGGGCGGTCGCTGGCTTTGATGGCGTCGGAAGCGGGCACGAGTTTCGGGCCGGGGACGTGCGATTCGAGAATCTCGCGCAGCTCTTTCCCGTCAACGGTTTCTTTTTCCATGAGCAGCTTGGCGATGGCCTCGAGTGCCGGTTTGCGTTCGACGAGAATTCGCCGCACTTCGTCAAGCGCGTCCTCGATGATCTTGCGTACTTCAAGGTCGATCTCGCGTGCCGTCTCCTCGCTGAACTTGCGTGGACCTTCAAATAGCCCGGCGCCGAATATAGAATTGCCGGTGTCGTCTGGATAGAAGATGCGACCGAGCCGACTCATGCCGAACATTTTGACCATTTTGCGTGCGATGTTATTAGCGTGATGCAAATCGCTGGTTGCGCCGTTGGCGATTTCGCCGTAGATCAGTTCCTCGGCGATGGTGCCGCCGAGCGCGACTTTGATCTCGCTTTCGAGTTCGCCCTTGGTCTGCATGTGCCGATCGTCCTCAGGACGCTGCAACACATAGCCCAGAGCGAACCCGCGCGGGATGATCGTGACCTTGTGGACTTGATGCGTGTTCGGCAAGGCGCAAGCCACCAGTGCATGCCCGCTCTCGTGATAGGCGACGCGCTGTTTGTCGTCGGGCGACATGATTCGGCTCCTGCGTTCAAGCCCGATCGCGCCGCGTTCGACGGCTTCGTTGAAGTCGGCCATGGCGACGGAGTTGCGATCGCGCCGCGCCGCGAGTAATGCCGCCTCGTTGACGATGTTCGCCAGATCGGCGCCCGCGGAACCCGGCGTGAGGCTGGCGACATGACCCAGATCGACGTCGTCCGCGAGCTTCACGTTGCGCGTGTGGACTTTGAGGATCGCCTCGCGGCCTTGCACATCGGCGCGATCGACGACGACGGTGCGATCGAAGCGACCAGGCCGCAAGAGCGCGGGATCGAGCGTTTCGGGCCGATTCGTCGCCGCCATCATGATGACGCCGGCGTTGGACTCGAAGCCGTCCATTTCGACGAGGAGTTGGTTGAGCGTTTGCTCGCGTTCGTCGTGTCCGCCGACCGACATGCCGCCGCGAGTTTTGCCCAGGGCGTCGAGTTCGTCGATGAAGATGATGCACGGCGCCTGCGACTCGGCCTGGCTGAAGAGATCGCGGACTCGACTCGCGCCGACGCCGACGAAAAGCTCGACGAAGTCCGACCCGCTCATGCTGAAGAACGGCACCTCGGCTTCCCCGGCGACGGCTTTGCCCAGCAGTGTCTTGCCCGTGCCCGGCGGCCCGACGAGCAACACGCCTTTCGGAATGCGTCCGCCGAGCGCGCGATACTTCTCGGGCGTTTTGAGAAAATCGACGATCTCGCGCAACTCGGCAACGGCTTCGTCGATGCCGGCGACATCTTCAAAGGTGACGCGATTGTCTTTCTGTGCGTAAAGCTTGTGCTTGCTGCGGCCAAACGTCAGCGCTCCGCCGCCGCCGGAAATCCAACGCAGCATGAAGAAGCCGACGATCAGGATCGGAAAGAACAGGAGGAAGCCCATGAAGATGGTTTGCAGGCCTTCGACAAACGGGCGGTCCTCGTCGCCTTGGTAATTCGAGCCGGCGCGCTTATCGAGTCGTCTCAACAGCTCGGCGTCACCGGCGAGACCGACGCGCGTGCGGAACTCCTTGGTCTCGGTGGTCTGTTTCGCCTTGAGGTCGCCGTCGGAGATCGTGTCGTTAATCACGAGATCGCCGCGAATCTCCGTGCCCCGCCGCACGAGTACGTTTTGAAAGCGTGTCGCGGGATCGTCGGCATTGCATATCTGCATCAAGCTGCCGTAGGGAAGCTCGCGCGACGGCTGTTCGCGATTGGCGAACCACATAAACGTCATCGCCATCAGCGCGAGAACGAGTACGAAGGGCACGCCTGCTATGAATGGCTTGGCGCGATCTTTGTTTTTCTTCTGCACGAATGCTCTCCGGTTGTTCCAACCGTTGGTCCAGGGGTTAGCAAAATCATTATACCTCTCCCAGCCAGTATTTTCTCGTTCCCGTGTTATCTTCGCGGTACGAAAATTCGTAACGCTCCTACGTGGTCCGCCCGCACCTTGTCGAACACGGAAAAAAAATCCACTTTCTCCCCGAAGGGCGAAAGTGGATTCGCGCCACGACTCCGTAGTCGGGACGGTTGGATTAGTAGTTGAACTGCATCTGGATACGAAACACGTCGCCGCGGAAATCCTGGTAGGACGTTTGGCCAGCGCCGGTCAGAGCCGAAAAGTTCGGCGTCTGCACCTTGCTATATTCAAAGACGATCTCGAATTCCTTGCGCAATTGCCATTCGACGCCGACGTCAAGTTGGCGCTGGTGGCCATACGGAGCATTGGTCTGGTTTCTGTATCCGCCGGTGTATTGTTGCCAGCGGACGTAGGGCGTCTGGATGCCCCATTTGTCGGATTCATGACGATACATCGTCATGAGGTAGCCGCCGTGGAGGTTTCGTCGGCTGATTTGGGTCTGGGCGTCGTTAAGACCGGGGCCTTCGCCGGTCTGCCATTCTGCCTGAAAACCCCAGGGTTGTGGAAGGATGCAGAAGGAGGCTGCCACACGCTGCTCGAATATGCCGGTCGTGCCTCCGGTGACCGTTGGTGCGACGGCTGCGGCACCATTGCCCAGCGGTCGAATCGCTGTCGTGCCGACGACATACATACCGCGATAACCCTGGACGCCGGCCTCGATTACCTGGCCGTTGGCGAACTGATAAGGCAACGTCAAACGCGAGACCATGTGCAGGTTGTTGTTGCGTTCAACCTGTGAGCCGCCTTGACCGTCATAGACACCGAAAGCGAAGACACCGTAGTTACCCGACCCTTTCAAACCGCTACTCACAAGCGAACTGAGCAATTTCTGCGCTGCGACGGGTGTCCAGTAATAGATGATGCCCAAATCGCGTTCGTTCGGGGCCACGGCACTATTGATCGCATCGGTACGATCCAGTGCGAGGCGATTCTGGCTCGACTGCAAGTTTTCCCAGCCGTAAGGAACTTTGGACAGACCAATTCGCAGTCTGTTTACCTTATCGCGATCGATGTAGTAGTCGGCATAAAGATCGCGTAGCTGGCTGAAGAATGTGTTATTTGCCGCGCCATCGGTGTTGGACGCGAAATCGTTCTGGATGTATACATACAAATGTTCGGAGACATCGCCTGACAAAATCAAGCGTGCCCGGCGAATCAAGAAGTTCTCGCGTTGACCGTTGATCGTGCGATCGCCGAACAAGTTTGCCGGTTGGCTTCCTGCCTCTTCGGTCAACGTGCGGCCAAAGCGAATTTGCGTGTATCCTTTGAGCGACAGGCGGTCATACCATTTCTTGCCGTCCTTTTGTCGGCCAAGAGAATCGATCATACTTTCCAGGAGCCCGTCCTGTTCGGGATCACGTTCGTAGGCGCGCGGGAAAATCCGGGTTTCCTTGAACTGCACGCCGTGATCGTTCGCGCGTGCTTCCTCTTTCTTGATCGCTGCGTCAATGAGTTTTTTCTCTTCGTCGGCCTCCTTCTTTGCAGCATCCGCGCGTTTTTTTTCGTCTTCTTTTTTCTTCCAATATACGCCGATAATTTCCTCGATCTCTTTGCGATCTAAACCCTGGAACGCAGCAGCCGAGGTTGGCGCTTGGTCACTGTCCTTGGCCAGTGGCGAACCAAGCGGATTTCCCGCGCCGGGTAGCCTGGGCATGAGAGTCGGTGGCTGGGCGTTTACCCAACCTGGGGATGCGAGAGATGAAGCTGCAATCGATAACCATACGATCATCCTGATTCGGAACTGGACCATCGTGGTCCTCCTTTGGAAAAATAGGTGTCCTTTACCCTAAAGTCGGAATGCTGGGAGTTATTCGGCCGAATGTAGTATCCACGCAGGTTATAATCGGTTTGGAACTTTAGGATGCATTATGAAGATTGTAACAAGCTAAGTTACAGTATCACCGAAACCGTTCACGGGTCGAGTCCTTTGGCAGGATAGTGAGACTACAGAATGGCCATACCCCCATTGCCCACCGAGGTTTGTAAGTCCAGGGGGTTTGGTGAGGTTGGTGAAGTGCGACTCGCGCCGACTTATCAAATTGATGCGCCTGGTGAACGGTTACTTATTGCCCAATAGTTTCGTCATGCGAAGTCGATTGGCGGATAGCGCGGCTCGTCGGTCTGCGCCAACGTCGCGATGAATTCGCGCAACGCACGCTCGAATTCGTCCGCGCGATCGACCTGCTGCTGCCAAAAATCGTTGACCTCCCAGCGATCGTCGGGTTTCACGTACAGTTTTGGCTTGCTAGGATCGGCATCTACGGGGAATTTCGTCGGCAGGTGAAACGCCCAA
>CAMAUE010000063.1 GCA_945861245.1 Singulisphaera sp. GP187
GCGAAAGGCTACGAGATCTGGGCCGACGCGATCACGCCGACGGTGAAGGAAATGCTGAAGTAGTGGCCCGGAAAGATTAACCACAGGACACAGAGGATACAGAGGGAATGCAAAGGTGAGGAGAGGAATCGTGAATTCCTCCGTCCCCAATTCCTCGCATTTTCTCTGTGTCCTCTGTGCCTCTGTGGTTAGTTTCCTCACTCCACCACGCAGACGCCGTACACGAGAAACGCCGGCGTTGTGAAACGCAGTCTGCCCGCCTCCAATCGAAATGCAACCCGCACCTCATCATCGCGGTCTGGCGATAAGAAACGCACCTGACGCACTTTTTCATTCGCTGGCAAATTCAATCGAACCTCCACCGGTGCCGCTTCAATCGGGGCTTCGCGAGCCGACACCGATTTGCCTGGGGCGTTTTCTTTGTGATTGTAGTTGACGAGATGAACGATAGTGCGCTTCGTCGCCGGCTGGCGGTAGGCGTGTACCTGCACAGTCCACGGGGCGGTCGCGCGACTCATCGGCAGTTGTTTCACCAGCGATTCGCGCTCTGTGCGGAGGTTGTCGAGTCGCACAGTCCCCGCCGGCAGTTTCGGATCGCGCACCCGCTCCCGCTCGACGGCCACGCTGGCCGCGCCAACACGCCGACGGTCCGCGTCTGACACCGGCGTCCAGAGCAGCTTGCCGCCATTGTCAGTGAATTTACTTAATACCGCCAACTCGTCCGTCGTCAAATACTCCGGTGCCGCGATGACTAGCGCACGGTAATCATCGAGCCGCGTATGCGTCAACAGGTCGTCCGGGATCATGTCGAAGAGTAGATGCGATCGGATCAGCGCTCGCCCACATGCTTCGGTGTACTCGAGCGGCGACGCATCACCCGCATGGATCGCTCGCCGCGGGAACACGACCCCGACCTCCGCGACACGCTGTGCGCCGTCGTAGAGTTCTCCGTGCTTGCGTAGGAAACGAAAGTAGCGCAACACAACCTCGCGATCCTCGGCATGCTGCCAAGGCGTGGCGATCGCGTTCGTCGCATAGCCCAGCGCCGCCGCCTCGGCCATCATTACACGCGGCCGATAGAAGTCGTACTTGTTGATGACATACGCCTTGCCTCGCGCCATCGCGCGGAGATAGAGACCGTACAACACCGTATCACCGGCATATTCCTTGGCGAGGATCGTGTTCTGCGTCGTGCCCCAGTTGCAGTACCACAACAAATCCTCACCGCGGCCCCACTGATGCGCCGGCACCCCCCACCGCTCGTCGGCCAGGGCATGCGCGAGATTCGTGCGAGTCGAGGGCGGTAAGTGCCCCTTATCCAGATGTAGCTCGTCGAAGTAAGCCATGTGGTTCCATTGGCCGACGAACAAATCCTTCTTCACCGCTCGGCCATGCTTGATGTAAACCTCGTCAACAAACTCGCGCACTTTGTCTTTGGTGAAGCGCAGCTTCTCCAGGTAGAGGGCATCGGGCGTGACATCATGAATGCGGTACGTGCCCATGATGCAGGTGAGCCGATGCGTCGCCAGATTCGCGATCCCGAAGCGAGCCTTGAGTTCGTCGGCAGGGAAGCGTCCGCCCTCGCCCAGCCATCGGCGAAACGCTTCCTGGCAATGCGGACAGTCGCAGTGATCGAAGAAGTTGCGGTTTGTGAGGAACCCATCGACGCCATGCGCGATCGCCGCGGACACCATGAGCTTCTGCGTCTCCAGCCACAGCGGATTATTGACGCAGCCGAGGATCGCCTTGGTATTTACGCGACAACCGCAGAGGGTCGTCTTGTCATCCTTCAGATGTTCGGCATCGTGCGAATGGGCGAGTAGATCGCGCACCGATTTCGCGGGGCGTTTGCCGAGCAGTTTGTCGTTCCACGAGCGATCATGGAAGCCGAACCAACCTGTGGAGTCGTCGAGTTCCTTGGGCTGATCGCTGACGACGAAGAGTTCCATTTGGCCAATCAGGCGTATGCCGTTCTTGTGTAAGCGGTCCGCGACGGCCTTCCATTTGGCGAGATGCTCCACCGGATCGAGCGGCGGCTTCTTCGTCTTCGCGTTGGGCGACGTCAGCGAATAGAGCCGTTGATCGAAGACGCCCATGATGAGAATGTCTGGCTTGGCCTTCTCGACGAATTTGAGATACTCCTCGGTCGGCAGCTCGTGGCTCATGTTGCCGTGCAGCATGAAACGCACGGGACGTGGCTGGGCGAACGCCATCGACGCCGTGAGCATGAGAAGGACTGAAGCAATAGTTCGCATGAAAATGACCTGCCGACTGCACGAGGAAAAAAATACAAAGTACGAAGAGCGAAGGACGAAAGTATGGTTCGCTCTTCGCTCTTCGCTCTTCGCTCATCTTACTTCGCTCTTTGTATTTGATTCCTCTTCTGCGTAGTATTTCTTTGTCATAATTTGCAATGTGTTACTCGAGGCTAACCATGTTACCATTCCGTGCAGCGATCATCGCTCTGACAATTGCGCATGCTGTTTCCGCCCAGACGCCGCGGAACTATCCGTTCGCCGAGCTTGAGGGCAAGGTTGAAGAATTCCGCTTCATTCGCAATTGGCGGTCATACTATTGGCGGCAGGATTGCACGATGCTGGTGCGCGACGATGCGGGCAAGGTGCATCGCGTCATCAGCCGCGAGCCGACGCCTTGGGCGGGGCATCGTCTGGGGACGACGTACACGGGGCAGGCCGTCGATTGGACGAAACAACCGCGCGTCAAGATCATCGGCGTGCGGGCCATCGACCGCCAGCCGGAGGAGTTTTACGATCTGAAGCTCGACGCCAAGGAGACGATCACCGCGTTCATCATTCGCGTGGACGACAAGGATTTCTACGTCAACAACTGGTTCCACCGCTGGGGCGACGACACCGACCGCAAGATGCTCAAGCATTACGCGAACGACCTGCCGAACTACACCGTGTACGGCTACCTCACGGGCATCGCGGCACCGTTCGACGCCGAGGGCAAGGCGCTGCTTGCGAAGCATCCCGATACATCGATCTATCATGGTCGAGTCGTGCCGGCGAAAAACGAGATCGGCTACGAGGTGCGCGTCCTACATCTGCTGGGCCGTAACAAGAAGACCGCTCGCTATGAGATCATGCACGGCGACCCGAGCACGATCGAACGATTGGATGGCAGCGCGCCGCCCGAGGTGAAGAAGAAATAATTATTCCGCTTGCGGCTTAGCGCTCGCGTCACGTCTCGTCAAACGAGCGCTAAGCCGCAAGCGGAATACAAGACTATTCAAGAACCACTCGTTCCAGCACCTTCAGCGTATTCCGCGCCATCGTCTCGGCGGTGAAGTTCGTGATGACGGCATCATGCCCCGCCTGGGCCAGGCGACGGCGTTCGTCCGGGTTCTCGATCAGCTTTCGCAAGGCGTCGGCCAGCGCCACGGGATCGTTGGGCGGCACAAGCACGCCGCCACCTGTTGCTGCGATCAGCTCCGGGAACGCGCCGTGAGCCGGTTGCACGACGGGCACGCCGTTGGCCCAGGCTTCGAGCAGGTACAGTCCCTTCGGTTCGTGATACGTCGTTGGCACGCTCATCACGTCGAGCGATTGCATGAAGCGGTTCTTGCTCGCATGATCGGGGCAATCCACGTGCTCGAAGTCGCTCAACAAATTTGCGCTCGCCAGCTTCGTTTTCTGCTCCTCGAAATAGCCGCGATAGTTCTCGCCCAGCCAGCCTGACACACGCAGCCGACACGGCGGCGCTCCGGGTGAAGCCCTCAGGTGGATGAAGGCGTCGATCAGGTGATGCAGGCCCTTCTCCGGGCAGATGCGGGCGAAGTAGCCGATGGTTATTGGGATACTCCGGTCGCTGACGCTCGCGGCTCGTTTTTCGCTCGAGATTTTGATGCCGGGCTGAACGACATCGATGCGTTCGCGCGGGATACGAAGATACTCGGACATGAAATCTGCGTAGTAGCCGCTGGTGGCGATGAAGCCCTGCATCTCGTTGCAGTGGACGCTGATGAGGTCGATTGCTTGCGTGCGTGCGGGTTCGGGCAGCATGTCGAGAAAGATGTCGTCGCCTTGGAGCGAACCGACGACGGGGACTTTGAGCCGATCGCGCATCCGGTGGACCATGCCGGAGATGAGGACGTTGGTCAGCACGATGACGTCGGGACGATGGTCGGCTTCGAGCCAATCGATGAGTTTGTCGATCTCCTTGGCCTGGTTGCCCATTTCGCCGCGAAGCATAGAGAGGGTGAGGTCGCCGAGTTGGCTATAGGGCGTGCGCGAGGCGAAGCGCGAGACGTAGCGGAGCAGCCAATTGGAATCGAGCAGGCGATCCAGCCACCGCGGCGTCCAGCGGAAGAGCGAGGATTTTTGCTGCAGGTAGACGTTGATACCGCCGAAGAAGACGCGCGATTGGCTGACGTCGGCTTCATCCGTGCGGATCGGCGTAAAGGTGGGGATGAGCAGCGTGTCGTGGCCCTGGCGCTGCAGCTCGGCGGCGAGCGTGTTGTCGCGCATGCAACTGCCGCAAAACATGCCCGCGGCGCCGGAGGTGATGTATGCGATGCGCATGGGTTTTCGGTCAATCCACCATGTCGCCCTTCGGCTCGGGTAGGAAGAAGCACGCGATCGAGCCGACCAGATATACGAACCCGGCGACAATGGCCGACGCGGCGGCGAACTTGGCGGGCGGCGAATCACCGGGAATAAACGACGTCACCGCCAGCTGCGCGGTTACCCACGCGAACGACGTGCCGATCAATCGTCCGCCGATGTTCGCCGCAAAACTTTCGCCGGTACCACGCAAATGCACTGGGTACGCCGTCGGCAAGTAATTGCCCCAGAAACTGAATTGCGCGACGGTAAATAAACCGGCGATGAGGATGCCTAACGAACACACCGTAATCGGCAACGATCCGATGCCGAGAAAATCCAGCGGGATGTTAAAGAAGGTGGTATTCTCCACCTGCAAGAAGAACCAGAAGATCAACGGCATCAGAATCAAGCCCGGCCCCTGGAATACGCGCAACAGGTTCCGCCGACTGACGAAATAGACGGCGATCATCGCGAGCAAGAACCGCCCGATCAGGCCGCCGATTTCTTGTACTTTCGTGTAATCGCTGGCAATCTTTTGCTCCGCCAGCTTCGTAATTACGATCTGATCTTTTTTCGGGAGGTCATCGATTTTCGTCGCACGCTTGTCTTCCGGAAGTTTCGCCTGCTGTCCCTTGAATATCTTTTCCTTGTAGTTCGCTACGTCCTCCGTCAAACCGGGCACGATCTGCGGCATCTGCTGAATTGCACCGAAGGCGGCACCATAGCTGCACGCGAACATGATCATCGTCACAACGGTGGTTCGCCGAAGTTCCGGTGCAAAGAGAGCAAGCAAGCTGGGCCTCTTGAGCGTGCCTTCGGATTGCTTCTTGGCCCAAATTGGGCTTTCGGGCAGAAACGGTCGGATAACCAAAAGTGGTATCGCCGGGATCAATCCGGACATCAAGGTGTAACGCCAGGTCAATGTCGAGGTATTGGTTTGAGCGATTTCGCCGAGGATGCCCGTCAGGAAGGTCGGAATTTGCACGGTGATGAGTCTGCCGGCCTGCTCGAGATTCCCTGCGAGCGAATTGGCGCTGGCAACCAGGAGACCGCCGATCGACGAGAACGCCTGCGTGTAGCCAAGGACCTTCTCGCGTTGAAGCGGATTCGGAAACAGCTCCGCCAGCCAAGCAACGGCGGCGACGAACTCAATACATACGCCGATGAATGTCGTCGTGCGGAACACAAGCAACATCCACGGGCCGGTCGAGAACCCCGCCGCAAACGCCGAGAATGCGTACAGCAGGATGCTCCACGTGAGCACGCGGCGACGGCCGAGCAAATCGGTCATGTACCCGCCGAGCAGCCCAAACACGCCGCCGAAAAACGCCGGCAGGTAAAACAGACGACCGAACCACATCGTGAACTCGTCGGTGCCCGGCATGATGCCGAACTCCGTCAACGCCGGACGGAGTACGAGCGGCAACATCAATAGCTCATAGATGTCGAACGCAAAACCGATCGAGGCGATCGTGAGGATCAGCCAGTCGCTGAACGTCAGTTTCTTCGGTTCGGGAACAGTCGGCGCGGCAGCAGGGGTTGACATCAGCCAATTCCGAAAAGTGGGTCTGTGGCGGGTTCGTTCATCAAAATTATAGGAGAAGTGTCGTCGCTCGCCTATTATTCGTTTAGCCGCTCGCCTTTGGCGAGCGCGGATGCGTGATGGCGGCGGCATGGATATCTCGTCCGCGCTTGCCAGAGGCGAGCGGCTAAACGAAAATCATGACGTTCACAACGCCGCTTCAAAGATTTGCAGTATCTCCGTCTCCGTCACCGCACGTGGGTTGAAGCGGGAGGTCCACTGTTGCGACGCTTCCTCGGCGAGCAATGGCAGGATGCCCGGGCTGACGCCGCAATCCGTCAACGTCGTCGGCAGCTCGGCGAGGCGCATCAGACGCATGATCCGCTCGGCGATGATGTCGGCGTGAGCGTGGACATGACCATTGTGCAAGCCGGCTTCCTCGACGAGGTCCGCGTAAAGTTCGGGCACGACCTCGGCGTTGAAGCGGATGACGTGCGGCAGCATGATGCCAATCGCCAGGCCATGCGTGATGCCGTAATGCGCGGTGAGAGGATTGGCGCAGGAATGGCACACGCCAAGCATCGAGTTTTCGATGGCCGTGCCTGCGAGGAAGGCGCCCATCTGCATGGCGCCGCGTGCTTCGAGATCGTTGGGGTTGTGCAGCACTTTTTCGAGGTTCAGCTCCAACAGCTTCCAGCCTTCGCGGGCGAACATTTGCGAGACCGGATTGCGTTTGGTGGTGACGTACGACTCGACAGCGTGCGATAGCGCGTCGATGCCGGTGAGGGCGGTGACCTTGGTCGGTTGCGTGACGGTGACTTCCGGATCAAGGATGGCGACGACAAAGGCAGCCTTGCGGTCGCCGCAGGCCATCTTGAGGTGCGACTTTTCATCGGCGATGAGGGCGTAGGATTGCGCTTCGCTGCCCGTGCCGGAAGTGGTTGGGATGCCAATCGAGGGCAGCATCGGCTTCTTGGCTTTGCCGAAGCCTTTGTAGTCGGACATCTGTCCGCCATTGGTGAGGATGAAGTTGATGCCCTTGGCGCAGTCCATGGCGCTGCCGCCGCCGACGCTGACGATAAGATCGATGCCCAGCGGTTTGGCGAAGCGGACGCCGATATCGACATGCTTGCTGGTCGGGTTTTCTTCGACATCGTCGAACAGGTGGACTTGCAGGCCGGCGTCAAGCAGCGATTGGCGGGCACGTTGCGGATGGCCAACGGCTTCGAGGCCGGGGTCGGTTACGAGCAGCGCACGTGTCGCGCCGAGTTCACGCGCGAGTTCACCGAGCCGATTCAGCGTGCCCGGCCCGAACATGACGCGTGTCGGCGTGTGAAAATCAAACGGTTCAAGCGGCATCGGCGCCGATGTAAACGGTCGAGGCGTTCCGAATACGGTGAGGTTGGATGGCATAAATCGAAGTCACAGGCACGCTGAGTCGGCAAGAAAAATCACGTCCTGCGTTATTGTAGCCAAATCGTTGATGAGCAGGAGATGAAAATAGCGAGTGTCTTTCTGTTTCGCTGGCGGTACCATCTAGCCCAAATTATTCACCACAGAGACACAGAGAACACAGAGAAATGAAAAGGGGACCAGGAGTCGTGGCGAATGATCGATCTTGGATGATGGCGAATAGTACATTTTACCTGTCTTGGTGTTCTCTGTGTTCTCTGTGTCTCTGTGGTTAGATTTCTTCTGATTCGTATTCCTCATCGGTTTCGGCAAGCTCGCTCGGCTTGGCAAAGAAGAAGTAAGGGAATAACCTGATACCACGCTCAATCAGCCGATCGTGGATCGTAGCGGTAAAATGATTCGGCGCCGATCCCCCTACCTTTTCGACGACCGTGGAATCGTCGATAGCACATTGATGCGCAGAGCCGGATCGCCCGTCCAATCGGTGTAGTCCTCGGCGTCGAGACGAAGAATAGCCATGCCCGGCGGCATGGGAATTTCGTTAAAATCAAGGGCGCCGCGTGTGTCCACGGTAACAGGCATCGCGAATCTCCTGGTGGTTTGATGCTCAATTCTGGCATTCGTAATTATATCAACCAGACGCGCTACCCCCGGCAATCGCTTCGCTCGTGCCGGGGCTTGGAAGGAGTGCGTTACTTCCCGCCCTGAAACAGCACCCGCCCCGGCGTCGTCGTGCGGATCGAGTACAGCGTGCCGCCGCCGGTGATGTAGAGGGTGCGGAGGTCTGCGCCGCCGAACGCGCAGTTAGTAACTTCGTCGCGTGGGACGTTGAGGAAGGTGAGCAGCTTTCCTTCGGGTGAGAAAACGTAGATGCCGCCTTTTTTGTCTTTGGCCGGCTCGAACGGCGGACTTGGTTTGTTCAAGCCGCCCGCGACATAGAGTCGGCCTTGAGCGTCCTGCTTGAGGCCATCGGGGCCACGACCCAGGCCCCAGTCGTAGAGCGTTTTCTTCGATGCGAAATCGACCGTGCCATCGGCCTTCAAGTCGAAGCGGAATAGTTTGCGAGCGCCGGTCAGGCTGCTGTTGTTATTGTCGGCGACGTAGAGGAACTTGTCATCGGCGGAGACGAGCACGCCGTTCGGCCGATCCAACTCGCGGCCGATGATGCGCGTCGTCTTGCCATCGGGGTCGATGCGATAGACGCCTTCGATGGTTTGGCCTTTGTCGTCGCGGATTTCCATGCCGTCGCGGGGGCCGTAGCGCGGGTCGGTAAAGTAGATACGGCCTTTGGAATCGATGGTGAGATCGTTTGGGTTGTTGTAACGCTTGCCGAGGTAGTTGGCGGTAAGTACGGTGACTTTGCCGTCGGCGTCGGTGCGGGTGACACGGCGAGCGGAGGACTCGCAGGCGACGAGGTTGCCAGCCTTGTCGAAGAGCAGCCCATTCGTGCCGGCGTTTTTGCGCCAGATGCTGGCTTTGCCCGTGAGATCGAGGCGGTTGATATGCCCGTTGTTCCCGCTGGTCAGAACGCCGAGCTTGGGATGCCAGGCGGGGCCTTCGCCGGCGCCTTCGCCATCGGCTTCGACTTTGAGCTTGGCGTCCGGTTCAAAGATGGCGGGTTCCTGAGCGAAGGTCGACGCAGGGATGAGGAACAAACAAGCAATAATGAGACGACGCATGAATATACTCCAAGCCCCAAGCATAAGCGCAGCGATTCCTGGGGGGTCGAATGAACGGGCGTTTTCACCCCCAGGAATCGCTGCGCTTATCCTGGGGCTTGCATGGTATTGATTTATCGTTTTTTGATTTTCGTGTTTGTTTCGCATTTTCGATTTTCGTGTTTCGTGCTTGATCTGCTTACGAAAAATGGGGCATGAAATCGAGTTGATGTTGTCAGCTGGCAGGACCGAAAAAAAATTGCATACGTTTCGCCCGCTCAGCATCATGCGAAACCAATTCTCGCGAAATCAAGTCGCGCCGACTCTTCCCACAGTTCTACAATTTGGTTATCTCAATGGGCAGGAAACCCTTCCCAAATCTCCGAGCGGGCGTGGGCAGGTCTCCCAACTTGCCGGCGCCAAAACGAATCTTGCTTCCTGGATCCTGTGACGGACCAAACGCGGGGAATCCGCGCGCAACAGGAGTTCCAGCTTGATAACCACAAATGATATCGTGGCGAGGGTGGAGTACGCCCTCAGCCAACGGATTGGGGAATCGCGTTACAAACTATGGTTCGCCGACAAAACGAAATTCACCTGGCGCGATGACGCCATCGTCATCGGCGTGCCGAACCTGTTCCTGCACGATTGGCTCGAGAAGACCTTCGGCGACGAGATTCGCGCCGCCGCCGTGGACGCGCATGGTTCTGCGATAAGCGTGCGGTTCCTGGTCGATGCGCAGCTGTTCCAGGCTACCCGCGCCGAACAGGCCGCCGCTTACGATTCGTCTCCGCCGCCACCGTCGATGACACGGGTTCGTCCGGTGCGTGTGCGTCGTCAACGCTCGCTGGCGGATTTCGTCGTCGGTGCCTGCAATCGCGTCGCCCACGCCGCCGCACTCAGCTTCGCCGAGGCACCGCTTGACGCACCGAATCCTCTGCTCATTCACGGCGCGGTCGGCACGGGAAAGACGCACCTGCTCGAGGGCATCGTCCTCGGCTTGCAGCGGCATCACCCCGATTGGCGCGTCGTGCTCGTCACGGCGGAGGAGTTCACCAACCGCTTCGTGCAAGCGATGCATCAGCACAAGCTGCCGGCGTTTCGCAAGCAGTTTCGCGGCTGCGACGCCTTGCTCATCGACGACATCGGCTTCCTTGCCAAGAAGAACGCGACGCAGGAAGAATTGCTGCACACGCTCGATTCGCTACAAGGCGAGCATCGGCCCATTGCCCTGACGACCGACTGCCACCCGCGTCTGGCCGATCATCTCCTGCCGGAGCTGGTCGATCGTCTCGTCGGTGGATCGGCGTGGAGCCTCAACCTGCCCGATCGTGCGACGCGCCTGGAAATCCTGCGTGGCAAAAGCGCTCGCGCCGGCGATTGGCCAAGCGACGTGCTCAACTTCCTGGCCGACAACCTCCGAGGCAACACGCGCGAACTCGAAGGCGCGGTCCACTCGGTCACTCACCTGGCAAAAGCGACGCATCGGCGCGTCGATGTCGATCTGGCACGTGAAGCGCTCGGCGATGTCCTCCGCCATTCGGTCCGCGTCGCGCATCTCGACGATGTCGAACAGGCTTGCTGCGAGGCGCTCGGCGTGAATCGCGAGTTTTTGCTCTCTAAGAAACGCCACTGGATCGCCAGCTATCCTCGCATGCTCGCCATGTATTTGGCCCGCAAACATACACAGGCAACGTTCAGCGAAGTCGGCAAGCACTTCGGCGGACGCAACCACAGCACCGTCGTCGCTGCCGAGAAAAAAGTCCAACAATGGCTGCGCGATAACATCACGTTACAGCTTGGCAAAAGCATCGTCCCGGTGCGCGACATGGTCGAGAAGATCGAACGGATGCTCGCGCAATGATAGTTACTGCCTACGGTTGAATTCGTCTGATCCGAGCCTGAGCACCAGCGAGGGGCCAAAGCTGCCCTTCGCTGGCGCTCAGGCTCGGAAAGAAATCGCACCCATTCAGCGAGGGCCGTGGTATAATGCTGGCATGAATACCGCAACCAACTCCACACTTACGCCAATACAGATGGACCCGTCCCTGTTCGACCTTGGCCATCAGGGCGACGTGGATCGGACGCAGATCGCGCAGCAGCTGCGGTTGACCCCCACCGAACGATTGCGTCATCATGAATCTTGGCGACTCTTCGTAAAGGAGGCCTTGCGCAATGCCAAACTTCACCGAAAGAGTCGTCAGCGCACTGAGCATCGGCAAGGTTGAATTCATCGTCGTTGGCGGTGTCAGTGCGGTGCTTCAGGGAG
The DNA here is from genome assembly GCA_945861245.1 of Singulisphaera sp. GP187. Classification (GTDB taxonomy): domain Bacteria; phylum Planctomycetota; class Planctomycetia; order Gemmatales; family Gemmataceae; genus SIAQ01. The sequence goes on from CAMAUE010000063.1 coordinate 11,431, forward strand.
CGCCGATTGTCACTCGGGATCTCGACCTATGCTATCGGCGTGGCAGCGACAACCTCAGCCGTTTGGCCGCTGCGCTGTCTTCCTTTACAGCTGCGCCTGCGAGGTTTGCCTGAAGGCGTGCCCAATTTTTTCGATGAGCGTTCGCTGCAATTTGGCACGAATTTCACCCTGGAGGCCGAGGACGAATCACTCGACCTGCTCGGCGAGATGTCCGCGACTGGCGGCTATGAGGCGATTGTGGGCCGGGCCATCGAAATGGACGTGGCAGGCCACATGTTAAAAGTGCTGGCGCTGGAAGACCTGATTCGCACCAAGCGTGCCGCCGGCCGACCCAAAGATTTGGCTGTGCTGCCTGTCCTGGAAGCCACGCTGCAAATGCTGCAGGAGTAGAGCGGCGCGTGAGTGGGAATGTCTTTTTTTCCGAGCCTAAGCGCCAGCGAAGGGCAAAAGCGGCCCTTCGCTGGCGCTCAGGCTCAGATCAGGCAAATAGCAAGACGGTGTCCTCATGGCGGGATCGTGTTTGATCTTCGGTTGCGGCTACCTCGGCCGCTGTGTCGCCGAGAAGTGGCTGAAGCAGGGCCGTCGCGTCTTCGCCGTCACGCGCGGCGGTTCGATTTTGCCGGCGGGCGTTGAGCGTATTGTCGGCGATGTGGTGCAGCCAGAAACACTTAAAGCGTTGCCGAGCGTCGATACCGTTCTCTACGCGATTGGCTTCGATCGCACCGCTGGTCCATCGATGCGTGCCGTCTATGTCGATGGTTTGGCGAATGTGCTGACCCATCTCCCGCAACCGAAACGATTCGTTTACGTCAGCAGTTCCAGCGTCTATGGCCAAACGGACGGTGTCTGGATCGACGAATCGGCACCGACCAAGCCTGCCGAGGAATCGGGTCGAATTGTATTGGAAGCCGAGTCGCTGCTGCTGGCGAAGCTGGCAAGCACGATAATCCTGCGATTTTCCGGCATCTATGGCCCCGGTCGTTTGCTGCGCCGGCAGACGATTGAGAAAGGTGAACCGATCGTTGGCGATGCCGACAAATGGCTGAACCTGATCCATCGCGACGACGGCGTTCGCGCGGTGTTGGCAGCCGAGACGCGCGGCACACCTGGCTGCGTATACAACGTTTGCGACGATCACCCGGTGCGACGACGTTACTTTTACACGACGTTGGCACGCGTGCTTGGTGCTGCGCCACCGATGTTTGTCACGCCTCCCGCCAACCAGCCGATTCCGCCGCATGAACGAGCACATCGCCGCATCAATAATTTGCGCCTGAAGCGCGATCTCGGCGTGGTGTTGCAGTATCCGAACTACGACCAGGGGCTGCGGGCGTGCGCGATCGTTTAGCGGGCACGACGCACCAACGAACCGGTCACGCATCGTCGAGCTTTACCGACAACACCTTGCGGGCTTGCTCCTCGCGGTATTGCTTCAAACGATCGGCAAGAGCGGTGTCGCTGAGAGCGAGGATGGCGACGGCGAAGAGGGCGGCGTTGGTCGCGCCGGCGTTGCCAATCGCCAGCGTGCCGACCGGAATGCCTGCAGGCATTTGCACCATCGACAACAGCGAATCGAGTCCTTGCAGCGCCTTGGACTGGATTGGAACACCAAGGACGGGCAGCGTCGTTTTCGCTGCCACTACGCCCGCCAAATGCGCCGCCCCGCCCGCCGCCGCGATCAGCACTTTGATGCCGCGCGACTCCGCCTTGGCCGAGTAATCAAGAACCGCGTCCGGCGTGCGATGCGCCGACATGACGTTCGCTTCATACGCCACGCCGAGCTTCTTGAGCGTGTCGGCGGTGTTCTTCATTGTCTCCCAATCCGATTGACTGCCCATCAGGATGCCAACCAAAGGTGCGGTAGCCACGTTTGTTCCTTTCAAATCCAAAACACGAAATACGAAATATTTCCAATTTCTGCCGCTTGCGGCTTAGCGCTCGCGCGGGGCCGCGCGAGCACTAAGCCGCAAGCGGCGAAACCGAGTCATTCATTTTCTATTGAATCACTCGCCGTCAGGCCGAGGCGCCGGCGAGCCAACCGGTACTCCAAGCGGCCTGGAAGTTGTAGCCGCCGATCGGGCCGTCAAGATCGAGGATTTCGCCGGCGAAGAATAAGCCTGGTGTGCGCTTGCTCTGCATCGTGCGCGAATCGACTTCATCGAGCGCGACGCCGCCCGCCGTCACCTCGGCTTTCTCGAATCCCAGCGTGCCCGTCAGCGGTATCGGCAAATGCTTCAGCATCCGCGCGAGCCTCTGCCGATCGGCCTTCGCCAGCCCCGTTGCTTTGCGGTCGATCGGTAGCTGAGTAGCTTCCAGCACGACATCGCACATACGGCGAGGCAAGCGTTGGGACAGCACGATGGCAAGCTGCTTCTTCCCCGACGCCAACGATTCGTCGCGCAGCCAGGCATCAAGCGCCGGTTCGGATTCGTTAGGCATAAGATCGACACCCAGCGTCAGCGTGCCCGGAGCTGGATGCCCGCTGACGACTCGGCTCACGTCGAGCGGTGCAGGGCCGGTCAAGCCGAAATGTGCGAACAACATCGCCCCGCGGCGTTTGGCCAATGTGCGGTCGCCGTCCATGACACACAGCCCGACATCGGGCAGGGTAATGCCGCGCATCGCGCCGACCCAGGGAATGTTCGTCGTCAACGGAACAAGAGCGGGCCGCGTTGGCAGGATGCGATGGCCAAAACGCTGAGCAATGCGGTAGCCGTCGCCCGTCGTACCGGCGCCGGGATAGGATTTTCCGCCGGTGGTGAGGATGACGCGGCCTGCATGGATCATCCGTTGTGCGGTTTTGATGGCGAATTTTTCTGGCATCTCAATATCAATCACCGGTTCACCCAGAGCCAGCGTCGCGGTTGTACGCTCCAATCGGCGCAGGATGGCGGCGAGCACATCGGTAGCTTTGTTGCTGACGGGAAATACCTTCCCGGTCTCCTCCACCTTGGTGGCGAGGCCCTCGGCATGAAAGAAAGTGAGAGTATCTTGCACGCTAAGCGCCGCCAAGGCGGAGTGGAGAAACTTGCCTGGCGTGCCATACTCGGCGATGATGCCGCGATTGTCGGTATCGTGCGTGATGTTGCAACGCGTGCCGCCGGACATGAGAATTTTGACGGCTGGCTTACGATTTTTTTCAAGGACGAGCACGCGGCGCCCGCGCTCGGCGGCGCAGATAGCGGCAAAGAGCCCGGCGGCGCCCGCGCCGACTACGACGACATCCCAACTAAGTTCATTCACTACGACTCCCCGAATACCTCATCGCTTTCGCCGCCGATTCTAGCCTGTTCGCCGCATGTAACTTCGCATCTACGCGCATCATACTTGGCCACACACGGTATACATGGTTGTTATACATAGTTATCTTTCGAAGATTATATTTAGATAGATACTTGTACCTGATTGTTACTCGCTTACAATAACTAACCAGGTAACCAATAGTGTTAAACACGTAGCGTGTTTGTTTGTGGGATGAAGCGTTTTTTCAAGATAGGACAAAAGAATGGCGAAGAAATCGAAAGAGGGCAGCAGCTACTCTTACATCAAGCAATTGTTTATCGACCATCCGGAACTGCTCAAAGAAAAACGAAACGCCGCTATCCTCGCCCGGTATCGCGCCGATCATGGTTTGGCCGAGGATGCCCCAATCGAAAAGACGGTGATGAACAATCTCGCTAATATCAAGAGCAACATGCGAAAAGCAGTCCGCACGGAGACAGCCTCCAAGGAAGCTAGCCGTCCGGAAAGCGAACGTCGCGGTCGGCCGACGAAACAATCCGGCGCGCTGGAGCAACTGGAAGTGATGATCGACGACACGTTGAGCTTTGCGAAAAGCCAAGCAACCGAAAGCCTGATCCCTGCGATTAACCTGCTCCGCATGGCCCGCAACAAGGTCGTCTGGTTGCAAGGCGAAAAGTGAGTCGACATACCCGCAAAGACACCGCCGAGGCAGAAAGCAAAACGATGAGGAAGGCGGGAATGGAATCAGGCATCATTGGATGCCTTACTTCCGTGCCAATTTTTTCTCAGTGTCCTCGGTGTCACAAGTTGGTTTTGTTGCTATTCACTTCCGCAGTTTCTCCTGCTTCAACACGTCATTGATCCATTTGCGATTTTCGTCACTCAGGCGTGTCGTCGGGTCTTTTGCGTAATCGATCCGTTTGCCGACATCGCTTTGTTCATATGCCCGCACGACAGCGGCCTGCAAATCGAGCACCGTGTCGCGATCGTCCGACGCCAGCGGCAGGCGAAACCGCGGCAGCCTCCTGGGCAGCGTCGCCGAGTAAATCTCGCAGCGGTCCAGATGCGTCCAGCGCGTCACGACCACTGCATAATCCCAGGACGGCGCCGACTCTTTGGCAATCTCAATCAACGCCGCGCCTTGCAACACAAGATCGATTTCGACGACGTTCGCGCTTGTCTGCTTGACTTCGTCGCGGCGATCGCAATAGGCCTTGCGGCCCTCGGGCAGCGTCTTGTTCGCCGGGCTGACGACTTCGATCAGGGTGATGAGCCGACCGTCACTACGCTGACGGATTTCGATAAACGCTTCTTTGTGTTCGGCACGCAGAATCGACGTGAACAGGGCCTGTTCGCTCGTGTACTGCCGTTCGCCCACACGAGCGCGATAGCGGTCGAGCAAGCCCGGCAGCACCATTTGATGTACGGCATGGATTAGGCTGGCTTGAAACGTGGGCCATTGCTTATCATCTTCAAGATACGGGTCCATACCCGGAAACGGACTCGGCATCGGTCGATCTCCTCAATAATCACGCACAACGCGGATTGCAGAAAACCGAATACAACCACGGATAGTACCGATGGCACGAATGGGAAAATCCAGAAAGATACTTCTTCCCCTCCGTATCATCCGTGCCACGTACCGCCAAAACTTTCACGAGCCGCACAGATTTCATTTTGTGCAAATCCAGAATGCGAATCACGAAAACACGAAAGTACGAAAGGCGCGAAACAAGAACAGAACCGTTCCCCTCGCTTTCGAAATCGGAGGAGACAAGGACTATGAGGAAGGCAGGAATTGAATTAACCCTATTCTTCCTGCCTTCCTGTTTTCCTAATTGAAATTCGCCTTTTGTTGTCGCCGAGTGATCCATCGTGCGTTGGTGAGAATTCCTTTCGTGATTTCATGCTTTCGTGTTTTCGTGATTCGTATTGGGTTGCGTCTTGCCCGCGCCGTGCTATCCGTGGTTAAGATTCACAAACCATGCCGTGCGCCCGCTGTCCCAATATCGATAATACCCGCTTCGCACCCTTACTTTCAAGTCTTTCGTGGCACGATTTTTTTGCACGCTCGCAAAACTTCATCATCATTCGTGCTTTTGTTCTTGACATGCGCGCTGCTCCACCATACTGATTCTGAGTAGCTGTCTGTTCCGAGTTTCAAATCCGTATTAACCGAGGCTCTCGACTGATGAAAATGATCGATCCGTGGAAAATCCAAGACTCCCAAGATGTATACGAAGTTGCCCATTGGGGCAAAGGCTACTTCAGCGTTAATCCCAAAGGCCATGTCGCGGTCCATCCGAACAAACGTCCGGAGGAAGCGATCGACCTCAAACTCCTCATCGATCAGCTGCAAGATCGCGGCATTCAACTGCCGATATTGCTCCGCTTCACCGATATTTTGCGCCATCGCGTCGGCGAAATCAACGACGCCTTCAAAACCGCCATTGCCGATTGCACCTACAAAGGCAAATATGTCTGCGTCTACCCCATCAAAGTCAACCAGCAACGCCAAGTCGTCGAAGAAATTCTCGATTTCGGCAAACCCTATGGCTTCGGCCTAGAGGCAGGCTCAAAACCGGAACTGCTCGCCGTCCTCGCCATCACCAATGGCGGCGAGACGCCCATCATCTGCAATGGCTTCAAGGACGACGAATTCATCAAGATGACGATCCTCGCCACCAAGATGGGCAAACACATCATCACCGTCGTTGAAAAATTCAGCGAACTCGAATTGATCGCTCGCTATGCCAAGGAGCTGAACGTACGCCCGTCGATCGGCGTGCGCATCAAGCTCGGCGCGCGCGGCGCGGGCCGATGGCGCAACAGCGCCGGCTTCCGCTCGAAATTCGGGCTTACGCTCACCGAAGCGCTCGAGGCATTCGAGTTCCTCAAACAACTCGGCATGGCGGATTGCCTGCAACTGGTGCACTTCCACCTCGGCAGCCAGATCACCAACATCCGCAGCATCAAAAGTGCCCTCACCGAAGCCGCCCGCGTCTACTGCGAACTCCATCGCGTCGGCGCCGGCGTCCAATACATCGACGTCGGCGGTGGGTTAGGCATCGATTACGACGGCTCGCAAACCGACTTCGAGTCGTCCGTTAATTATACGCTGCAGGAATACGCCAACGACGTCGTATTTCGCATCAAAAGCGTCTGCGATGAGTGCAACGTGCCCCACCCGATCATCATCTCCGAATCAGGTCGAGCCGTGGTCGCTTACCACAGCATGCTCGTGTTCGATGTGGTCGGCGTGTCCAACTTCGACCACTACACGGTCCCGCCTGAGATCCCGGCAGACTCCCCGCAGCAGGTCTCCGACCTCTTCGGCATCTACCGCGACCTGTCGAAAAAGAACATGCTGGAAGGCTACCACGATGCTGTCCAGACGATGGACGACGCGCTCAACATGTTCAACCTCGGCTCGATCACGATCGAAGAGCGCGCGATGGTCGAACGCCTCTTTTGGGCGGTGTGTGGTAAAATTCTGCGCATGATGCAAGATCTCGACTACGCGCCCGAGGAACTGCAAGGGCTCAGTTCAATGCTCTCGGACACCTATTTCTGTAACTTCTCGGTGTTCCAATCGATGCCCGATAGCTGGGCGATCAAGCAGCTATTTCCGATCATGCCGATCCATCGCCTCGACGAAGCGCCGACGCGCCGCGCGGTCCTCGGCGACATCACCTGCGATTCGGACGGCAAGATCGACCAGTTCATCGACCTGCGCGACGTGCGTTCGACGCTGGAACTGCATCCCTTCACGGGCCAACCTTACTACCTCGGCGCGTTCCTGCTTGGCGCGTACCAGGAAATCCTCGGCGATTTGCACAACCTGTTCGGCGACACGAACGCGGTGCACGTGCGGCTCGACGAAAACGGCGAAATCGTGCTCGACAGCGTCATCAAAGGCGACACCGTGCGCGAGGTGCTCGCCTACGTGCAATACAACGCGGACGAGCTGCTCAACAATATGCGCAAAGATGTCGAGCGCGCGGTTCGAGCCAATCGCATTACGGTCCAGGAATCACGCCAGCTATTGCATTTCTACGAATCCGGCCTCGGCGGATATACCTACCTCGAAGAGCCATGATCGTTTTGTTTATACTTCACGCGGTGGGATTTGTCGCATTGGTGGCACAGACATTCTTGTCTGTGAAAACTACAAGCACAGACAGGAATGTCGGTGCCACCGTTCAATGAATCGGACAAATCTACCCGTTCAAAGTATAGAACCGAGCGCCGCTGTCGGTCGCTTGTTCAAACGCTTACACCACCGCCACACGTTGTGGAAAAGTTGAACGGTAAATATCTAAGCGGGACCTATCCTTTCCGCCCGCCCGTTACATCCACGTCCACTTCGCGCAAGTACTCCGCAGCTTGTTCCGGCGGCACGGGATTGATGTAGAACCCCGTGCCCCACTCGAAGCCCGCGATCCTCGTTGTCCGCGGGATGATCTCCATGTGCCAATGGTAATGAGGCAACGCCTGCGTATCGAACGGCGATGTGTGGATGATGTAGTTGTAGCTCGGCTTATCAAGCGCGATCTCCAGCTTCATCAGGATCGTCTTCAGCACTGTGCCTAGTTCATCTAACTCGTTCTTCTGAATGTTCTCGTAATGGCTGTTGTGGTTCTTCGGCACGATCCACAGCTCAAACGGAAATCGACTCGCGAACGGCGCAAAGCAGATAAAGTTCGGCATGTCAAGCACCACCCTTTTCTCGGCCGATATCTCCTGGTAAATGATGTCGCAATAGATACACCGGCCACGGTAGTCGAAGAATTCGAGAGCGCCGTTCATCTCTTCCCAGACGTTGACGGGCACGATCGGCGTGACGATGAGCTGCGAGTGCGAATGTTCGAGTGACGCGCCGGCGGCCATGCCGACGTTCTTGAAGATCATGCCGTAGACCATGCGATGGTCTTTCTTGAGATCGACGAGCCGATCGCGATAGACCCAGAGGATTTCGCGGATGTGGTCCTCGGTGAAGTTGGCCATCGAGACTTCGTGAAACGGGCATTCGACGATGACTTCGTGAGCACCGATTCCGTTCATCTTGTCGTAGATGCCTTCGCCACGCTTGTTGAGATCGCCTTCGATCTGAAGGGCGGGGTATTTGTTGGGCACGACGCGCACGCGCCAGCCTTTGTCGTTGGGCTTGGTGCCCCGGTCGCGATAGGCGAGGATTTCGTTAGGGGTGTATTCTTCGCCGCCTTCGCAGAACGGACACAGCTTGCCTTCGCCGAGGGTCGGTTCGTTCTTGACGGTGATGGGCCGTTTAGCGCGATCGGGTGCGATGATAACCCATCGGCCAACGATCGGGTCTTTACGAAGTTCCGGCATGATGGCTGTTCCTGTTTCTTGTTTAGGTTTAGCGCTCGCGTGGTCCCTCGATGGTGCGTGGCGATCTGCAATCGTTCAGAAATTGAGATTGCACGCGCGAGCGCTAATCGTAAACCGGGTCAAACATCCCAATGTATCCGCTCGAAATTGTCGGACGGCGTTGACAGGGCGATCGCGCCATCGCGCGGGGCACGGTCGCGGCTTTGTTGGTTTTGCAGCAACTCCACGAAAAACCGCAACGGACGGTCCGGTTTCGCCTCCATCAACGCCAGCGGAATCGCACACTCAACGACACGTTCGATGGCGACCTGCAGGCCTTCCGCGGCGGGCACCAGCTTGTCGTTGACGTACCAGCACCAACTCTGAACAGGCTGCGCGGGCTGCAGTATCCGCAACTCGTATCCACTCGGATCATCGAAGCCGATACGCAAAATATCGTATCCCCGCAGGCAGGTCTTGGCGACCTCGTCGAAATCAATCCGCAGCAGGAACTCGCGCCGGCTGAATCCGAAGTGCAATTCGCGTATCGGCGTTTGCGTGACCATCGCCATCGCGCCGCGCTCGGCCTGACACTCGAATCGGCCGGCGTTCGACCACTCGAAGAACGTCGTGCGGCCATCGATCTTGACATCGAGAAACGCCGTCGGCAGCGTATGCGACTGCCGCTGCCTTAGCTTCTTGATCGCGCGATTCAGATCGACGGGTGGGACGTCGCCAAGCGCGAGGTAGACGTTCTGCAAATGTTTGCGAAACAGTTGATCGAACAACGCATCCTGAGCGCAGGAATGATCGTCGCCGTACCACCAGAACCAATCGCTGCCCTCGGCGATGTACAACTCCTCCCACGCTCGTTGCAAGCGATCGGCAGAGAAAGGCGTTTGGGCCGCGCGTTGCACGAGATGCTCGCGGGTGCGGTGCAGTACGTCCCATGCGGTGTTGTCCTCGTCGTGCCCAACCCAGATCGCGAAATTGTTGTGAATCCAACTCCCGGCGAACAAACGCGGCAGCGTATCGACAGGCGGGTTTTCTTCCAGGTACTCGCCGATCTTCACCGGCTCGATTCGACGGTCGTTTACACACAACTTGTACAACGTGCGCAGGAAAGGCACGCCGCTTTCGGGGTAATGCTCCCAGCAATTTTCGCCATCAAGAATGACGCTGACGAGCACCGGCTGATCGGCGGGGATGGCGTCTCGGATGTTGTGCAGGTGGCGGATGAAGTCATGCGCCGCGTCGTGGCCTGAGCTGCGCTGATAGTCAAAGCCGATGCGGTCGCTCAAGGCGTGATCGCGAAAGACGATGCCGAGTTGGTGTTCGCCCTCGCGCACAGCATAGGGCCGATAGAAATGGCTCGGATTGCGGAGATTTCCTTGAGCATCGCGGCTGACGAACCCTTGCGTCGATTGGCTGAGCACGCCTTCATCCGTCGCGATCCAACGAATTCCGTACTTGGCGAGCATCGGCAGCATCGCCTGGCAGACGCTGCCTTCCGCGGGCCACATACCTTTGGGCGACGCGCCGAATAACGCCGCGTGTTGCTGCACCGCCCGACGGACCTGCGTCTCGGCATCGTCGAGATAGCCAGCCGTGTGGCGCGGCAACTTCACGTCGGGCATCGCTTCGCGCGCCAGCCTCTTGTCAAACAACAGCGGCAGGATCGGGTGATAGAATGGCGTCGTCGTCAGTTCGACCTGCCCCGATTCCGCCAGTTTGCGATGCAGCGGAATGATCTGCTTCATGATCGCAATGTGCTTGTCGAGCACCCAATTCTTCTCAGCTTCGGTGAATAGCTTGCCCTTGGCGCGAAGCTGTTGAAGCTCGGCATCGGCCTCGAAGACGAGCGGATGGATCCACGCCAAATTGTAGAGCGTCTGCAGATCGCGCAACTCCCGTTCACCGAACCGCCGCAACGATTCCTCGGCTGATTGCTTGCCCGCGGCGCGCAGTTGACATAGCTCCCAGAACCTCGGCCAAGGTTTGATCATGTGCTCGTGGTTGGCCATGAAATAATGATCGAGCAGGAAGATCGCATCCTGCCGGCTCAGATCTTTGGCAGGAATACGGGCGACTTGCAGGAAGCGGTCGGTGGCCCCTTTTTCGGTGTAAGCGAGAATCTGCACAAGCAGGCTGGGCACGAGGTTGATGGTGCAGCACATCTCCGGGTATTCGAGCAGATGCAGCGCCATGCCGACGTAGTCCTTGACGCCGTGCAAACGAACCCAGGGAAACGCGTTTTCGCCGGTCTGGTCGTCCGGGTAATACGGTTGATGCTGATGCCAATAGAAAGCGAGTGCGACGTTCGGCATTCGACGATTCCAAAGCCATTCACGTTTAGCCGCCCGCCTTCGGCGAGCGTGAGCGGGGGCTGTGGGAATTCTATTCCACGGGAAGGGCAACTTCGATGGCGAGGAATTGAATAAAATAGATTGGGTGATCAAGAAAGGTTGGCAATGGTACACCTTCGACGGATGCGTTCGACGCTTTTCCGAGCCGCGACCGTCAGGGAGCGGCCGACTGGATGCCGTGCGCATATTGTCCGCCGCTCCCTGACGGTCGCGGCTCGGAAAAACTTTGACCCGTTCGGAAATGCGACATTTTCCATGGATGACAAGCTCGCAGTGGATTGAGTTTATTTTGTACCGCCAACGAATTTGGGACGCTCCAGTCACTACCTACGTTTGGATTTTACTTATGCACTTTCGCACGTTTGCTTCCATCCTCCTTCTCGCCATCTCCATCCTGCCCGTGTCAGGCCAACAAAAGGAGAAGCCCAAATGGCCGCCTAGCCCGCATGTCGCGGCGACGGAGCCGCTTCGGCCTGAGGAGCAGCTCAAGAAGCTGAAGGTTCCGCCCGGTTTCGAGATTCAGCTCGTTGCCGCTGACCCCGACATTCGCAAGCCGATCAACATCGCATTCGATGCAGCGGGCAGGCTATGGGTCACCGAGACGATCGAGTACCCGTTCGCCGCCAAGGACGGACAGGGCCGCGACGCCGTCAAGATTCTTGAGGATTTCGGTCCGGACGGTCGCGCGCGGAAGATCACGACGTTTGCCGACAAACTCAACATCCCGATCGGCATACAGCCGACAGCGGACAATAAAGGGGCGCTCGTTTATAGCATCCCGGCGATTTCGCGCATGACCGACACGAAGGGATTAGGTAAAGCCGATGTACGAGATATCCTTTACTCCGGCTTTGGCCATGACGACACGCATGGCATGACGGGTGAGTTTCAAATCGGCTTCGACGGCTGGATCTACGCCTGCCACGGCTTTCGCAACGTCTCTAAAGTCAAGAGCAAAGACGGCTCGACCGCGATCGCCATGGCCTCGGGCAACACCTATCGCATCAAAGCCGACGGCTCGCGCATCGAGCATTTTACCCATGGCCAGGTCAATCCCTTCGGGCTGTCGTTCGATCCCTTTGGCAATCTCTACGTTGGCGATTGCCACAGCCGACCGCTGACGATGTTGTTGCGCGGCGCCCTCTACGAACATTTCGGCAACAAGCACGACGGCCTCGGCTTCGCTCCGCATATGAACACGTTCAAGGACCACTCGACCGCGCTCTGTGGCGTCACCTATTATGCCGCCGACCAGTTTCCGAAGGAGTACCACGGCAAGCTCTTCCTCGGCGATGTCGTGCTCAACCGCCTGAACGCCTATCGCCTGGACTGGACCGGCACCAGCCCAGCCGCGGTGATGGAGAACTTCATCACCAGCCAAGACCCGTGGTTCCGCCCCGTGGACGTCAAACTCGGGCCCGATGGCTGCTTGTATATCGCCGACTTTTACAATCGCATCATCGGGCATTACGAGATCGATCTGAAGCACCCGGGCCGCGATCGCGACAAAGGCCGAATCTGGCGTATCGTCTATCGCGGCAAGGATGGCACGGACGGCCCGCGGCCCGTCACGAACCTCGCCAAGGCCGACGTCAAAGCGCTCGTCTACGCGCTATCGAATGCGAATCTCACGGTGCGTCTGCTCGCCGCCGACCAGCTCGTCGAACGCGGCGGCGCCGAAGCCGTGGCGGCGCTGCAACCGATCGTCAAGGATATCGCCGACGCCGGCGATGGCTCACGAAAGTCGCACGCCCTGTGGGTTCTCGAACGCCTCGGCAAACTCGACGACAGCACGTTAGCCAGCGCAACCTCGGCGAAGGAGAAGGAAGTCCGCGTCCATGTGCAACGCATCCTTACCGAGAAAAAAACCTGGTCGCCCAAGTACACCGCCATGGCCAAGCTTGGCCTCCAGGACAAGGACGCCTTCGTGCAGCGAGTCGCCGTCGAGGCGCTGGCGACACACCCGGCGGCGGAACATCTGTCGGCGGTCGTCACTCTTCGCTTGAACGTGCCCGCAGCGGACAATCATCTTATCCATGCGGCTCTCCTATCGATCCGCGCGCAGCTTCTCGCGAAAGATGTGCTGCGCAATGCTTCAGCAGAGAAATGGAGCGAGAAGGAACATCGCGTGATTGCCGATGTATGTCGCTCGATGAAGACCGCCCTGGCCGCCAATTACTTGAAAACCTACCTCCCGCAATTTGCCGAGGGCGTGGAGCGAACGCGCGAGTTCGTGCATCATGTCGTGCGCTATGGAAGCGAAGGTTCGGTGCCGTGGGCGATTCAGTTTACGGTCAAGCAATTCCCGAAGAACAAGCTCGCTCAAGGCGCGATGCTCAAGACGATCCTGCAAGCCAGCCAGGAGCGGGGTGCTGTGCTTGCAAAGGCGGATCGCACGGCCATCGAGAAACTCGTCGCTGACATGCTCGATTCCAGCGACGCCAACGACACGATGCTCGGCGTCGAGTTGGCGGGCACGTTGAAACTCGACCGCACGCCCCAACTGCTCGCGCTTGTCAGCAATGCCGCGACGCCGGAGCCATTGCGAAAAACGTGCATCACCACGCTCGTCAGCGTCAATGCCGACAAGTCGATCCCGACGCTGAGTAACATCTTGCTCAACGAGAAGGAATCGATCGCCATCCGCGAGCAAGTCGCCAATGCTCTCGTCGGCACGAATCATCCCGCAGCGCAGTCGGCTCTCGTCAAGGCGTTGCAGAACGCACCGGCACGATTGCAAACGACTATCGCCCTCGGCATGAGCGGCAACGCATCCGGCGGCGATCAATTGCTCAAGGCCATCGAAGCCGGCAAGGCGTCGCCGCGATTGCTACAGGATCGCGCGATCGAGCTACGCCTGACGAGCACAAAGATCATCAACGTGAAAGACCGCTTCAAGAAGCTAACGCTAGGCCTGCCGCCCGCCGATCAGAAATCGCTCGAACTCATCGCGAAAAAGCGCGACGCCTTCGCCGGCTTCAAAGCCGACGCCGACCTCGGCCAAAAGGTATTCCAAAAGACCTGCGCGAACTGCCATCAGATCGCAACCCAAGGCGCCAAGATCGGCCCGCAACTCGATGGCATCGGCATCCGCGGTCTCGAACGCCTGCTCGAAGATATGCTCGACCCGAACCGCAACGTCGATCAGGCCTTCCGCACCACGCAGATCGTCACCAAGGCCGGCCAAACGATCAATGGCCTGTTCCTGCGTGAAGAAGGCAACATCGTCATCCTCGCCGACAATCAAGGCAAAGACGTGCGCATCGACAAAGCCACGATCGACGAACGCAGCATCAGCCCGCTCTCGCCGATGCCCGCGAACATCGCCGAGACGATCGGCGCCGATGACTTCAACCACCTGCTGGCGTACCTGCTGACGCAGCGAGGAAAGCAATGACGACGACGCGCAGCGAAGCGCGGGCCGAGCGTCACGCGGCTGAACGACGCTAAGAATATTAACCTATAAATCCCATCGCCCATCATTCCGGATCATGCCAGCGATGTGGACGACGGATTTGACGAGACGCGGAAAATCATGCCGAATCGTCGGCGTGGACGGAATGTGCCTCACCCTTCATGGGGCGGATAGCGGTTCGGCGTCGCCCGACTCACGGCGTGCCATGTCCGCAGCGAAACGCTCAAGAGCCGCTGCAAAATCGGCGTCCTCGACATCCCAGAGGGATAGGCCCGTCTCGTCCTCCGCAAGCATACCGATGGTAGCGATCAACTGCCCAAAACGCAACTCCGGGCATCGACCGCGAACCTCGTCGAGCCGGCCCACGATTTGGTCCAACAAATCCGCTGTGGTCATAGCGCATCTCCTATTCGGCGATTCGTGGCTTGCCTCGTTCCCACGCTCTGCGCGCAAAGCGTGGGAACGAGGGAAAGGTGTCAGGAACCGGTCCTGACGCCTTTTCCTCGCCTCATGGATCGTCGTAGTCCTGGCGTCGTGGTCGTCGTTTCTTCTTTTTTGGTGGCCTTCGGAAAATGCTAATGCCGTTCGCTTCCAAGCCTGTACGGACAACCCAGAAAAAGGCTATTGCGCCGATCCATGGAAGGATGAAATCAATTTGGGGACCAATCCGCCGTCAGGCAACAATTCAAACAGGAGCCAAGTCTCGGCCCCCGTCCCGCCACAACAGCAGCACATCGAGCACATAATCAATCCGCACCCAACAAGGTTCAGTTTGGTGAGGTCGAGATTGAGAAGCTCGTTCTTATCATCGTTCATGAGCGACTCGGCTAGAAGGCCCCAAAGAAACGCAAAAATCTCAGCCGATCCCGATTCATGCGTGGGTCATTCCGCCAGCGTCGATAGCCGACAGCCACGAAGCGGGCTTTGCTCATCCCTTACATGGAGCATTCCATACGCCGTTACGGCAGCGCCCAATCATATTATTGCAGCATCAAGCGATGGAAAAGGTGTCAGGACCCTTTAATGTAGGTGCACATACCTATATTAAAGGGTCCTGACACCTTTTCCTGACCCAATCTGAAATTCGATCACCCCGCAGGCTCGCTTCGCTCGCCTGCGGGCTTGCGGCAATGTTCATCCCGCATCCTTCCTCCTTTTTTCCAAATTCCTTTGGTCTCCGGCTCGATTTCGGCGACAATACACCTCAACGACTTCGTTCCAAAACTCTGCGGCGCTTTTATTCGCTGGCCGGGGGCGAATGGCTGCCGCGATTCTTTCGGGAGATTGCTTCATGAAACGCCGAACTTTTCTTCAATCGACGGCTGCGGCCGCTGCGGTCAGCGCGATGACGCTGGACGCCAAGACCTATGCCCAGGCGCCGGGCGCCAATGAGGCGATCCGCCTCGCTTTCCTCGGCGTCGGCGGACGCTGCCAACAGCACATCGATGTCATCCTCGCCATGCAGATGGCCAACGCTCGCTCGGTGCGACCTGTCGCCGTCTGCGATGTCTGGGACGGCAACGCCACGCTTGGCCGTCGGCCCGATGGCACGGCGAGTGGCCGCGGGCTGTTCCCGTCGGCGCGCCGCTGCGGGCTAAACGTTGACGACCGCGCTCACGTCACCAAGGACTATCGCCGGTTGCTGGAGGCACGCGATGTCGATGCCGTCTGCATCGCCACGCCGGACCATTGGCATGCGAAAATGTGCATCGACGCCGCCAATGCGAGCAAACACATCTACTGCGAAAAGCCGATGACCAAGACGATCCACGAGGCCCATGCCGTCGTCGATGCGGCTCGGCGCAACAACATCGTCATGACCGTCGGCGTGCAGTGGATGGCCGACCCGAGTCTTCGTCGAGCGAACGAGATGATCCGCGGCGGCGGCATCGGGCATGTCGCCCAGGCCCAGACCAGCTACTATCGCAACTCGCTCGTCGGGCAGTGGCGCTACTATCCGCTCACGCAAGACATGAACCCGACGACGATCGATTGGGACATGTTCCTCGGCCATCGCTTCTCGGTTGAGGAAGGCGTGCCGCTCGCGCCGCAGATGCCGTTCGATCGGGCGTTGTTCGCCCAATGGCGTTGCAACTGGGCGTTCGGCGGCGGCATGTTCACCGACCTGTTCGTGCATCGCGTCACCCGCCTCATCGCCGCGATGGGCGTCCGCTATCCGGCTCGTGTCGTCGGCGGTGGTGGCATCTACCTCGAATACGACGGCCGCGATGTGCCCGATGTCGCGACCATCGTCTGCGACTACGAAGAAGGCTGCCAACTGATCATCACGGCGACGATGATTAATGATCACCCGATCGACGAAGTCATCCGTGGTCGCACGGGGACGGTCAAGTTTGGCTCGAAGGCGATCATGCGCAACGGCGTGGCGGCGACCGATTGGGGCTACGAAGTGATACCGCAGGCGGCGACGAATCGCCCGGTTGCCGGCCAACCGGCGAGGCGCGAAGGCGTGTGGCATGGCGACGGCATGTCCGAGGCGAATTCGGGCACGCCGATCTGGGAGAACTTCCTGAGCTGCGTTCGTGCTCGCAACCGCGACACGTTCTGCACGCCGGAACTCGGTGCGGCTGCGTTCACGACAGTCAACATGGGCGTACAAAGCTACCGCCAGGGCCAGGTGCTGTTCTGGGATCGCGAACGCCGCCGCCCGGTAGTTGGCGACGCCAGCTGGGCGACGCGCCTGGAACGCCGCAGTCATGAACGAGGCCGACCGAACCAGATCATCGGCTGGACCGGCGGCACGACCGGCAGCACGCTGGAACCGCCGGAATACCAGCGGCTGGGCGGCCCGTGGGTCAACGGGCGCGACCCGAGTGCGCCGGCGACGACGGGTGGGAACTAACTGATTTTCGGCAGGCCGTGCCGTGTGAGCGGCGAGTTTTTACCCAAGGCGACTCGAACTGCGAAGACAGCCGGGTCGCCTGGTATCCGCGTTTTGATCGCAAGTTTGTCCCGTCGAAAATGAACAGAATAAGAAAAGCGGTGAGCCGTGGATCTGGACGGCGAAGTTCATGATAGCGTTGTCGTTCCTGACGATGCGCCGGCTTTGTCCGAAGGCGAGGAGATGCGAATAACTCCCAATGTTCGCCTAGTCCGTGTTCGCCACGGTGTTGCCCGCGATGGTGGCCATTTCTTCCAAGCGCGATTTCGCGATAGTTTGCGAGACGAAACGTACTGTGCCGTCGCCCATCGCGAAATGGCACCCGCCGGCGTGTAGGCTGCCGGGGTAGGCCCAGCTGCCGAGCCGGCCGAGTATCGGCGTGATCGGCGTTCCGGAACCGGGAGTCCAGTTCCAATCGTTGATAGAGGCGTTCCAGCCGGCCGGGTCGATGCCGACCATGACCCAGGCCCGATATCCCCAGGCATTGCACATGCCGTTATAAACGGTGAAAGTCGTTTCGCCGAGCATGAAGGTGTTGCTCATGCCGTCGGTGACTTGCGAGATGGAGCAGTCGGAGTTTTGGCCAAACATGTAGCGTAAGGCGCCGTCTTTTTTCCAGGTGTTGCATCGGGTGTAGTCCCATTCGCGAACGATGAAGTCATAGTTTGTTTTAGCGCCGGTGAGCGTTCCGCCGGGGCCGTAGGCCGTGCCTGCGGGAATGAAAGGGTCGCCATTTTCGCTGGGACAGCGGAAAACGTGTAACGGCAGGGACATCATGATGCCGTTACCGTTGGTAGTCGCATTGCCCTGAAGCGTGCCGCCCGTGTCTGCTGGGTTCTGTCCGGCGGGCCAATACGTCGGACTCCAGGTGTTGGACACGGTGTTGGCGAATGCTTGGTCGCGGTTCAGCTTTGAATCCACAGGTTGCTGATCGATGAACGGCAGGAGCAGCGTCAAGCCGTTTTGATTCGTGATCTTCGCGTCACCCGGATAGGCGGGTAAGCAGCTGAATAGTTGGTAGTATTTTTGTACACCAGTCAGTGCCAAGAATGGTTTCGTGGAAAAACACATTTGGAGCACTGACATGTCACGCATCACATTGTCTGCACAGCAAGAAGTCGAAGCAAAGTTGTTGGAGGCAAA